>NZ_JAZHRU010000001.1:300000-600000 GCF_036924525.1 Bradyrhizobium sp. AZCC 1719 | reverse complement strand
GGCGGCGCGCTGCCGCTCGTGGACGGCGTGCTACTGGGCTTGGGCAAGTTCAAGCGCATCCGCGAGATCGATTTCGACAACCGCGTGGTGGTCACCGAACCCGGCGTCACCAACCTCGCCATCAGCCAGGCGGTGGCGCATGCCGGTTTCTACTACGCGCCCGATCCCTCCTCGCAGATCGCCTGCTCGATCGGCGGCAATGTCGCGGAGAATTCGGGTGGTGTGCATTGCCTGAAATACGGCATGACCACCAACAACGTGCTCGCTTGCGAGATCGTACTGATGTCCGGCGAGATCCTGCGCATCGGCGGCAAGGCCGCCGAAAATTCCGGCTACGATTTGATGGGCATCATCACCGGCTCGGAGGGTCTGCTCGGCGTCATCACCGAGATCACGGTGCGAATCCTGCAGAAGCCGGAGACGGCCCGCGCCCTGATGGTCGGCTTCGCCGAGGTCGAGGCCGCCGGCGAATGCGTGGCACGCATCATCGGCGCGGGCATCATTCCCGGCGGCATGGAAATGATGGACAAGCCGGCGATCCACGCCGCCGAAGCTTTTGTCCACGCCGGCTATCCGCTCGATGTCGAGGCGCTTCTGATCATCGAGCTCGACGGTCCGAGCGTCGAGGTCGACGAATTGATCAAGCGGGTCGAGGCGATCGCGCAAGGCTGCGGCTCGACGAGCTGCCAGATTTCGACGTCGGAGGCCGAGCGCAATCTGTTCTGGGCCGGCCGCAAGGCGGCGTTTCCGGCGGTGGGGCGGATATCGCCCGACTATCTCTGCATGGACGGCACGATTCCGCGCGGCGCGCTGCCGAAGGCGCTCGCGCGCATCCGTGACCTCTCGGCGAAATACGATCTGCGCGTCGCCAATGTGTTTCACGCCGGCGACGGCAATCTGCACCCCTTGATCCTTTACGACGCCAACAAGCCTGGCGAGATCGAGCGGGCGGAAGCCTTCGGCGCCGACATCCTGCGGGCCTGCGTCGAATTCGGCGGCGTGCTCACCGGCGAGCATGGCGTCGGCATCGAGAAGCGCGATTTGATGGGCGAGATGTTTTCGGAAGTAGACCTCAACCAGCAGCAGCGCCTGAAATGCGCTTTCGACGCGCAGGGCCTGCTCAACCCCGGAAAGGTATTCCCGACGCTGCATCGCTGCGCCGAACTCGGCCGTATGCATGTGCACGCCGGCAGACTGGCGTTTCCGGATTTGCCGAGATTTTAGTGATGAACTTCAAAGATGGTTGCAGACGTGATGGGGGCTCTCATGAGCACCACCCGTGCCGCTTACCCCTCTCCCCAACCCTCCCCCGCAAGGGGGGAGGGAGCCTGATGAGCGTGCTCACCTCACTTTGCCTCACAGCGCGAGCGTCCTGTGAGCGAGCAGGAGTATCGCGACTCGTCAGGGACGCACGGGCGGATGGGCTCCCTCCCCCCTTGCGGGGTCCGAGGCGAGCAAAGCTCGCTCTCGAGGTTGGGGAGAGGGGTAAGCCCCGGGCGTTGACCGGAGAGAGGCAGCGACTCTGTATCAGCAAACCGCGGGCGACGATCGGTCGCGGTCACGCCATGCATGCAATGTGCAGTTCAGGTGCGCCGTGGACACGCTAAGAGTTCGTGACGCCAAGGACGTCGAGGAGGTCGTGCGGGCGGCGATCGCCGGCGAGCAGCCGCTTGAGGTCGTCGGCCATGGCACCAAGCGTGGCATCGGCCAGCCGATGACGACCAATGCCGTGCTCGATGTGTCGGCGCTGAATGCCGTCAGCGCCTACGAGCCGAACGAGCTGATCATCACGGTGCAGGCCGGCGCCCCGCTCGCCGACGTGCAGTCGCTGATCGATTCCAAGAACCAGCAGTTCGCCTTCGAGCCGATCGATACGTCGGCACTGACAGGCGTATCCGGCAACGGCACCATCGGCGGTATGATCGGCTCAGGTCTCGCCGGTCCGCGCCGCATCAAGGCCGGTGGCGCCCGCGATCACCTGCTGGGCGCGCATGCGGTGTCCGGCTTCGGCGACAGCTTCAAGACTGGCGGACGGGTGGTGAAGAACGTCACCGGCTACGATCTCTGCAAGCTCCTGACGGGGTCCTGGGGCACGCTGGCGGTGATGACCGAAGTCACGCTGAAGGTGATGCCGAAGCCTGAGAGCGAGCGCACGCTGGTGCTCGCAGGCCTCGACGATGTGGCCGCGAACCGGGCGATGACCACAGCACTCGGCTCGCCGTTTGACGTCTCGGGCGCGGCGCACCTGCCGAATTCGGCGTTCCGCCCTGCGACCGGCGCGCTTGCGGATTTTGATTCTCAGGGGCGGGCGGTCACGTTATTGCGGCTCGAAGGCATCGCGGCTTCGGTCGCGGACCGCGCCACTTCGCTGGGCAAAACGCTTGCGCCGTTCGGGTCGGTGGAAATGCTTGAGGACGCTGCCTCGGCAACGCTCTGGAGTGCGATCCGCGACGTCGAACCTTTCGCCGCAAACGGCGCGCTCGGCGCCTGGCCGGTGTGGCGGATCGTCTGTCCGCCGGCATCCGGCGGCGCGCTCGGACAGGCGCTGGCGCGCGAGACCGGGGGCGACGTGATCTATGATTGGGGCGGCGGCCTGATCTGGGCGGCCTTGCCGCCCAGGCCGGACGCGCTGGCCGCGATGGTGCGTCAGCGGGTCGGGGCGGCCGGCGGCCACGCGTCGCTGATCCGCGCGTCCGAAGAGACCAGGCGAACTGTCGACGTCTTCCATCCGCAATCCGGCGGCATCGCCGCGCTGAGCGAGCGCGTGCGCCACAGCTTCGATCCGAAGATCATCCTCAACCGCGGCCGGATGGTGAGGGTATCAGCGTCATGAAAACCGAATTCTCACTTACGCAACTGGCCGATCCCGATATCGCCGAAGCCGACAAGATCCTGCGCGCCTGCGTGCATTGCGGCTTCTGCACCGCGACCTGTCCAACCTATGTGCTGCTCGGCGACGAGCTCGATAGCCCGCGCGGGCGCATCTACCTGATCAAGGAGATGCTTGAAAAGGACCGCCCGCCGACGGCGGAGGTGGTCAAGCATATCGACCGCTGCCTTTCCTGCCTCGCCTGCATGACGACGTGTCCGTCCGGCGTGCACTACATGCACCTGGTCGATCAGGCGCGGGTCCGGATCGAGCGCGACTATTCGCGGCCGTTGACCGAGCGGGCCTTGCGCGCGGTGCTGGCGCTCGTGTTGCCGCGGCCGGAGCTGTTTCGCGCCAGCATGATCATGGCGCGGCTCGCCCGTCCGTTCGCGGCCCTGCTGCCGGCGAAGCCGGCCGCGACCCCCGGCCTGATGCGGCGAATCAAGGCGATGCTGGCGCTTGCGCCAACACGCCTTCCGTCGCCGGGCCCCTCGGGCGGCAGCGTGTTTCCGGCCCAGGGCGCGAAGCGCGGGCGGGTCGCCCTATTGCAGGGCTGTGCCCAGCAGGTGCTGGCGCCGCGCATCAACCAGGCCGCCATCAATCTCCTGACGCGCCACGGCATCGAGGTCGTCCTGGTCAGGGACGAGCAATGCTGCGGCGCGCTCACCCACCACCTCGGGCAGGACGGCGACGCGCTGGCGCGGGCGCGGGCCAACATCAAGGTGTGGAAAAAGGAAGCGGAACAAGGCGGCCTCGACGCCATCCTGATCACGGCCTCGGGCTGCGGCACGGTCATCAAGGACTATGGTTTCATGCTGCGCGAGGATCGCGATTTCGCTAGCCCTGCAGCGCAAATCTCTGCGCTGGCAAAGGATATCACCGAGTATCTCGCCGGCATCGCGCTCACGCCATCGAGCCAGAAAGGCGACGTGACGGTGGCCTATCACTCGGCCTGTTCGCTGCAGCATGGACAGAAAATCACAGCCCTTCCGAAAGAATTGCTTTCCAAGAATGGATTCGTGGTGAAAGATGTACCTGAGAGCCATTTGTGTTGCGGTTCGGCGGGGACCTACAACATTCTCCAGCCCGACATTGCGAGCAGGTTGCGTGATCGAAAGGTCGCCAACATTGCGACAGTCAAACCGGACATGATCGCTGCGGGCAATATTGGGTGCATGGTGCAAATTGCCGGCGGTACGTCAGTTCCTGTGGTGCACACGATTGAGCTTCTCGATTGGGCGACGGGAGGTCCCAGGCCAGGATTGAATTGATCGATCGGCCCTAGGGCATGATCCGGTAAGCCTGCTCCGCGTCTCGACAGCGGATCGGCATCCGGTTTTCCTCGGGACAGGCGCTTAAGCGTCGCGCCCGGAGATCATGCCCAGACAAGGATGGAGCGGGAGGGCACTTCGAAGAAGTGTCGCCCCGGTCTAGCCTGCGGATTATCGAAGCGCTCGACAGCATGGACAAGCGCAACAGGAGGACCACGATGGCGAAGAAGAGTAAGAAGGCGAAGAAGGCTAAAAAGGCCAAGAAGGCCGTAGCGGCGAAGAAGAAGTCCGCCAAGAAGTCGGCGAAGAAGGCTGCCAAGAAATCAGCGAAGAAGGGCGCCAAGAAGTCGGCGAAGAAATCCGCCAAGAAGGCGGCCAAGAAGTCAAAGGCCGCACCGAAAAAGGCTGCAAAGAAGAGCCCGGCCAAGAAAAGGAAGGCGGCTGCCAAGCCCGCCGCTCCGCAGCCGCAGCCGGCGATGACAGAGCCCGAACCGGCGCCTGCGCCGAGCTGGGCTTCTCCGGAGCCGTCCAACCCGTCATGGGGATCGGGCTCCTCCAACGGCGGCGATCAGCACTAGCTCGCTCGCCGAGACCGGATATTTCCAGAGGCCGCAGCGTCCCACCCGCTGCGGCCTTTTCGTTGGGACTGGAGAAGCGACCGAAGCGGTATTTTCACGGGGAGGTTGATTCGTGAGAGCTGCTCTCTGGTGTGTCACCGGTGCCGCGTTTGCCCGGCTCCGTACCCCGCTGGGTAATCAGGAAACCCGTAAAATTGTTGTGAGAATGCAACACACGCCGAGAACATTTCTGGAAATGGCCTAAACGCCTAAAAAGGCGGCACGTGCTTGACTTTTTTGCTTCACGACCATGACGGCGCGGCCCACTCTGTGACCACGTTAAGACATTTGGCCGCAGTTGGTTATCGCTTGCCCGGGGGGCGCCGGAACCGGACTGTCAAGAAGGGTGATGGGGATCGATATGAAGAAAGTGGCTTTGTTAGCAACGGCGCTGGCAATGGTGTCCGGTTCGGCTCTCGCCGCGGATCTGCGGGTGAAGGCCGTCAAGGCGCCGCCGCCGGTCGCGTTCGATCCCTGGGATATCGCCTTCGGCGCCGGGATCACCAACGACTACATTTTCCGCGGCATCACCCAGTCCAACCACAAGCCGTCGGTCAACGCCTATTTCGAGCCGCGCTTCAACGTCACCAAGGACGTCCAGCTCTATGTTGGCCTCGGCGCTGCGAGCATCTCCTTCCCCAACCGTGCCGCGGCTGAAGTTGACGCTTACGGCGGTGTCCGCGCGACGTTGGGTGCCTTCGCCTTCGACGTCGGTGCCTGGGGCTACATCTATCCGGGTGGCACCTGCCACTACGGTGCGGCAACTGACACTGCGGGCGTGCCGCTCAGCAACGAATGCCAGGTCAATGCCCTGCTCAACACCAACGTCATCAAGAAGGACCTCAGCTTCTTCGAGGTCTATGGCAAGGTGAACTACACCTTCAACGACAACTTCTCGCTCGGCGGTAACGTCTATTATACGCCGAGCTTCCTGAACACCGGCGCCGAAGGCACCTATGCCTCGATCGTCGGCAAGGCGATCGCGCCGAGCGCCTGGTTCGGCGCCAGCGGCATCGGCATGTATGTGTCCGGTGAATTCGGTCGTCAGTGGCTCGGTACCTCCGACTCCTTCTACGGTGTGGCCGCGTTTCCGAATGGCATCGACTATGCCGATTACAACACTTGGAACATCGGCATCGGCTTCACCTACAAGGTCTTCACGCTGGACTTCCGCTACTCCGACACCAACCTGTCGCAGGGTGATTGTAACGCCTTCACGAGCGACCATACCGCGGCGTTCAACGGCAGCTTCACGCCAATCAATCCGTCTGGCGTCGGCTCCAAGTGGTGCGGTGCGGCCGGCATCGTCAAGCTCTCGGCTGACCTGACCGCGATGACCAACCTGAAGTAAGATCTTCCTGTCGAAGACGAGGGGGCGGCAGAGCGATCTGCCGCCCCTTTTCTTTTGGGTGGTGCAGATGAAACGGGATTGGCGGCGCGCGGCGTATCGGGCGATCTCCCGCAACGATCACCGCAACATTCTGGCCGGCGCGGTCGCGGGCCTCGGCGGCGCGATTGCGATCGGCGTCATGGAGTGGTTTTCGTTCGCCGCGCATTATCCGCTTGCGGTGATTCCGTTCGCCACCTCGATCGTGCTGGTGATCGGATCGCCTGACGTGGCGCCGGCGCAGCCGCGCGCCCTGATCGGCGGTCATGTGGTGTCGGCCCTGGTCGGCCTCGCCGTGCTGAAGCTGACGGGACCGCAGGCCTGGGCAGCGGCCGCCGCCGTCGGCCTTTCGATCCTGGCGATGTACGTCACCGGGACCTTTCACCCGCCGGCAGGCATCAACCCGCTGCTGGTGGTCTCAGGCAATCTGCCCTGGACGTTCCTGCTCGCGCCGGTGCTGGCCGGCGCGCTGCTGTTGACCGCCTTCTCCTGGGTTTGGCACCGCTGGGTGCGCCGCCAGCCATGGCCGCGGCGCTGGCTGTAGGAAACGGGCTACATGGCTACGACACAGCGGCGCGCTTGCTGTCCTGAAGCGCGAATCCGTCTCCCGCTCGGGCAAGCACGACATTGCGATCATGGAAGACATCGAGCGTCGAACGATGGCCGATCGAGATGATGGTGGTCGCCGGCAATTTCGCCTCGAGCAGGCGATACAGCGCCGCTTCCGAAGGTTCGTCGAGTGACGCCGTCGCCTCGTCGAGGAACAGGTATTGCGGCACATGCAACAGCGCCCGCGCCAATCCAAGTCGCTGCTGCTCGCCGAGCGACAGCGTCCGATTCCAATGGCCGTGTTCATCGAGTTGCGACGCTAGCTTCGGCAACCCGACCAATTCGAGCGTCTGGCTGATCTGGCCGCTCGTGAACGCCCCTTCCTTGGCCGGATATTCGACCGCGGCCCGTAGCGTTCCGGTCGGGAAATACGGCCGCTGCGGCAGCATCATCAATGTCGCCCCGGCAGGCACGGCGATCGAGCCGGAGCCGAAAGGCCAGATGCCGGCGATGGCGCGGAACAGCGTGGATTTGCCGGAGCCGGACGGGCCGGTCACCAGCGTGCGCTCGCCCCTGCGAAGGCTGAATCCATCTGCGTTCACCAGCGGTGTTCCGTTCGGCAGACGTAGCGTCAGGCCCCTGAGGTCGATGGCGCCTTCGCCCGCCTTGGTGACGTGAATCCGGTCATCGCGGGTTGCCAGTTCGCCCGCCGCCACGATGCCAGCCTCGAACCCGTCGAGGCGGTTGACCACGGCCTGCCACTCCGCCAACTGGCGATAGATGGTGATGAAGAACGACAGTGCGCCCTGCACGTTCGAAAACGCCGATGCGGTTTGCATCATGCCGCCGAGCTGAATCTTCTCCGCGAAATAGGCCGGTGCCACCAGCACATAGGGAAAGACCACTGAAGCCTGATTGTAGCTCGCCGTGAACGCCGTTATCTTCTTGGTCCGGCTCATGATGGCGAGCCAGTTCTCCACCACGCGTCTGAAGCGAACGAGCAGGCGCTCACGCTCGGCCTGCTCGCCGTGCAGCAGCGCGATCTGCTCGGAATTCTCGCGCACGCGCACCAGGTTGAACCGAAAATCCGCTTCATATTGCTGCTGCCGGAAATCGAGGCCCACCAGCGGCCAGCCGATCAGATGCGTCAGGATGGTGCCGAGCACCGAATAGATCAATGCGCCCCAGACCAGGTAGCCTGGGATCGCAAAGTCCTGACCAAACAGATGCAGCGGCGCGGCGTTCGAAAGTACCCAGAGTATGCCGACGAAGGATGCCAGCGTAACGATCGAGTTCAGCAATCCCAGGCCAATGTTGAGCGTGCGATCGACGAACAGCTTGACGTCGTCGGTCATGCGCTGGTCGGGGTTGTCGGCCGCGTCGCCCTGAAGCTGCATCCGATAATGATTGGCCTGATGCAGCCAGTCACCGAGATACTGCGCGGTCATCCAGCGCCGCCAGCGGATCTGCAGCCATTGATTGAGATAGAGCTGATAGACCGCCAGCACGACAAAGATGCTGACAACGACGCAGAAATAGATGATCTCGCTGACGAAGGAGTCCCAGTTGCGATCCTGCAGCGCGTTGTAGAAGCGGGCATTCCATTGATTGATCAGAACGTTGATGCCGACGATCGCAAGCTCGATCGCGATCACCGCGGCCAGCAGGCCACGGCCGGCCCATTTGTCTTCGGAGCGGAAATAGGGGGCGGAGATGCGCCACACGGTGGCGAGCGTCGAGCGGATATTGTTCACAGATCACCGTCTCCGGAAAATGGGGTCTAACGCACTGAAAGGATGGAGGAACCAGGCCTACTACTAGGTTATGGATTTCGCCTGCCTGCGGCGGCTTGTCGCACCTCGGCTAGACCCTAGCATGGCTGTGAGGGCGAGGGGCGGCGGCCATCGAACTTCGCGAGGTTGTGAGCGTTGGCGGTGCCAAGGCTGCCCAGTGCCAAGGCTGCCCAACCCCTCTTTTCCAAGGTTGTTCCCGCTAACTGGTCAACCCATCGGCCGCACGATTTGTCAGGGACGTGCCGACGGGGAGGGAGCCTTACCAGCGTGCTGACCTCACTTGTCCCACGGATCGCGTCACGTTGCGGCACGACCAGTTAAGAACACCGACCTGTCGCAGGATGGGCCGGCTTTCGATGTGTCTGGCGGTGACATCCCGCCCTAGCCAATCACCTCGCCGTTCAATAGAACGGCGCGCGGCGCGGTAGGTCGGGTATTTTCGAGAGGGGACATGATTTCATTCGTACGTACGGCCCGTGCAGGCGCCGCTTCGCTCTTGCTGATGGCCACCACACTGCACTTCAGCCCGGCGCTCGCCGACAACGGCTTTCCGTTCGGGTCCGAAATGACACTCGACGTGGACCGTCAGCGCGGTTCGAAGCGAATCCCCAACCTGGAGATCGGCGACAAGGGTGAGGTGGTGCTGGAACTCTGGTGCAAGGGCGGCAAGGGCCAGTTTTCGGTCGCCGGCAACACCGTGATCTTCGTTCCCGGCGCGATGGAGAACCGGCCCTGTCCGCCGGATCGCGCGCAGCAGGATGACGAATTGATCGCAGCGCTCGCCGAGGCCGGCACCTGGAAGCGGCAGGGCGATTTCGTGTCGTTCGTCGGCGCGAAAACGCTGCGCTTCCGCATCAACACGAACTAGGTCGGGAACTCAGTCAGGGCGTCGCAATCAGGCCGCTGGCGGTGGCAACGACCCAGCGGCCGCCCCAGCGCACGATCGATTCGACGCGTCCGATTCCGGGAATGGTGTCGCCGCGAGCGGCCATCCTGATACCGTCGGGACCTTCGAGGACGGCGGTCCCATCCCGAACATCGACAACCGTCCAGCCGGAAATGGTGGTCGGCTTCGTTTCCGGCGCCGCCACCAAAGGCTGCGGCCGCATCGCAATCGCCGATGGGCTCGCATTTGCCTGGGAGGCCAGGCCCGCAGACGGGCGTGCGCTGGCCGACAACACGGCGGACGGCTTGGGAATGCTTCCGACAATGGCGGGCGAGTCCGAGGTGGATGCGGTCTTCCGGGTGCCTTCAATCTTGCCGCTCGACCGTGCTTCAGCAATGCGCGGCGCGGGTGCTTCCTTCTGCGCAACGGCTTCAAGGCCAAGCGTGCCTGCCAACTCGGGCCAACTCAGGCCGCCAGCCCATCCGAGCCCAAAGCTTGCCGCCACGGCGACGGTGACCAGCAACGCGTTGCGCGCCCGGTCGCGAAATGACTCCCGCACCACCAGTATGTCCTCGCGATCGGGCCCGAGAAAATCCCACGAACTCGTCGGCTGCTCCGGCCCTCGGCCGTCAACCACATTCCCCGACCAGATGCTCTCAAAGGTACTCGGCTCGCGGTCTTGCATGGTGTGACCCAGGTTCAGCTAGCCGATGATGTTCCTTTAAGCTGAATCGAGTCTTAACAACCTGGCGAACGAAGAGCTGCAGCGAGCCCGGTTGACAGGAAAGATGTTCGTCTGGGTCATTGGCGTCGAACCGTACGATGCGAAGGACCCAAAGCGGACACCGACCTCTTTGGCAACCTATTAAGTCAGCATCTCTGACTTGTGGTTCGCTCTTCGCTGATGATGTAGTTTTTCTCGCGTGACGCACGCAACATTGTGGCGCGAGGCTTCACTCCAGTCCCCATAACTGACCGCCCATTGCGATTTGCGTCTCTTGCTGCATACAGCTTGGGAGGAACTCGCATGAAAAAGTTGCTGCTAACGGCGACCGGTTTGATTGCGCTCTCCATTCCGGCAATAGCCCAAAATACCGAGGTCCGGGTGATGCCCGATACGCTCACCTGGAAGGATAATCCAGCCTTTCCGAAGGGCGTTCAGATTGCGACCCTGGTCGGTGATCCGACGAAAGCGGGCGAGGTTGTCGTCTTGCGCATCAAGTTTCCAGCTAACTTCCAGATGCCTCCGCATACGCATCCCTATTCCGAAGTTGTTACAGTCATAAGCGGTGACGTCGGCAGCAGCCATGGTGAAAAATTCGAAAAGAAGGGTGATCTCCTGAAGCCAGGCTCGCTATGGGTGTACCCCGCAAGACACCCGCACTACGCCTGGACCGGAAACGAGGAAGGGGTACTTCAAGTCCAATTTATCGGCCCTGGTGGCATCGATTACATCAATCCGGCTGACGATCCGCGCAAACAGTAGCCGCTTGCATTGCAAGAGGCCGTCTCAAGCGGACACTCGTCTGCACGGTATTCGCAAGGGAGGATGTCATGCAATCTTCTCCAAAATTGGCGAGCGCAGCATTTGCCCTGTGCATGGTGGTGTTGTCGTTTGGCTCCAGCGCCTTGGCCGAGCCGAAAGCGGAAGTGGCGGCGGCGACTTCGGGATGGGGGCAGGCTCTTGGCGAAGGCGATCCCGAAAAGGTGTTGCCGCTCTATTCGGAAGATGCCGTGCTCTGGGGCACACTGTCGCCGACCGTGCGCTCCGACCGGGCGGCGCTACGAGACTATTTCGTGGGCGCCTTCAAGGTTCTGCCCAGCCTCAAGGTAACCTTCGGCGATCAACTCATCCGCGTGTACGGGAATGCAGCGGTCAATACCGGCTACTACACGTTTTCTTACGTGAAGGATGGCGAGACGAAGACCTTGCCCGCGCGCTACAGCTTCACCTATGTCAAGAACGGCCAGCGTTGGCTGATCGTCGACCACCATTCCTCGGCCATGCCATCAACCACGAGGTAGCTGGCTAGATTTCGAGCGGTGACGCCCGTAGGGGCTCAGCTTCGGTGTGAAATCATCGTTACTGGGGCGTGAAGCGGCTAATACTGTCACGCACTTCCGATACGCGGCACGCCCTACTTCCACACCGACTTGTCGGCGTCCCAGCGCTGGCCCTTGAACTCTTTCGCCAGCGCTTCGAGCGAGCCGTTGTCGTCCTTCGGCTCACCGCCTTCCTCGTCGCCGGTGGATTCTTCCGACAAAAGCAATTTTGGGCCGGCGCCTTCATCGGCGGTCGTGATCACCGGGCTTGAGATCCACAGCATCAGCCGATCGGTGGCGCCCGGTTTATCCGGCGAGACCAGCGCGGTGATCTCGACAGTTTCAGTCAGCGCGAGCGCGGGATAGATCGGGCTCGGCCGCTTGAAGCTCAGCGTCAGTTTTCCGGTGTTGGCGTCCCACTCGGCGCCTGCGGCCTTGGCGGCAAGCGTTTTCGCGAGCACGCCTGAAACGGCCGAGGCGATCTTGTCCCTGTTGATCTTGTCGCCGTCGCGCCACTCGGCCGCGGCAAAGCGGATGGTGCGGTCCATTTCGATGCTGCCGCTGGTCCATCCCGCGGCGACCACGCCTGGTGCCGCCTTGGCCTTCGCGATCAGCGCTGTGGCGCGCTCCGGATCGGCCGTGAGGTTGATGGTCTGCTCGCCGGCACGCAGCGCATCGCAGGAGATCGAAAGGCTGGAAAGCCCGACCTCGACGGCCTCGCCCTTCAGGCTCTTGAGGAAATCCAGCGCGGCGTCGAGCTTGACCCGCACCCCGATCGCTTCCGGCGAGACGTCGGTAAAATCCTTTGGCGCCGGTGTGATGCCGTCGTCGCTGGTCTGATTGTCCAAAAATTCCTTCTCGCTGAGATCGGAATTGTCGGTCGAGGTCACTTCGGTCACGGTCTGGCCGATGCTGATCTGGCCGCGGAATTCGAAGGTATCGCCGACCGGCTTGCGCACCAGCTTGACGGTAACCGGCAGCTTGTCACCGAGGCTCTGCGTGCTGCCGGTCAGGTTCTGGCCGCTGACGGCGAGGTTGGCGACGAAGCGGTCCTTGCGGTCGGCGCCCTTCGCGGCGGGGTAGCAGACGTCGAGGGTAGCAGCGGTGACGTTCTTGCCCTGGCGGGTTTCCTTCAGAATGACATCGGCATTGCCGTCCATCAACCCGTCGATCGCGGTGAAATAGCGCGTCTCGGTCGCGCCGGGCGCCGTCTTGGGCTGCAGTTTCATCTGAGCGATGGCGAAATTCGGGGAGGCCATCACCAGACCGAGCAGGAGAAGGGGGAGCACGCGCATGTGAAATTCCCTGAGACCACAGAATCGGAAAGACGCCCTAGGTAGCAAACCTCAGTAGCTTCGGCCAAAAAGAAGGCCGTGAGGAGGCTTGCGCGCCTTGTATCCGGCAAGGGGAGGGAGGTTGACGCGTGTGCTCACCTCCCGCGTAACGGCTGATTAGTGAGGGACGCACCGGCGGAAGGGTTCCCTCCCCCCTTGCGGGGGAGGGCTAGGGAGAGGGGTGCCGCTTGCTCCGCTGTGAGACATAGCGCGACACAAAGCTCTCAGCTTGTTTCGCATGCAATGGTTGGCACAGGTCAGCCCGATCTCTTCATTCGAGTGCGCGGCTTACCCCTCTCCCCAACCCTCCCCCGCAAGGGGGGAGGGAGCCCTGCCAGCTTGCTCGCCTTACATGCGATCACAGTTTCCCTTGAACGCCGATGCTTCCGGCCTGTGGTGTTCGCAGGCTTTGCTGCAGCAAAAAAAGAAAGCCGCCCGGAGGCGGCCTTCGATTGGTTGGCGTGGGAAGGGGCGGGGCTCAGAAGCCCATGCCGCCCATTCCGCCCATGCCGCCGCCACCGCCGGGCATCGCCGGGGCGGGCTCCTTCGGCAGCTCGGCGACCATGGCTTCGGTGGTCACCAAAAGGCCGGCCACCGACGAAGCGTCCTGCAGCGCCGTGCGCACCACCTTGGCCGGATCGATGATGCCCTTGTCGACCATGTCGACATATTCCTCAGTCTGGGCGTCGAAGCCGAAGGTCTCCGACTTGTTCTCCAGGATCTTGCCGACCACGATCGAGCCTTCGACGCCGGCGTTTTCCGAGATCTGGCGAACCGGAGCTTCCAGCGCCTTCAGCACGATGTTGATACCGGCCTGAACGTCGGAATTGTCGTTGTTGATGCGGCCGACCGCCTTCTTGGCGCGGAGCAGCGCCACGCCGCCGCCCGGCACGATGCCTTCCTGCACAGCCGCGCGCGTCGCGTTGAGGGCGTCCTCGACGCGATCCTTCTTCTCCTTGACCTCGACCTCGGTCGCGCCGCCGACCTTGATCACCGCGACGCCGCCGGCGAGCTTTGCAAGGCGCTCCTGCAGCTTCTCGCGGTCGTAGTCCGAGGTGGTCTCCTCGATCTGCGCCTTGATCTGGGTGACGCGGGCCTCGATGTCCTTCTTCTTGCCGGCGCCCTTGACGATCGTGGTGTTTTCCTTGTCGATCACCACCTTGCCGGCGCGGCCGAGCATGTTGATGGTGACGCTTTCGAGCTTCATGCCGAGTTCATCGGAGATAAGCTGACCGCCGGTCAGGATCGCGATGTCTTCCAGCATCGCCTTGCGGCGATCGCCAAAACCCGGCGCCTTGACGGCGGCGACCTTCAGTCCGCCGCGCAGGCGGTTGACCACCAGCGTCGCCAGCGCCTCGCCCTCGACGTCCTCGGCGATGATCAGCAGCGGACGACCGGACTGCACCACGGCCTCCAGCACCGGCAGCATCGACTGCAGGCCGGACAGCTTCTTCTCGTGCAAGAGCACGTAGACGTCTTCCAGCTCGGCGGTCATCTTCTCGGCGTTGGTGATGAAGTAGGGCGACAGGTAGCCGCGGTCGAACTTCATGCCCTCGACGATGTCCACTTCGGTCTCGAGCGACTTGTTTTCCTCGACCGTGATCACGCCTTCATTGCCGACCTTCTGCATCGCCTGCGCGATCATCTTGCCGATCGCGGTGTCGCCATTGGCCGAGATAGTGCCGATCTGGGCGACCTCGGAGGAGGCGGCGACCGGCTTGGAGCGCTTCTCGAGGTCCTTGACCACGGCGTGAACCGCGATATCGATGCCGCGCTTGAGGTCCATCGGGTTCATGCCGGCGGCGACCGCCTTGCCGCCCTCGCGCACGATCGCCTGCGCCAGCACGGTGGCGGTGGTGGTGCCGTCGCCCGCGGTGTCGTTGGTCTTGGAGGCGACTTCGCGCAGCATCTGCGCGCCCATGTTCTCGAACTTGTCCTCGAGCTCGATTTCCTTGGCGACGGTGACACCGTCCTTGGTGATGCGGGGAGCGCCGAAGCTCTTCTCGATCACGACGTTGCGGCCCTTCGGACCGAGCGTCACCTTCACCGCGTTGGCGAGAACGTCGACGCCGCGCAGCATGCGGTCGCGGGCGTCGCCGGAAAATTTAACGTCTTTGGCAGCCATTTGAATTGCTCCTGGAAAATGGACCTCATCCTGAGGAGCGGGCATCGCCCGCGTCTCGAAGGATGATTTGTGAAAAGCGGGCCCTTCGAGACGGCAGCTTTGCTGCCTCCTCAGGGTGAGGCAGGGTGCCTTACGTCAGCACGCCCATGATGTCGGACTCCTTCATGATCAGGAGTTCCTCGCCATCGAGCTTGACCTCGGTGCCCGACCATTTGCCGAACAGCACGCGGTCGCCGACCTTGACGTCGATCGGAATCAGCTTGCCGGCCTCGTCGCGGCCGCCCGGGCCCACGGCGGTGATTTCGCCCTGCGACGGCTTTTCCTTGGCGCTGTCGGGAATGATGATGCCGCCCTTGGTCTTCTCCTCGGCATCGATGCGCTTGACCACGACGCGGTCGTGCAGTGGACGGAATTTGGTTTTGGCCATGACGTCTCCTCTTGAAGTTCCTCTGGGAGGCCTGGGGTTTCGGGTCTGTACCACTCGAAAATGGCTGGGAATGCCGGGTATTCGACGCCGCCCCGGGCGGGGTAGCACAACCCTTAGCAATCGTTGTATTTGAGTGCTAAACGTGGAGCCGGGGAATATGGCTTGGCGCCGATCCTGTCAAGCAAACAAGGAGATTAAAGCCTTGGTGAGGCCAATATAGGATGGTGCTTCGGAAACCAAATCGGTGCAGCGGCGTAATTTCAACCGACGTCATTGCTCCGGCAGGCTTTTTGCGGTTGGCTGCTGACGGGAGCGGCCAAGTGATTGCTCGGGGGAATGCGATGATCAGCTCACGTAATGCGCGTACGGTTGCCAATCTGGCGATCGCGTCGGCGCTTTCGATCTTGCTGGCGGCGTGCAGCAGCATGAGCCTGCCGTCGATGTCATCCAGTCCGCCGCCCGAGCCCGAAGTCGCGCCGGAAATGCCGGCAACCGTCCGCGCCGACGAGATCGTCGGCCGCTGGGGCCTTGCCTCGTTCCAGAATCCCAATGACCGTGCCCGCACCGAGGCTGCGGCGCGCGGGCAGTGCAAGCAGCCCTACGTGATCGGCGCCGGCGCCAATGGTGGCGTGGTCATGCATCTGGCCGATCAGGCGACGCCGCAGGAACTGCGCCTCAAAGGCAGTCCGAGCGGCAAGAACTATATCGGCCCGCCCGGCCCGGCCGGCGGCGACCAGGACCGCGAGATCGTCTCGTTCGACGGTCGCATCATGGTCACCCGCTTCATCGAAAAGGATGCCGCGGTCCGTTACGGCAACATGGTCTATGTCCGCTGCGCGCCGCGGGCGTGAGGTGAATAATGAGACGCCGTCATTCCGGGGCGATGCAAAGCATCGAACTATGGTGCGCAATTGCGCACCTGAGAATCTCGAGATTCCGGGTCTGGTGCTAGCGCACCATCCCGGAATGACGGTGTGAGAAATAACAAAAAACGCCGGCATCGCTGCCGGCGTTTTGTTTAGTCCGCGTTAACCAGCCCGATCAATCGAACAGGGCGTCGATGTCGTTCTGGGAGGCGTGACCGTCGTCGCCGTCCAGCTTCGGACCGTTCAGCAGCTTGGCATCGCCTTCGCGGGTGTCGACGATCGGGGGTGCGTGCGCCTTGATGGCATCGACGCCACCCCAGATTTCCATCATCTCGACGATGTGCTGTTCGATGAACCTCATTGTGTTCATCACCTTGCTGATGCGCTGGCCGGTGAGGTCCTGGAAATTGCAGGCCTCGAAGATCGAGACGACGCGTTCCTGGATCTCCTCGCTGAGCAGCTTCTGCTGGTCCGGAGAAATGTTCTTGGAAAGCGCGGTCGCCGCCTGGTCGATCGCTTCGGTGGCTTCGAGAATTTGCTGGGTGGCCTGTTCGGTGCCGCCGACGACGGCGCCGAGTTCGCCATTGACCTTGGCCATTTCTTCGCCGTTGAAGCTGTTGCCGTGCAGCACGGCGATTTCGCGCTTGGTGCGGCTGATGGCGTCGTGAATGAGGTCGAGCTCGACCTTCAGCTTCTCGCACTGCTCGATCTGGGCGCGATAGGTTTCCAGCAGCGCATGGTTCTCGGCAACCCCGCGCGCAACGTCTGTGGCCTCGACCGCTGCGGGGCGAGTGTGGCCGAAGGCCGCCATCTGTGCGCGGATCGAGCGCAACTCGGCCATGATCTCGCGATGCATCGGGCCGATCTCGCCGCCTTCAACGGCAGGCATGACAATTGGCGCATCGCCCAGAATGGCTTGTTCGATACGAAAACGTTTGCGACTTACCGACATGAGTTTTTCCCACCCCTTCATTGCCCGGGTGTTTTAAACCATGGCGATTTAACGTCAGGTTCACGGCGCAATATCGCGTGTCGGCGCTTTGCATGCGGGCGCACACCACCGATTAACCATGAGGGGCCCGCGTTCACGCAAAATAAACGCTACCGGACAAATCCGCGCGCGCTTGCCGACGTGGTGAATCGAAACGCGGCTGCTGTTTACCAAACCGATTAGGTTTTGATTTGTATTGATCGCGCGCAGCGGCGTTTGTCGCGCCGTTGCGCTAGCCGCCCCCCGCAGTGACGAACAGTACAGAGTACGTCGATGTCCGGAAAAATCCTTGTTGCGCTCTTCGCGAGCGTGTCTTGCCTTTGCTTCGCCAGCGAGGCTGCAGCGATCGATGCCTCATCATCAACTGAGCCCACCGTGATCTACGCCCGCCAACCGGCGCCGGTGCGCATGGCTTCTGCCGAACGCTCCAACATGGGCGGCGGCTTCATCGAATTCCTGTTCGGCGATGCGCCGCAGGGCGGGCGCTATCAACAAGCGCCGGCCTATCAGCAGCAGCCGGATTACGGCTATGGCGGGCGGCGCGCGCTGCTGCCGCCGATGGATCCGTACCAGTCGATGCGGCGCGAGGAGGAGGAAGCATTCGACCCCGCGCAGCACCGGCTCGATCCGAAATATGAAAAGCAGGTGGTCGAGTATCACGGCAAGGAAAGCCCGGGCACCATCGTGATCGACACCCCGAACAAGTTCCTGTTCCTGGTGCAGGGCGACGGCAAGGCGCTGCGCTACGGCGTTGGCGTCGGCCGTCCCGGCTTCACCTGGTCGGGCGTCAAGACGATCTCGGCGAAGAAGGAATGGCCGGCCTGGACGCCGCCACCGGAAATGCTGGCGCGCCGCCCCGATCTGCCGCGGTACATGGAAGGCGGCCCGCAAAATCCGCTCGGCGCGCGCGCGATGTATCTGGGGTCGTCGCTCTATCGCATCCACGGCTCCAACGAGCCATGGACCATCGGCACCAATGTCTCGTCCGGCTGCATCCGCATGCGCAATGAGGACGTGATCGATCTCTACGGCCGCGTCGGCGTCGGCGCGAAAGTGGTGGTGATCTAGTTTCGAGCCGCAAAAACAATGTCGTCCCTGCGAACGCAGGGACCCATAACCACCACTGCTCGTTGTAGAGCGAGATAGCAGCTCGAGTCTCTGCCACAACACCCGCCTGTGGTTATGGGTCCCTGATCGCGCGGAGCCTGTCATCGGGCGCGCATTCGCGCGACCCGTTGGCTTGTCAGGGACGACGGCAGAGAGAATCAAAACGGCCGCCCATCGGGGCGGCCGTTTGCGTTTTCATCGCCGACGCGCGTCAGGCGTAATCGCCATCGCCGCCGTCGTCGCCGTCAAAACCGTCGGCATCATGATCCATGTCGTTGTCCTCGTCGTGCGAGGCTTGATCAAAGAATCCCTGCCGCGAACCGCTGTCGTCATTGTTGTCGGCGCGTCGGCTCGACGACCCGATGTCGTTGACTCCGGCATCGCGCGCGAGATCGCCGCCGGACTGATCGCCCCACGGCCTGCGGTCTTCGACGCCGCCGCTGTGGTTCGCCGTGTCGCCGAACGCTTGATGATTGCCGCCGCCCATCATCCCTCGAATGCTGTTGAGCAGCAGCGATCCGCCGACCACGCCGGCTGCGGCTGCCGCCGCCGTGCCGAGGAATGAGCCGCCACCGCCGCCGGGCTGCGGCTGCTGCGCGCCATAGGGCTGGCCGTAGGCCGGCTGGTTATATTGCCCGGGCGGCGGCGTCTGCTGCAGCACCTGGCCGCTGTTCCACGTCGGGCGGCCGCCCATGTCGGGCGCGCGAACGTTGGGCACGGAGCCCTGGTTTTGGCCGTGCTGCTGATTCTGTCCGAAGATCGCGTCGCGCATCGAATCGAGGAAGCCGCCGGATTGGGTTTGCTGGCCCGCCGCCGCTTCCAATTCCTGGATGCGCATGTCGGCGCGCTTCAGTGCCTCGTCCTGCACAAGCGCGGTTTGCACCAGCGCATAGACCGCGTTGGGCGCGTTGCGCAGGCCCTCCATGATTGCGGACATGGCCTCTGGATCGCGCTTGGCGCTCTCCAGCTTGGCGAGCCGGTCGAAAAGATCGTCAATCAGTTGGCGTTCTTGCGGTGTCATGGCCCTCTCCCTCGCGTCGAATCGTGATCGACGCGCCCAAGGATGTAAGAAGGGCTTTGTGTCGCAAGTAGTGGGCGGCCGAATTAAATTTTGGTATGCGACAAAACGCCAAGCGGCTTTCGCAGATATCTGTCAACTCAATGTGACTTTATTCGCCGCCAGCAATGTCGGGAATCGATCGCTGGCCAGAAATGCGTGTTCCGCCTCGCGCTGGGTGGTCAGGGGATCGAGGCCCTCGAGCGTTTCGTCGACAAAGCCGGGGTGGCACATCACCAGCCCGCCTTCCGGCAGCCCTTCGAGGAACTGTCGCATCAGCACGCCGAAATCGGGCTCTTTCGAAAAATCATAGGCGCCGGCGAAGACGGGGTTGAACGGGATTTTCGCATGGACGGCGCGCTTGCGAAATTGCGCGCTGAGAACGTCGAGCACCAAAGCCTTCGGCTCGCTGAGCAGTTGGCCCAACGGTTTGAGGCGTCCGCCCTGGCGAACCCAGGCGCTGGGGGCCGCCTCCTTGACCGCGCGCAGAAAAGCGTCGCGCACCCCAGGGAAGAGTTGCGCGTGCTGATGACCGTCGACGAAATCGGGCGCGCGGCCGAACAGATCTTTGAAGACTGCAAGCTGGGCTGCGAGTTCGTCTTCGATCATTTCGGAATCGAGCCGCCGCAGCAGGCCCGCGCGCAGCAGCTTCGGAAACGGCAGGAACAAGCCGCCGTCGACCGGCCTGAAGTGCATCGTCAGCGGACGAAACGGCGCAGTCAGCGTCGCATGCAGTCCGATCGCGCAGCGTGGGCTCGCCGCCGCAACTTCCTGCAGCGCGGCGACTTCGGCGCGCCCGATCGCGGCGCCGACCACCATCACCGAGGTGGCATTGAGACGGCTGCGGCCGATCAAATCGCGGATGGCGCGGTTGACGCCTTCGGCCAGCCCGTAATCGTCGGCGCATAGCCAGATCCGGCGCGGCGGCGCGGCATCGTTCATTCGGCGGCGGCCCGTTCGCTGGCGCTGGCCGTCGCCTCGCCATCGGCGCGCTTCTCGTTGTGCTCGGCGACGAAATAGATCGGACGCGCCTTCAGCTCGGAGAGGATCTTGCCGATATATTCGCCAACAATGCCGATCATGATGAGCTGCACGCCGCCGATCGTCATCATGCCGATCATCAGCGAGGGATAGCCGGGGACCTGCTTGCCGGTGGTCCAGACTTCCCAGAGAATGGTGAGGCCGAACAGGAAGGCGCTGATGGCGAGCAGCACGCCGAGCAGGCTGGCAAAGCGCAGCGGCGCCACCGAGAACGAGGTCAATCCCTCGATCGACAGGCCGATCAGCCGGCCCGGGCTGAACGTGGTGACGCCGTGCGCGCGAGGCGCCGGCTCGTAGTCGACGCGGATCTGGCGGAAGCCGATCCAGTTCGACAGGCCCTTGAAGAAGCGGTTGCGTTCGGGAAGCTGCCGCAGCGCGGCCGCCGCGCGTGGCGACAGCAGGCGGAAATCGCCGGCGTCCTCGGGGATCTTCTGCCGCGCGCCCCAATTGATCAGCGCGTAGAAGCTGTGCACGGCCTGGCGGCGCAGGAACGATTCATTGTCGCGATGCGCCTTCGCCGTATAGACGACGTCGTAGCCGTCATCGATCCAGTGCGCGACGAGCTTTTCGACCAGACTCGGCGGATGCTGGCCGTCGCCGTCCATGAACAGGATAGCGCCGCGGCGGGCATGATCGAGCCCCGCCATCAGCGCTGCCTCCTTGCCGAAATTGCGCGACAGCGAGACGACCTGCACGTCGAGCGCATCGGCGGCCAGCGAACGCGCGATCGCCAGCGTGTTGTCGGCGCTGCCGTCGTCGACATAGACCACTTCGCAGGTGAGGCCGTGGCGCGCCTTCAGCGTCTTGGCGAGCCCGATCAATCGCTCGTGCAGCAAAGCGAGCCCTGCCGCCTCGTTGTACAGCGGCACGACAATCGACAAGCCTTTCGCCGCCGCGCTGGCTGCGGTCGTCGTCAGGCGGGAAACGTCAGAGCCGAGCGTCATCAATCAGGTCCCAGATTATCCAACCACATATGTTACCCGCGAGATGCTGTCGCAACGATGAACGAAACGGCAGCCTTATTGCCGCAGGAACGTCTCGAGCCTGGCAAATAACGGGTTTTCGCGGTCGAGCACATAGTCGAGCGAGGCAATCGAGACCGTGTCGGCGCCATGCTCGCGCAGGAAGCTGCCGAGCGCGTAAAGATGCATCGGCGGGCAGTGCAGCGTGAGCATGCCGGACGAGGTCGGCCCGCCGAACGGCGCCACCACGCCAAAGCGGTTATGCGCCTCGTTAAGCAACGCCTCGTTGCAGCCGGCGAAACGTGTGCGCACCTCGCGATATTTGCTGGCCCGGGCTCGAGCTGCGATGTGATCGAGGATGATGCGCGCGGTCTCGCGGGCTTCAGTCGACCAGTCGGCATCGCGGGAGGCGACGAGGTTGGCCTGGCTGCGCAGGATCACGCCGTCGTCGAGCACCTTCAGCCCGTTGGCGGCGAGCGTCGCGCCTGTCGTCGTGATATCGACAATCATCTCGGCGGTGCCGACGGCGGGCGCGCCTTCGGTGGCGCCGGCGCTTTCGACGATGCGATAGTCGACCACGCCGTGGGCGGCGAAGAAGTTGCGCGTCAGGTTGATGTACTTGGTCGCGACCCGCATTCGCCGGTTATGCTGGGCGCGGAAGCCTGTCGTGACATCGTCGAGATCGGCCATGGTACGGACGTCGATCCAGGCCTGCGGCACCGCGACCACGACATTGGCGCTGCCGAAGCCGAGGCTGTCGATCAAGAGCACGCGCTTGTCGGCATCGGGGATGCTTTCGCGCAGCAGATCTTCGCCGGTGACGCCAAGATGCACCATGCCGCGCGCAAGTTGGGAAGCGATTTCGCTCGCCGAGAGATAGGCGATCTCGACATTGTCGAGGCCTGTAATGGTGCCGCGATAGTCGCGCGCGCCGCGCGGCTTTGCCAGCGCAAGCCCCGCGCGCGTGAAAAACGCCTCAGTGTTTTCCTGCAGGCGGCCCTTGGAGGGAACGGCGAGGACGAAGGGGGCAGTCATGCGACGCTCCCTTGCGCGTTGGACTGGCCGAGCTGCGTCAGCGCCTCGATCCACACCGAGAATCCGACCGCCGGGATCGGCGAGGCCGAGCCGAGTTGCGTCATCAGGCCATCGTAGCGCCCGCCTCCCACCAGCGGCTCGACGCCGTCGCCCTTGGCGTGCAGTTCGAATTCGAAGCCGGTGTAATAGTCGAGGCCGCGCCCGAACGAGGTGGAGAAGCGCGCCAGCTTGGTGTCGATGCCGCGCGCGGCCATGAAGCCGACGCGGCTTTCGAGCTGGTCGATCGCCGCGGTCAGATCGAGCTTGGCATCGGATGCCAGCTCACGCAGTTGCTTGACCGATTCATCGAGATCGCCCGCAATCGCCAGGAAGCGCTTGATGGTATCGAGGGCGTCGCGCGGCAGTGCACCGCCCTTCAGCGTCGATTGTTCGAGGAAGCGATCGGCGATTTCGTCGACCGTGCGTCCGCCGACATTGGTGGTGCCGGCGATCGACATCAGGTCGGTGACCAGCGCCAGCGCCGCCTTGCGGTCGGAGCCGGCGAGCGCCGCCAGCACGCCCTCATATTCGTTGCGGCCGGGCGCAGTCGCAAGCGTCAGCCGCTCGATGTCCTCGGCGAGGCTGACCTTGCGGTTGAAATCCTTGATCAGCCGCCGCCGCCACACCGGATAGAGATCGAGCGCATCGATCAGCGCAGTGAACAGCGCAACGTCGCCGGTGCGGATTTCGACATCCTTCAATCCGAAGGCGGAGGTCGCTCCCAGCGCCAGCGCCAGCATTTCCGCATCCGCCGCGGCGCGGTCCTGCCGGCCGAAGGACTCGATGCCGGCCTGCAAAAATTCGCTGGGACGGCCGCCGCGATAGCGGAACACCGGCCCGAGATAGCTGAAGCCCGCCGGCTGGCCGGCGCGTTCCGAGGCGAGGTAATCGCGCGCCACCGGAATGGTGAGGTCAGGGCGCAGGCAGAGTTCCTCGCCGGAGGCGTCGGTCGTGAGATAAAGGCTCTTGCGGATGTCCTCGCCGGAGAGGTCAAGAAACGGCTCCGCCGGCTGCAGGATATCAGGGTGAGCCTGGATGTAGCCGCCTTGTGCAAACGACAATAGCAGCGCGTCCGCCCAGGCGGCGGACCCGGCAGCACCTCTGACGGCAGCGGTCGCGGTCATTCTGCGTCCAAATATCCGGAAAAACCGGGTTCCAGGTTCGTTTGAGGCCTCCCCCGGTGTCCGGGCGGCTCATTGGCGCAGGCCTTAGCATGCCCGGGGCGGCGTTTCGACAGGGATTGGCCAACTGAATTAATGGGGGTGGCTTGGGCTGGCCAGGCGGGTCAGGACAACGAACCGCATAGCTGATGACAAAGATTGCTAAAGTCTGTGCTCACGCCCATAATGAGTGGAGGAGAGGTCCCGCCATGAATATGAATGTTTCGCTGACCGACGAACTGAGCGAATTTGTCAAAGCCAAGGTTTCAAGTGGCCGTTACACCTCGGCAAGCGAGGTCGTGCGCGAGGCGCTGCGGATCATGGAGCAGACGGAGGAAGCCCGGTTGGCTTTCCTGCGCAATGCGTGGGCGGCAGGCCAGGCAAGCGGCGACGCTGGCCCCGCCGATTTCGCTGATATCAAGGCGCAAGGCCGGGCGCTGTTGAAGGCGGCGGGCAGATAACTTGGGAGAGGTTCGCCTTTCTCAGCTCGCGGAGCGTGATCTTCTCGAAATCTGGATTCACATTGCGGCCGACAAAGGCTTGGCGACCGCTGACCATTGGATTGATCGTATTGAAGCGCGGTGCCGTCAGCTCGCGGAATTTCCCGAGTCCGGGCCGCCTCGTCCCGACATCGCCGCGGGTGCCCGGATGCTAGTCATTGTGCGCTGGCTGGCGCTTTACGAGATCACGAAAGGCGGTGTGCGCATCGTTGATGCCGCGCGCAATCTGGGAGAACTGGATTTGTCCGGCGACTGACCGGCACTGAGCCAGCCTTCAGTTCCGCCAATCACCCAGAGCCGCCTGCACCAGCGCCAGTGCGGCCACGGCTGCCGTATCGGCCCGCAGAATCCGTGGGCCCAACGACAGCCTGAGGATGCTCGGCTGCCGCAACAGAAGCTCACGCTCCTCTCCGGCAAAGCCGCCCTCCGGCCCGATCAATACGTCGATGCCGGAGCTCGCGGCCTGCGCCGCCTGCAGCGCTTGCACGGGACCGCCGACGTCGCTCGCCTCGTCGCAGAACACCAGCAGGCGGCTGGCTTGGCGCTTGTCGAGAAATCGGTCCAGCGCGATCGGCTCGGCGACCTGCGCAAGGCTCAGGATTCCGCATTGCTCGGCGGCCTCGATGACGTTGGCGCGCATCCGCTCGCCGTTCACCCGCGAGACCTGGGTGTGCCGCGTCAGCACCGGCTGCAGGCTTGAGGCACCCATCTCGACCGCCTTCTGCACCATGTAGTCGAGGCGAGCGTGTTTCAGCGGCGCAAAGACATAGGCAATGTCGGGCAGGCGGTCCTGCGGCCGCGTCTGCGCGACGATGCTCAAGCCGTCGGGCCGCTTGCGGCCCTCGATTGCCGCCTGCCATTCGCCGTCGCGGCCGTTGAACACCAAAATGGTTTCGCCGGCCGAGAGCCGCAGCACGTTGCCCAGATAATTGCTCTGGTTGCGCTCCAGCGCGATTCTTTCGCCCTCCCGCAAGGGGGCGTCGACGAACAGGCGCGGGGCGCGAAAATCGAGATCAGGCATCCGTAATATTCCGTTTCCGCGCCGCTTTTAGCCTAAAGCGCTAGAATCCGGACGCGGTTTTTGCCTTCGGCGCGGCGATGCTGCTCAAGTCCAACCGGTTGCCGCCGACACCCAGGAATTGTAGAAAGTTACCAACGCTATTTGCGCTTCGACCGAAGATTTGAGCCGCTTGCGGTTTGCAGGAGAACACCGTTGGTCATCCGCCGCCTGATTGTGCCGCTGATAGCTGCCATCATAAGCTTTCAAGCAGATGACATCTTTGCTCAGGGCTCATTTCCGGCGTCCTTGTCCAGTGAGAGCGGCACACCTGCCGGCAATGCTTCGCCGTTTTCGTCAACGAACGGCGCGGCACCGGCGGCCTCGCTCGGCGGCCTTGGTCCAAGCAATTGGGCGACGCCTCCGACTGCAGCGGGGGTTTGTATGAACCGATATGCCCAGTTGCGCGAAGAGGCGGAGAAACACGGCAAGTTGATCAAGGCCGCGAGTGAGCGCAAGGCGTCTGCGCTCGAGGCGTGCGGACTGATCGGTAATTTCAGCCAGGCCGAATTGAAGATGATCAAATTTGTCGAGGTCAATGCAGCAAGGTGCGGAGTTGCGCCGCAGATCGCCGACCAACTCAAGAACGCCCATAAGAACACCGAGAAGATGCAGCGGCAGGTCTGTGCCGTCGCGCAGCAGGAGCGGAAGAGAGGACCAGCGGGACCGGTCGGCGACTTCTGGCCCCCATCCGGACCGGTCGGCGACTTCTGGACCGTCCGTTGACTCCTGAGACTTGGTTGAAGTGCGTCGCGGAAATCGGGTTCGGGCATCCGTAATATTCCGTTTCGGCGCCGCTTTTGGCCCAAAGCGCTAGAATCCGGACGCTATTTTAACTTCCGGGACGCCCCTGCGCCGCGCTGCTGCCCCAATCAACGGGTTGTTAAGCGTCGGCAGGAATCGTAAAAAGTGCCCACCGCAAATTCGCTTCGTTTTCGAAGACGCTGGGGTTGCCTGGACCTAGCCGGAGATACAGCCTTGATGATCCGCCGCCTGATTGTGCCGCTGACCGCTGCCGTCGTGACCGTTCACGCGGGCCAAGCCTTCGCGCAGGGCGCGTTCCCGGCGCCGTTGCCGAACCAGAGCGCCGCGCCTGCGAATTCGCCGTTTCCGCCGGTGAATGGCGCGGCGCCATCGGCCTCGGTCGGCGCTCCGTCGCCGTTCCCCTCGCAGGGCGCTGCCCCGGTTTCCAGGGGATTCAGTGGCCCGCCGCCGCAAGCCAGCGGTTCGGCGGACGCCTGCATGCAGGGCTTCGTTCCGTTGCGCGAGGAAGCCGAGAAGCGCGGCAAGCTGATCAAGGCCGCGAGCGATCGCAAGGCGCCGCCGGATGAGGCCTGCAAGCTGATCAAGAATTTCGGCCAGGCCGAAATGAAGATGATCAAATATGTCGAGACCAACTCGGCAAAGTGCGGAATTCCGTCGCAGATAGCCGACCAGCTCAGGAACGGCCACAAGAACACCGAGAAGATGCAGAATCAGGTCTGTGCCGTCGCGCAGCAGGCGGCGGCTGCCAGGCCGGCTGGCCCCAGTCTCAGCGAGGTGCTCGGCTCGTCGGCGGCGCTCCCTGAGGCGCAGACGGTCAGGAAGGGTGGCAGCACCTTCGATACGCTGAACGGCAACGTTCTCGCGCGATGACCCCGACCCGATGAGCGACGCGACTACCCGCGTTGCCGATGCGACCGGCAACTGGGTCGATACGCGCGCGCCGTCCTGGTCGCGGCCCTATTTGCGGCTTTCCCGTTACGATCGTCCGATCGGCTCGTGGCTGTTGCTGATGCCGTGCTGGTGGTCGGCGGCGCTGGCCGCCGGAATCGCGCGTGACATCTCGCAATTGCCGCTCGTGATCGTGCTGTTCTTCATCGGCGCCTTCGTCATGCGCGGTGCTGGCTGCGCCTGGAACGACATCACCGACCGCGACCTCGACGCCAGCGTCGAGCGCACGCGCTCGCGGCCGCTGCCCGCTGGCCAGATCAGCGTGACGCAGGCGTTCGCGTTCCTGGTCCTGCAGGCGCTGATTGGGCTCGCGGTGCTCTTGCAGTTCAACCGCTTTGCAATCCTGACCGGCGTCGCCTCGCTCGTCATCGTCGCGGTCTATCCCTTTATGAAGCGCATCACCTGGTGGCCGCAGGTCGTGCTGGGGCTGGCGTTCTCCTGGGGCGCGCTGATGGGATTTGCGGTCACGCTCGGCCGCATCGATCTCACCGCGCTCGTGCTCTATGCCGGCTCGATCGCCTGGGTGATCGGCTACGACACGATCTACGCCCATCAGGACGCCGAGGACGATGCGTTGATCGGCATCAAATCGACGGCGCGCCTGTTCGGCGCGCGCACCCATCGGGCGCTCGCGGTGCTTTATTCGCTCGCGGTGGTTCTGATCGGCGTCGCGCTGGCGCTGGGCGGCGCGCGCTGGCCGGCGTGGGTCGGGCTCGTGGCGTTTGCCGCGCATCTGGCCTGGCAGATTGGGCGATTGAACATCAGCGATCCCGCGCTCTGCCTGCGCCTCTTCAAGTCGAACCGCGATGCAGGTCTGTTGCTGTTTGCGGGACTGCTGATTGACGCGGTGATGCGTTCGGTCTCGTAGGGTGGGCGAAGGCGCGTAGCGACGTGCCCACCATCTATCATCGAGCACACTTCGAGATGGTAGGCACGCTTTCGCTTTGCCTACCCTGTACATACGTGTCCGCGAACTGATTTGCCGCGTACGCCACGGTTGCTTGGCGAGAGTTCTGCTAAAGCAAACTCAATCCCGCGCGATGATCTCGCGTTCGTCCCGATGAACCGTCTCGGTATTGATGAGGTTGCCGCCCCGGCGGCGCATCAAAAATTTCGGGCGGCGGGCGCGGATGGCGTTGTGGCGGCGGCGGCGGGCGGCCGGTTCGCGATCATCGTCCTCGGTCAACAGCGGCAGCGCGAAGATGTCGCTCCACATCTGCCAGGCGGAGGCGATCTCCTCGTGGTCGGAACTCACACACAAGGGAATGTTCAAGGACGGGTCGCGATGCGCCAGCACCAGCATCTGTGCGTCGTCGAGACCACGCAGTGCAACGCCGAGAAAATCGCTGACGCGGACGTTGATCGCCATCCGCATGCCCTTGACGGCACGGTGCAGCACGACGCGCTCGCGGTGAAGTTCGATCCTGCGCACGCCGCCGTCCGCACGGGTGTCGTGCGCATGGAAGCTGAGCGGCAGAGAAAGAGGGTCGAGCCGCAGTGAACGGCTCGACCCGGCGGGATTGATCCCGCTTATTGCTGTTTGACGCCTCACGGCTCTCATCTCCCCGCCGGGATTATGTTCCCGGTCGATACGCGAGACCTTAGCCGAGCGATTTCCGTTTCGCCTTAAAAAGCCTGGTTAACCCAAAGTCACCCGCCAGCATGATTGACAAGACCTTGGCTCACATGATTGACGAGACCTTGCGGCGATGCCGAAAATGTTTGGCATTTGGCGTCGCAAGATGCTTGAAATCCCTGTGAATCAGGCACATCTCAGGGCCTTGCCGGCCGGCGTCCGAACCCTTCAATGTCAGGGATTTTGTTTGTGAACTCTTCACCATCCACGGCTTCGCCGCTTTCGAAGGCCCCCGCAACTTCCGACCTGTTCGATCAATCGGCGCTCTCGATGCTGGCGCAGCGGCTGGTGGAGGCGGCCAAGCGTGCCGGGGCGGACGCCGCGGATGCCGTCGCGGTGCGCGGGGTTTCGCAGGGCGTCGAGGTGCGCGATGGCCGGGTCGAGGAATCCGAGCGCTCCGAAGGCGACGACGTCGGATTGCGCGTGCTGGTCGGCCAGCGCCAGGCGGTGGTCTCGACCAACGATATTTCCGGCGACGGCGTTGCGAAGCTCGCCGAACGGGCGGTCGCAATGGCCCGCGTCGCGCCCGACGACAAATATGTCGGCCTCGCCGATCCCTCGCTGCTCGCGCGCGAGTTCGCCGAGCTCGATCTGCTCGACCGCATTATTCCGACCACGAGCGAACTGGAGCGGCGTGCCTGCGAGGCGGAAGCCGCGGGCCTTGCGGTCAAGGGCGTGACCAAATCGAGCGGCGCGTCCGCCTCGAGCGGCATCGGCGGCATGGTGCTGGTGACTTCGACCGGCTTCCATGGCTCATATTTGCGCTCCAGCCACGGCATCTCGATGACCGCGATCTCGGGCGAAGGCACCAGCATGGAGCGTGATTACGACTTCACCTCGGCCCCGCATGCGTCCGACCTCGATGCTCCCGAAAGCGTCGGCCGTCGGGCAGGCGAGCGTACGGTGGCGCGCGCCAATCCGCGCAAGGTCGAGACCTGCAAGGTGCCGGTGGTCTACGATCCCCGGGCCTCGGGGTCGCTGGTCGGCCATCTCGTCGGCGCCATCAACGGCGCTTCGATTGCGCGCAAGACCAGTTTCCTCAAGGACAAGCTCGGCGAGCAGTTGTTTTCAAAGGACATCCGCATCATCGATGACCCCTTACGCGTGCGCGGCCTGCGCTCGCAGACTTTTGACGCCGAGGGCGTCAGAGTGAAGAAGCTCGCGCTCATCGACGAGGGCGTGCTGACCACGTGGCTGCTGGACTGTGCGACCGCGCGCGAGCTCGGGATGGTCACGACCGGACATGCCCATCGCGGCGTCTCGTCGTCGCCGTCGCCGGGGTCGTACAATCTGCATCTCGAACCCGGCGCGATGACGCCGAAGGAACTGATCTCCGACATCAAGCAGGGCTTTTACGTCACCGACCTGATCGGCTCCGGCGTCAACGGCGTGACCGGCGATTACAGCCGCGGCGCCTCGGGTTTCTGGATCGAGAACGGCGAGCTCACTTACCCCGTCAGCGAGGTGACGATCGCGGGCCATCTGCTGGCGATGTTCAAGTCGCTCGTTCCCGCCAACGACCTGGAATTCCGCTACGGCGTCAACGCGCCGACGCTGCGCATCGAGGGCTTGACGCTTGGCGGACGCTGATACCGCCGAGCGGATCTGGGCGCGCGATGCCGCGCTGCTGAAGGACACCGTGCGCGAAGCCGGCGCGCTGGCGCTGTCGCTGTTTCGCACCGAATTGAAGAACTGGACCAAGGGCGTTTCCTCGCCGGTCTCCGAGGCCGACATCGCCGTCAACGACCTCGTCGAACGGCGGCTACGCGCGGCGACGCCGGATTATGGCTGGCTGTCCGAGGAAAGCGTCGATGACGACACACGGCTCGGCAAGGAACTGGTCTGGATCGTCGATCCGATCGACGGCACCCGCGCCTACCTCGCGCATCGTGAAGACTGGTGCGTGAGCGTGGCGCTGGTTTCGGGTTCAACGCCGGTACTGGCGGCGGTGTTCGCGCCCGCCAGCGACGAATTCTTCTTCGCGATGCGCGGCAAGGGCACCATGCTGAACGAGAAGCGGGTCCGTGCATCCGCAGGAACAGAGCTCGATTTTTCCCGTATGGCCGGCCCAAAACCGCTGGTGCAGCGGCTGAGTTCGTCACCGGACGACATCACGCTGCATCCGCGAATCGGATCGCTGGCGCTGCGGCTGTGCCGGGTTGCGGACGGCAGTCTCGATGCCGCTTTTGCCGGCGGCCAAAGCCGCGATTGGGATCTTGCCGCGGCGAATTTGATCGTGCAGGAAGCGAATGGTAGAATGACTGCGCTCTCGGGGGATGCGATTGAGTATAATCGCCGGGAGGTGGTGCACGGGATGCTGGTGGCAGCGGGACACGATCGGCATGCGCGCATTGTCGAGCATTTCCGGGATCGTCGGTTGCCCTGAATCGGTCGAAATCCGTGCCACAAATCATCCCGTTCATACCGCGATTCACATTATCGATCTTGCTCGCCGGGCACCTCGTTAGGAAAGACCATCATGCCAGATAGTGCCCCGCAGCAATTGCTGCATCTCGTCATCGGCGGCGAGTTGACCGATCTCGAACACGTCACGTTCAAGGACCTCGACCAGGTCGATATCGTCGGCGTCTACCCCAATTACGCATCCGCTTACGCGGCCTGGAAGGCGAAGGCGCAGCAGACCGTCGATAATGCCCACATGCGCTACTTCGTGGTTCACCTCCACCGGCTGCTCGATCCAGGTCAAGACACGAAGTCCTCCACTTGAAACGCCTCCTTCGCGATTTGCTGCGCAGCACCTGGGTTCAGCGCGCGCTGGGAGTGCTCGCGGCCGAATATTTGCGGCTGGTCTGGCTGACCAACCGCTTCAGCTACGACCCCGCCAACGTCTACGACATCGTCGAGCCGGAACAGCCGGCGATCTTCGCGTTCTGGCACGGCCAGCATTTCATGACGCCGTTCATCAAGACCAAGGAGAGCCACCGCGCCAAGGTCCTGATCTCGCGGCACCGCGACGGCGAATTCAACGCCATCGCCGCCGAGCGGCTCGGCATCGGAACCATCAGGGGTTCCGGCGATCATGGCGGCGCCTTTCACCGCAAGGGCGGCGTCGGCGCCTTCCGCGAGATGCTGCAGGCGCTGGAAGATGGCTGGAACGTCGCGACCACCGCCGATGTGCCCAAGCGCGCCCGCGTGAGCGGGCTCGGCGTCATCATGCTGGCGCGGGAGTCCGGCCGGCCGATCATGCCGTTTGCGATGGTGACCAGCCGGTTCATCCGGTTGAAAAACTGGGACTCCACCACCATCAATTTGCCATTCGGGCGCGGTGCGGTGGTCGGCATCGAGCCGGTGCACGTACCGCCGGATGCCGATGCCGAGACTATGGAAAAGCTGCGTCTTCAGGTAGAATCTTATCTGAACGAAGCGACCCGTCGCGCCTACAAGGCGGTCGGGCGTCCGGAGGCCGCTCTTGGCTAATTCGCTGCCGATGACGTTGCGTGTCTACCGGAGTCTTTCGTCTGCCGTGGTGCCATTGTCGCCTGCGTTGATCAGCCGGCGGTTGAGGCTGGGCAAGGAGGACCCGGCGCGGGTCGGCGAGCGCCGCGGCATGAGCGCTGATGTTCGCCCCGCAGGGCCGCTGGTGTGGATTCACGGCGCCAGCGTCGGCGAAGTACTGGCGGCGGCTGCGCTGATCGAGCGGCTGCGGGCCCTGGACCTGCGCATCCTCCTGACGTCGGGCACGGTGACCTCGGCTGCGATCGTCGCCAAGCGGTTCCCCCCGGACGTCATCCATCAATATGTCCCCTACGACTCGCCGCGCTACGTCGCGCGATTCCTCGATCATTGGCGTCCGTCGCTGGCGCTCTTCATCGAGTCCGATCTTTGGCCGAACCTGATCCTGTCGAGCGCTGCGCGGCGGCTGCCGATGGTGCTGATCAATGGACGGATGTCGCAGCGCTCGTTTCCGCGCTGGCGCCGTGTCGCCGGCACCATTTCGGCGCTGCTCGACAAGTTCGACATCTGCCTGGCGCAGTCGCAGACCGATGCGGATCGCTTTGCCGCGCTGGGCAGCCGCAACGTCATGGTCACGGGAAATCTCAAGCTCGACGTTCCCGCTCCGCCGGCCGACGCCAACAAGCTGGACATGCTGATGTCGATGACACGCGGCCGCCCCGTGGTGGTCGCGGCCTCCACGCACCCGGGCGAAGAAGAAATCGTGACGGCCACCCACCGGACGCTCGCCGGATTCTTCCCGGGGCTGCTGACGGTGATTGTGCCCCGGCACCCCGATCGCGGCGAGGCCATCGCGCGCATGATCGCAGCTTCCGGCCTCAATCCGACCCTGCGCTCGCACGAGGACTTGCCCACCGCCACGACCGACATCTATGTCGCCGACACCATGGGCGAGCTGGGACTGTTCTACAGGCTGGCGCCGATCGTATTCATGGGCGGATCGCTGGTCGAGCATGGCGGGCAGAATCCGATCGAGGCGATCAAGCTCGGCGCCTCGATCGTCCACGGCCCTCACGTCTTCAACTTCACCGACGTCTACGAAGCCCTCGATTCAGCGGGCGGCGCGCGGCGGGCCGATACGCAGGAAGCGCTGGTCAAGCAGTTCGGGCAGATGCTCGCCGATTCCAAGGCGCGCGAAGCCGTGCTCACCGCATCCGAGCGCGTGGTCGGTCAGCTCGGCGGCGCCCTGGAGCGAACGCTCTCTGCCCTCGAGCCGTATCTGCTGCAGTTGCGGATCGAGATGGGAACCGGCAATGCGTGAGCCGGGCTTCTGGCACGGCCCGTCCTCGCTCAACTCGCATCTGTTGAAACCGCTCGGCGCGCTCTATGGCGCCATCGCCGCACAGCGCCTGCGGCGCAAGGGATTGAATGCTGGCATCCCGGTGCTCTGCGTCGGCAATTACCACGTCGGCGGCGCCGGCAAGACGCCGACCGTGCTGGCGCTGGCGAAGCTCATGCGCGACCTCGGCGAGACGCCGGTCGTGCTGAGCCGCGGGTACGGCGGCGAATTGCGCGGGCCGGTCCGCGTCGATCCTGAGCGGCACGCGGCGGCCGATGTCGGCGACGAACCGCTGATGCTGGCAGGCCATTTGCCGGTCGTGGTATCGCGCAAACGCGCCGAGGGCGTGCCGTTGGCGCGCTCGCAAGGCGCGACCGTGATCCTGATGGACGACGGTTTCCAGAATCCGTCGATCATCAAGGACGCATGCCTGATCGTGATCGACAGCGAACGCGGACTTGGCAACGGGAAGGTATTTCCCGCCGGTCCGCTGCGCGCGCCGCTGCGGCCGCAACTGGCGCGCACCGACGCGCTGATCATTGTCGGCAACGGCACCGCTGCCGAGCCGGTGGCCGCCGAGATTGCCGCACAGGGCAAGCCGGTACTGCGCGCGCATCTGAAGCCGGATGACGCGCCGGTCGCCGCGCTTCGCGGCAAGCGCGTGCTGGCATTTGCCGGTATCGGCGATCCCGTGCGTTTTTTCAACACGCTGCGCTTAAGCGGCATCGATGTCGTCAGGCAGCAGGCCTTCGCCGATCATCATCCGTACTCGCAGAGTGAGATCGAAGGCTTGATTACCGAGGCTCGGCGCGACGGGCTGACATTGGTGACGACGGAAAAGGACCTGGCGCGGCTGCGCGATCCGGCGCAGCACATCGTGCCGTTCGGGGTAACGCTAGAGTTCGACGATCCTGCGCGCCTGCGAAAATTCGTCGCCGACCGGCTATTCAAGGCGCGCGAGAGGAAAGAGTAGGGTGGGCAAAGCCAACGGGCGCGCGCTCGCGCGACCCGTTGGCTTTGCCCACCCTACAATCTACGAAACCGCGCTCAGCCCTGCGTCTTCAGCGCGCCGGGAAAGTGCCGCTGCAGCACGGCGCCCGGAACCGAATAGGCCTCCTGCAGATCGACGCTCCAGTACTTCAATTCGTCGAGCGGAATCCGCACGTCGGTGACGGCGCAGCGCACATAGGTCCCCGGCGAGATCACGCGGAAATCGCCGTCCAGATATTGCACCTGCGCTTCGCCATGGCCCGAGGGGCCGAATTTATTGAGCACCGTCAAACTCTCCGATGGGCCGGCCCGCGCGGGCCGGCGTCAAGTGTATTTTCCAAATTGGATCTATCATAAATAGGTCGTACTGTCCGCCCCGCAAACTGACCTACTTGTGATGATTTTGCGCCCACCTGCATGATAGCGTGAGTTTTATTGTGCCCGCAGCGTCACACCGATCCGACAGAGACCGATGCGCCTGTTGTCAGCAACGCTATTCCTGACGCTCCTTGCTGCGGCCTCCACCGCCGGTGCGGCGCCGTTGCCGGCCCCGCGCCAGGTCGATATCCCGGCGACCGGACTGACCCTGCACGCGCAGCTCTATAAGCCTGATGGTGACGGCCCATTTCCCACGGTAATCGCGCTGCATGGCTGCGGCGGATTGAGCGGGCAATCCGAGCCGGTGCTGCCGCGCTACAGTGACTGGGCGGAACAACTCCTGAAGTCCGGCCATGCCGTGCTGTTGCCGGACAGTCACGGTTCGCGCGAGCTCGACCCGCAATGCCGCGTCAAGGAGCGCCGCGTGCTTGCCCGCCGCGAGCGGGTGGCCGATGTCAACGCGTCGCGGCAATGGCTGTTGCAGCAGCCCTGGGTCGCGCGTGACCGCATCAGCTTGATCGGATGGGCCAACGGCGCCAGCGCGGTGCTGTGGGCGGTACGCCCGCAATCATCGTCGCGCGGGACTGGACCGGATTTCCGCTCTGCCATCGCGTTCTATCCGGACTGCCGGATCTCCTCCGGCCTCGGCTGGAGCGCGCGGGTGCCGACGCTGCTGTTGATTGGCGCCAAGGACGACGTCAGTTCACCGTCGGCCTGCCGTCAGATGGTGGAGGGTGCCCGCGGCCGCAGCGCGCTGGCGCGAATCGTGGTCTATCCCGGGGCGGCTCACGATTTCGACCGCGCCAACCTTCCGCTGCGGGCGATCGCGGGGGCTGACGCGGCATTGCCCGAACACGGCCATATCGGCACCGACGCGGATGCGCGCAAGGATGCGCAACAGCGCGTCACGGAATGGCTGGCGCGCTAAAACAGGCTTCCCTGATCTACCGGCTTTGGCACGCGCTTCGGTGCTGCTGGCCTCGCCTCGCGCGGGGCTGGCTTCGGCGCGCTTGTGGCTGGAGCCGTCGCCTGAGGCCGGTCCGCATCCGCGGTCGCCGCCACGCGGCCGTCGGCGAACTCGATGGAGAGACGCGCGCTCGGCCCGACCGCAGCGGCGGCATGGACGGCGTGGCCGTGTTCGTCGCGCACCAGGGCAAAGCCGCGGGCGAGCACGCCGCGATAGGACAGCGCCGACAACAACTGCCCGCTATGGGCGACCCGCGCGTCAAGCCGCTGCATCGCGATCGCGAGCGCTCGGCGGGCGCGCTCGGCCAGCCGTTGCGTACGTTCGCGTTCGCGCGCAATCGCGTTGCGCTGCGCCTGGGCGTTGGAGAGTTTTGAAGCCTTGAGCCTGATCTCCAAGCCGGCAAAACGTTCGCGCCGGTTGCGCAGCAGGGCGCGGGCGGACAGCCGGATTCGCTCGCCCGACACCGTAAGACGATGGCTGGCCTGCGCGACCTGTCCGCGCAACACCTTCAGCGTCAGGCCGGCGCTGAGATGCGAAAAGCGGCGGTGATGAGCATGCGTATTGGCTTTCAGGCCGCGGGGCAGGGCGGCGCCGAGGTGATCCAGCCGCTGCCTGGGGATCGCGAGCAGTTCGCTCAAACTCGGCAGCGCGCGGGCGGCGGCGCGCAATTCGTTGCGGCGGCTCTCCTGGCCGCGCTGCCAGCACACCATGGTGCGGCGCGCCAGGCTTTCCACCTCGGCGAACAATTCGCTGCGCACGGGAACGGCCATTTCGGCCGCCGCCGTCGGCGTCGGCGCGCGCTTGTCGGCGGCGAAATCGATCAGCGTGATATCGGTCTCGTGGCCGACGGCCGAGATCAGCGGAATCATGCTGTCGGCGGCAGCGCGAACCACGATCTCCTCGTTGAACGACCACAGATCCTCCAGCGAGCCGCCGCCGCGCGCGACGATCACGAGATCGGGCCGCGGGATTCGTCCGGTCTCGGGTAGCGCATTGAAACCGCGGATGGCCGCCGCAACCTGCTCGGCGGAGCCTTCGCCCTGCACCTTCACCGGCCACACCAGTACGCGGCGGGGAAAGCGGTCCTCCAGCCGATGCAGGATGTCTCTGATGACCGCGCCCGTCGGCGAGGTGACGACCCCGATCACTTCCGGCAGCCACGGCAGCAATTGCTTGCGCGCCTCGTCGAACAGGCCCTCGGCGGCGAGCTTCCGCTTGCGCTCCTCCATCAGCGCCATCAGCGCGCCGATCCCGGCAGGCTCCAGCGAGTCGATGACGATCTGGTATTTCGAGGAGTTTGGATAAGTCGTGAGCTTGCCGGTGGCGATGACCTCGAGCCCTTCCTGCGGCTTGAACCGCATCCGGGCGTGGGCGAACTTCCAGATCACCGCCTCGATCTTGGCGCTCTCGTCCTTGAGCGCGAAATAGCAATGGCCCGAGGAGTGCGGCCCGCGGAAGCCGGAGATTTCGCCGCGGACGCGGACATGGCCAAAGCGGTCCTCGACCGTCCGCTTCAGGGCGGAGGACAGTTCCGAGACGGTAAATTCGGGCGCGTTGATCAGGTTATCTGCTGGCATATCAGGGCGTAGAATCGGCCTTTTCCGGCGCTTCCGCAAGGTGCCGATGGCATGTTGGGGGAGCCAGAGCACATATCCACACGGGAATGGACACGTTGTTGCGGCGGGCTCCTGCCGTGCTAAACCGTCGCGCAATGGCCGGCAACCCCTCCACTTGGCTGCACTCCGAATGAACATTCTCCTGCTCGGTTCCGGCGGCCGCGAACACGCTCTGGCGTGGAAGATTGCCGCTTCCCCTCTGCTGACCAAATTGTGGTGCGCGCCGGGCAATGCCGGCATCGCGCGCGAAGCTGAATGCGTCGCGCTCGACGTTGCGAATCATGGCGCGGTGATCGAGTTCTGCAAAAGCAACGCCGTCGATCTCGTCGTGGTCGGCCCGGAAACGCCGCTTGCCGCCGGGATTGTCGATGATCTCGCGAAAGCCGGCATCAAGGCGTTCGGTCCGAGCAAGCAGGCGGCGCAACTCGAGGGCTCAAAGGGATTTACGAAGGACCTGTGCCGCGAATTCGATATTCCGACTGGCGCCTATGGCCGCTTCACTACCGCCGATGATGCGCTGGCCTATGTGCGCACGCAGGGCGCGCCGATCGTGGTCAAGGCCGACGGGTTGGCCGCCGGCAAAGGCGTCGTCGTGGCAAAGACGCTGGCGGAGGCTGAGGCCGCCATCGCCATGATGTTCGATGGCGCGTTCGGCGCGGCGGGAACGGAAGTCGTGATCGAGGAATTCCTCGCTGGCCGCGAGATCAGCTTCTTTGCGCTGTGCGACGGCGACACCGCAATCCCGCTCGCCTCGGCGCAGGACCACAAGCGCGTGTTCGATCATGACGAAGGACCGAACACCGGCGGCATGGGCGCCTATTCGCCGACGCCGTTCGTGACGGCTGAGGTGCACGATCAAATCATGGCGCGGATCATCCTGCCGACCGTCGCGGGCATGAAGAAGCGCGGCACGCCGTTCCGCGGCGTGCTCTATGCCGGCGTAATGCTGACGGAGCAGGGGCCAAAGCTGTTCGAATTCAATGTCCGCTTCGGCGACCCCGAATGCCAGGTGCTGATGCTGCGAATGATGTCCGACATCGTGCCGGCGTTTCTGGCGTCCTGCGACGGAGAACTGAAGCATTTCGACCTGCGCTGGTTTCCCGATCCGGCGCTGACCGTGGTGATGGCGGCGAAGGGTTATCCCGGCGACTACAAGAGGGGCACGCGGATTGAGGGCCTTGATGACGCGGCCGAAATCGAGGGCGTCGAGATATTTCACGCCGGCACGGCGGCGAAGGACGGCGGCATTGTCGCCAATGGCGGCCGCGTGCTGAACGTCTGCGCGATGGGGAAGACCGTCACCGAGGCGAGAGAGCGTGCCTATCAGGCCGTCGACCGCATCCAATGGCCGGATGGTTTTTGCCGGCGTGACATCGCCTGGCAGGCGGTGGAGGCGGAGAGGGGTTGAACGTCATTCCGGGGCGGCGCTACGCGCCGAACCCGGAATCTCGAGATTAGTTGCAGAAGTGCTCATCACATCGAGATTCCGGATCGACGCGCGATGCGCGTCGTCCGGAATGACGGTATGTCACAACAAATCCCCGCCCGCCGCGCTTGCCGTGGTGCCGTGCTCGCGGAACGCCTTGATGACGTTCTTGCCGATCTTCCACTTGTGTACTTCGTCCGGACCGTCGACCAGCCGCTGCGAGCGCACCTGGGTGTACCATTTCGCCAGCGGCGTATCCTGGCTGAAGCCGAGCGCGCCATGGAGCTGGATCGCGGTGTCGATCACCTTGTGCACCATGTGCGCATGGAAGATCTTTGCGATCGAGTTCTCCTGCCTGATATCGAGACCCTTCTCCGCCTTGTAGGCGATGTGCAGCAGCATCAGGCGGCCGATATAGAGTTCGCTGGCGCAGTCAGCGAGCATGAACTGCACTGCCTGGCGGTCGGCGAGCAATTTGCCGAAGGTCGAGCGCTTGGTGACATGGGCGACCGCCATGTCGAGCGCGCGTTGCGCCTTGGCGACGTTGTGCATGCCGTGGCGAAGGCGTCCATAGGCGAGGCGGTGCTGGCCCATGGCAAAGCCATTGCCTTCGCCGCCGAGCAGATTGTCGGCCGGCACCTTCAAATCCTTGATCTCGATTTCGGAGTGCCCGCCGTGCAGGATTTCGTCGTGCGGCCCTTCGATCGCCATGTTGGCGACGTTGCGCTTGATCTTGTAGCCGGGGTTCGGCAACTCCACGATGAAGGTCGAATACTGCTTGTGCCGTGGCGCGTTCGGATCGGTCTTGGCCATCACCAGCGCCATGTCGGCCACGCTGGCGGAGGAGGAAAACCACTTCTCGCCGTTCAGGACGTAGTTCTCGTTGCCGTCCTTCACCGCCGTGGTCTGCATGCCGGTGGCGTCGGCGCCGGCAGCCTTCTCAGTCATCGAGAAGCAGATGCGCTTGTCGCCGTTGAGCAGCGGTTTAAGGAACCTCTCCTTCTGATATTCCGTGCCATGGGCAAGGATCGTCATCATCGAGGCGTCGTCGGGACCTTGCGTGTTCATCGACAGTGCGCCCAGCATGCTCTCGCCCAGCTCCATCTGCACCAGCGCGTTGGCGAGCGGGCCGAGCCCCATGCCGCCATATTCCTTCGGCACCCATGGGCACCACAGGCCGCGCGCGCGGGCCTTGGCGCGGAGCGGGCCGAGCACTTCGGCGAGCGGCTTGGTATCGAGTTCCTTCTCTGCGGGGATGCATTCCTCCTGCACCCATTTGCGGACCTTCTCGCGGATTGCCTTGGCTTCGGCCGGAATTTCGAAATCGATCGACATCGCTGGTTTCCTCGCGTCTTGTTGTTGTTGGTCGGTCTTGAGGGATGGCATAAACCTGCGGTCTGCCAGCGGCAACGGCAAACAAAGTTTGAAGCAAGCCAAGGCTGTCATACCCCGCGCATGCGGGGTATCCAGTACGCCGAGGCGCCTGTTGTTAAAGGAGAGGCTGGTGTTTACTGGATCATCCGCCGGAGCCTGTCATCGGGCGCGCATTCGCGCGACCCGTTGGCGGATGATGACAGGTAGCGGATGACGAGAGAGTATGAAGATGCCCGATCTTGCCGATCTGTTTCCCGGATACGCGGCCGAATGGATCAACACCTCATCGGGCCGCATCTTTGCCCGTGTTGGCGGCAACGGCCCGCCGCTATTGCTGCTGCATGGTTTTTCGTCGACGCATGTGATGTGGCACCAAGTCGCGCCGCAACTGGCGGACCGGTTCACGCTGATCATCGCTGACCTGCCGGGCTATGGCTGGTCGGACATGCCCCGCAGCGATGAGAACCATACGCCCTACACCAAGCGCGCGATGGCGAAAGTGATGGTGGAGGCGATGGAGCAGCTCGGCCATGTGCATTTCGCGCTCGCCGGTCACGACCGCGGCGGCCGCGTGTCATACCGGCTGGCGCTCGATCATCCCGGCCGGCTGTCGAAGCTCGCGGTGCTCGATATCGCGCCGACCTATGACTATTGGGAGAAGTTGAACCGGCTTTCGGCGCTCAAGATCTACCACTGGGCGTTTCTGGCGCAGCCCTATCCGCTGCCGGAAACGCTGATCGCCAACAATGGAGAATTTTTCCTCAAGTACAAGATGGCCAGCCAGACCAAATCGAAGACGCTCGACGCGATCGATCCACGCGCGCTGGAACATTATCTCGCGCCATTCCGCGATCCCGCCCGCGTGCATGCGATGTGCGAGGACTACCGTGCCGGTGCCTATGCCGACTACGAAATCGACAAGGCCGATTTCGATGCCGGAAAGAAGATCACGGTTCCAATGCTGGCGCTGTGGGGCGATGCCGGCGTCGCGCCTGCTGCAACGACGCCGCTCGATGCGTGGAAGAAATGGGCGACGAATGTGGAAGGAGCGCCGGTCGATTCCGGACATTTTTTGACGGAGGAGAATCCGGGCGTGACGGCGAAATTGCTGCGGGAGTTTTTCCTGGCGGCGTGATTCGTAGCCCGGATGAGCGAAGCGATATCCGGGACACGGTCCCCCGGATATCGCTTCGCTCATCCGGGCTACAGGTCCATCACCGCCGCTCCCTGAAAAAATCCCGCAACAGCGCCGCGGCCTTGCTCTCGCCGACCGCCGAATAAACCTCCGGCACGTGATGGCAGGTCGGCTGGGCAAAGAACCGCACGCCGGAATCCACCGCGCCGCCCTTGGGATCGGCGGCGCCGTAATAGAGCCGCCGGATCCGCGCAAACGAGATCGCGCCGGCGCACATCGTGCAGGGCTCCAGCGTGACGTAGAGGTCGCAATCGACCAGCCGTTCGGTGCCGATGGCCTCGGCCGCCTGCCGGATCGCGAGGATTTCGGCGTGCGCGGTCGGGTCGCGGTCAGTCAGCGTCCGGTTGCCGGCGGTGGCGATCACCTCGTAATCCCTCACGATCACGCAGCCGATCGGAACTTCGCCGGCTTTTCCGGCGTTTTCGGCCGTTTTCAGCGCCAAATCCATGAAAGAAGGAGCAGTCATGCCTCGTATCATTGGAATAAACCTGCTATGAGGGCCGCCTTCAGCAAACGTGGATGCCGGTTTTGCGTGAGAATGCGCCTTGAGCGAAGTGCGCGCGCGTTATCGCTATGACAGCCCATCCTGATCCGCCTGATGGCCATTTTATTCGGACCCAAGAGAACATTCATGCCCCGCGATAACGACAAAAACAACGATTCCCGCGGCCGGCGGGACCGTCCCGGTGGCGGCAAGGGCCGTGCCGGCGGTGGCAAGGGCCGCTCGGGAGCGGCGAGGGGGCCTGAGAAGAAGTTTGCCAAACGCGGCTTTGGCGCCAGGGATGGCGACGAGCGCGGCGGTGAGCGGCGTCCCTATGCCGCGAAATCCGAGGGGGCAAAATCGTTCGGCAAGAAGCCTTACGCCGGCAAGCGGGAAGGTGCTTCCTTCCGCCGGGACGATGATCGGCCGCCGCGCCGGGATTTTGGCGATCGGCCTCGGGCAAGATTTGACCGGGAGGATCGTTCCGGCGGTGATCGCCCCGAGCGGGGTCCGCGCAAGGATTTTCGCGCGCGGGACGATCGCGATGGCGACAAGCGTTCGTTCAAGCCGCGCGGCGAACGGCCGAACTATGATCGCGACGACCGTCCCGCGCGTCGGGATCGCAAAGGCGACCCTGGGCGTCGCAAGGGCGACCACCCTGGGGAGCGTGACGAAGCGCGTCCGGCCGGGCGTTCCTCCGACAGGAAATTCGGCGACAAGCGGCCTTACACGCCGCGCGGAGAAGGTTTCCGGAAGGACGGAGACCGTCCGCGCGGCGATCGGCCGTATGGTGATCGTGCGCCGCGCGATGGCGAGAAGCGATTTTCGCGCGGTCCACGCAAGGATTTTGGTGATCGCCCCGAGCGGGGTGACGAGAAGCCCTGGCAGAAGCGCGATGACCGGGGAGGGCGTGACGCCCGTCCTTCACGTGAAGGCGGGCGCAGCTTCGACAAGCCGCGCTTTGATCGGTCGCGCGATGATCGCGGTGGCGACGAGCGTCCGCGGTTTTCGCGTTCGCGCGAGGATCGCCCGAAGTTTGACCGTCCCCGCCAGCACCGGGATCGCAAGGGCGACCCGGGGGAAGGCCGCACTGACTGGCAGGAGCATCCGCGCAGCGAATCGCGCGACGACCGTCCGCGCCGCGACAATGAAGACGACAGCAGGATCTTTGCCAAACGCCCGGCGTTCGGGGGCCGTGGCGCGTATCGCGAGCGCCCGACCGATTTCGACAAGCGCGCGCCGCGAGCGGAGCCGAAGCCGAAGAAGGCCGGAGAGCGCATCGCCAAGGTGGTCGCCCGCGCGGGCCTTGCCTCGCGCCGCGATGCCGAGGAATGGATCACGCAGGGCCGCGTCACCGTCAACGGCCGCGTCATCAATTCGCCGGCGCTCGACGTCACCGCCAATGACGTGATCGCCGTCGACGGCAAGGTGTTGCCGCCGCGCGAGCGCACGCGACTGTTCATGTATCACAAGCCGCGTGGGCTGATGACCACGCATGCCGATCCCGAAGGGCGGCCGACCGTGTTCGACAATCTGCCCGAAGGCCTGCCGCGGCTGATCTCGGTCGGCCGGCTCGATTTCAACACCGAGGGGCTGCTGCTGCTGACCAATGACGGCGGCCTGGCACGCGCGCTCGAGCTGCCCGACACCGGCTGGCTCAGGCGCTATCGCGTGCGCGCCCACGGCGAGGTCACGCAAGCGCAGCTCGATGAACTGAAAAAGGGCGTCGAGGTCGACGGCGTCAAATACGGCTCGATCGACGCGACGCTGGAGCGCGACCAGGGCGCCAACGTCTGGCTGGTGTTCGCGATCCGCGAAGGCAAGAACCGCGAGGTCCGCAACGTCATGGCCCATCTCGGCCTCGAGGTGAACCGGCTGATCCGCGTCTCCTACGGACCGTTCCAGCTCGGCGAGCTGGCCGAGGGCCAGGTCGAGGAGGTCAAGACCCGCGTGCTGCGCGAGCAGCTCGGCGAGAAGATCGCCGCACTCGCGGGCGCGGACTTCAATCGGCCGATGCCGGGCGAGAAATCTGATGAAGAAGACGAAGCCCCGCGCGGCAAGAAGCCGTTCAAGCCGGCGGGCAAGAGCGCGCTGATTGCCGACCGCAAGGGCCGCCGCGTGCTGGTGCAGCGCACCGGCAGCGAGGAAGCCCGCGCGCGCAACGAGGACGAGGCCAATGGCTACGGCCCGCCGCGCCGCCCGAAGCGGGGCTATCACGGCAAGCGCGATCTGAAGCCGCGGGACGAGTAGGGACGCCAGATGAGTGTCGCGCTTCCTTCTGTGGTCTCTGACCCGGCGCATACTGCGTTCCCTCCCCCCTTGCGGGGGAGGGCTAGGGAGAGGGGTATCCCACGGGAAGTCTGCCCGTGTGGCACCCCCTTCCCCAACCCTTCCCCGCAAGGGGGAAGGGAGCACAGCCGGGCCGCACGTTGATGCGTGTCGTCGGCGGACGATTGAAGGGCCGTAATATCGCCTCGCCCTCCTCGCGGGACATTCGCCCGACGGCGGATCGCTTGCGCGAGTCCGTGTTCAACATCCTGATGCACGCTTACGACAACCCGATCGAAGGCGCACGCGTGCTCGACCTGTTCGCCGGCACCGGTGCGCTCGGCATCGAGGCGGTGTCGCGCGGAGCCAGCTTCACGCTGTTCGTCGACAACGGCGCCGAAGCGCGCGCGTTGTTGCGCAACAATGTCGAGGCGCTGGGGCTCGGCGGCGTGACAAAAGTCTATCGCCGCGACGCCACCAATCTCGGCCCGGCGCATCCGGTCGAGCCGTTCTCGCTGGTGTTCCTCGATCCGCCCTATGGCAAGAGTCTCGCGGAGAAGGCGCTGGTCTCGCTGCGCGATGGCGGCTGGCTGACGCCCGGTGCGCTCGTGGTAGTGGAGGAGGCGAAGGCTGCGGCGTTCGCGGCGCCCAATGGATTCGAGGAGCTGGAGCGGCGCACGTATGACGACACGGAGTTCGTGTTTCTAAAGAACTCGAACTCGTAGGGTGGGCAAAGGCGCGCTTGCGCCGTGCCCACCATCGCACTCTCCGTTCGTGATGGTGGGCACGCTTCGCTTTGCCCACCCTACTTCCTCACCGCCGCCCGAACAGCTTCTCGATGTCGCTCAGCTTCAATTCCACATAGGTCGGGCGGCCGTGGTTACACTGGCCGGAATTCGGCGTGTCTTCCATCTCGCGCAGAAGCGCGTTCATCTCTTCCGGCTTGAGGCGTCTCCCGGCGCGGACCGAGCCGTGGCAGGCCATGGTGGCCGCGACATGCATCAGGCGGCGCTCCAGCGGCAGTGCCTCGTCCCATTCGGCCATGTGCTCGGCGAGATCGCGCAGCAAGCCTGCGGCATTCGCCTTGCCGAGCAACGATGGTGTCTCGCGCACCGCCACCGCGCCGGGGCCGAAAGATTCGATCGCAAGTCCGAAGGAGGCGAGTTCCTCGGCGCGCGCCAGCAGCTTCTCGACGGTAGCCTCATCGAGTTCGACGATCTCGGGGATCAGAAGAATCTGCCGCTGCACGCCGTTCTTCGCCAGCGACGCCTTCAGCTTTTCGTAGACGATGCGCTCATGGGCGGCGTGCTGATCCACGACGATGAGGCCGTCGCGGGTCTGTGAGACGATATAGGTCTCGTGGATTTGCGTCCGCGCCGCGCCGAGCGGACGGTCGAGCAGGTCGGCGGAGGGCTGCGCCTCGAAGCGCACGTCGGCGGTTGGCGCGCCGACATCGAATGCGGCTTGCCCGGCTTCGGCGAGCGCCGTTGCCGCCACGCCTTCGAACGAAGGCCGGACCGGATAGGCCGGCGAACTCCGCCAGTCCCAGTTGGTCGGGCGCGGCGCAAAGGACGGACGAAACGCCGACAGCGCGGCACCGTCGGTATTGGCGGCGGTGCGCCGGCCCTCGCGGGCGAGGCCGTCCTTGAGCGCATGCACGATCAGCGCGCGAACGAGGCCGGCGTTGCGAAACCGCACCTCGGTCTTGGCCGGATGCACGTTGGCGTCAACCTCCTGCGGCGCCAGCGTCACGAACAGCGCGACGACAGGATGACGGTCACGCGGCAGATAGTCGGAATAGGCCGCGCGCACCGCGCCGAGGATGAGCTTGTCGCGGACCGGGCGGCCGTTGACGAACAGATATTGCCCGAGCGCATTGGCGCGGGTCAGCGAGGGGGCGGCGGCAAAGCCCTCGACCACGACGCCTTCGCGCTCGGAGCGCACTTCGATGGCGCAAGAGCGGAAATCGTGACCTAAGATGTCGCCGAGCCGCGTCAGCCGGCCCGCAGCACCCGGCAGCGCCGCGGCCCAGGTCACCGGCGCGCGTTCCTCGCCGGCCAAGGTGAAAGCGATGTCAGGCCGCGCCATCGCGAGGCGCCGCACCACTTCGCGGATCGCCTCGGCCTCGGTGCGGTCGGTCTTGAGGAATTTCAGCCGGGCGGGCGTTGCATAAAAGAGATCGCTGACTTCGACGCGGGTGCCCTGCGACAGCGCGGCCGGCATGATCTGCGATTTCAGACCGCCTTCGACCGATAGCGACCAGGCATGAGGCTCGCTGGCGTGGCGCGTGGTGATACCGAGCTTCGCCACGGCGCCGATCGAGGGCAGGGCCTCGCCGCGAAAGCCCAGCGTGCGAATGCGTAACAGATCCTCGTCGTCGAGCTTGGAGGTGGCATGACGGTCGACGGCGAGCGCGAGATCGCCATGGGTCATTCCGCTGCCGTCATCGGTGATGCCGATCCGCCGCCTGCCGCCGCCATCGGTGAAAATGTCGACGCGGCTGGCGCCGGCGTCGATCGCGTTTTCGACCAGTTCCTTGACCACGCTTGCGGGACGTTCGACCACTTCGCCGGCGGCGATGCGATTGACGACCTGTTCGGGGAGCTGGCGGACGGGCATGCGTTCTCGGATCGATTCGAGGCTGGATGACGATTTTACGCGGCTACCGAGTCAAATGCATGTGTTCAAAATATTTTTACGGAACTTTCCGGACGCTGCGGAGGCGCCGAATATGCGGTCTGCATGTGGCCAAGGATTCGCAAAATGACCTCGAAATCCCTGCACGATCACCACATCGCGCGGCTTGCATGGCGAACGCACCGTTCGCGGATAACGACTGATCCGGCGATGAACATGTTCGGGTTGTGAACGGTGCCTGAAGAAGCCGAACTGTTCGTCGTCGACAAAACCTTGGAGAAATGGATGAAGCTAGTGAAAACCTCGGCGATCGCGGTTGCAATCTCGGCTCTGCTTGCCGGTCCGGTACTGGCGCAAGGCGCCTCATCCGACACCCAGATCCGCGGCGGAGCAAAGGGCACCCAGATGCAGGGCGGCGCGTCGGGCAGCATGGACGAAGACGCGCCGGCGGGCGCCGCGGGCCAGAGGGCAGGCACCAAGCCGGGCGCGAAAGGCACCGTCGGAGCGGGCGGTAGTGCAGCGCCGCCCAAGGCCACGGGCGGAGCGGCGACCCCTCCAGCAAGCAGCCGCTAAGTGCCTGGGGGAAACCCGCCTCCTCAGACGGGTTGCTCTCCAACAGAACTCCGGCCGTGCGGCGGCCGGAGTTTTTTTATGCCTCGACTGGCGATCCGCGAACCGAAAGCTCGGCCCGGCGGCTCTATCTGACGAGAACGCGCTGACGTTCTTTCGCGCAATCGAAGGGAGCTGTTATGTTCTATCGCAAGAATTTGCCGGGCTGGGAGCGGGCGATGCGGACGATCGGGGGCGTTGTGATGATCGCCTATGGGCTTTTCGGCATATCCGGCACGACGGCCGGCTACCTGATCGCGGCCACCGGCGCGGTCGCAATCGCGACCGGATTTTTCGGCTTTTGTCCGATGTGTGCCATGGTCGGCCGCAGGCTTCCCTCGTCATGAGTGCGTTGGTCCGAGCGGGGCGCTGGAGCCCTTCGCTGATCGAGGCCGCCCGCGGCGGCGACACCGAGGCGCTGGTGTCGCTGATCGCGGCTGCTCAGCCGGATATCCGCCGCTATGCTGCACGCAATTGCCGCGCGGCCGATATCGACGACGCGGTTCAGGAAACGCTGTTGCTCTTGTACCGGCGGGTCGGCACGTTGCGCGCGGTGACGTCGTTTTCGGCGTGGTTGTTTGCAGTGGCGCGCCGCGCCTGTCTTCGCTTGCTGCGTCGGGCGACGGGAGCACCGGCGGCGCCGGCCGACGATGCGGAGGCGCACCTGGCGCATCTTGCGCCGGAAGACATTCGCATCGATCTTTCCCGCGCCATCCAGTCGCTGCCCGACCACTATCGCGAGGTGATCCTGCTGCGCGATATCGAGGAGTTGTCGATCGACGAGATCGCTGGTGTTCTTGGGCTGACACGCGAAAGCGTCAAGGCGCGCATTCACCGCGCGCGGATCATGATCCGGGAATATCTAGTTCGCGATTGAGACGTCGTGATTGGCGGCTCAATCGTCAAAGCGCGCCGTGCGTTTCGCCTTGACGTCGCTGCGCCGCTTCTTGCCTTCCAGCCGCCGCTGCTTCGATCCGAAGGTCGGCTTGGTCGGCCGGCGCGGCGTCGGGCGGATCAGGGCCTCACGCACCAATTCGAGCAGGCGGTCGATGGCGTCGGCCCGGTTGCGCTCCTGGGTACGGAAGCGCTGGGCGTGGATCACGATCACGCCCTCCTTGGTCATGCGCTGGCCGGCGAGCCGCACCAGCCGTGCGGCCGCATCCTCCGGCAGCGCGATCTTGCGCGTGTCGAAGCGGAGCTGCGCTGCGGTCGCGAGCTTGTTGACATTCTGCCCGCCCGGGCCGGAGGCGCGGACGAAGCCGATCTCGATGTCGTTTTCGTCAATCGTGAGGTCGCGGGAAACCCGCAGCATGGCGTTCACCGGGGAAAGAAGAATCGGCGAGGGCACAATAGCGGGTTTGTGTTGAGGTTGCTCTGCCGCGCTTTTTCCGTAGGGAGGGACGGGGAGGGTAAACCGCCCACAAGCACTGCCGTCGTGGCCACCCCTCTCCCTAACCCTCTCCCGCAAGGGGAGAGGGAACACAGCGAGTATGCGGCGCCACCGTCGCTCTCAATGACGGCGGCTACCATCAACCACACGGGCGGTTCGCTCCCTCCCCCCTTGCGGGGGAGGGCTGGGGAGAGGGGTGGCCGCGAGTCCGGTGGTTGTTTGGGCTCAGTTCGCCTTCGGCGCCGCAGCGGGCTGCACGGCGGCTTGCGGGGCGCGGCCGACGATCACGGTGAGCAGGCCTTGGCCCCACAGCTTCTGCGCCGCCTTTTTGGCGTCGTCCAGCGTGACCGCGTCGACGAGGGCATTGCGCTTCTCGATATAATCGATCGGCAGCTTGTCGAGCTGGTATTGCAGCAGTGCCTGTGCCAGCTTCGAAGAGGTGTCGAGCGCCAGCATCTGCGAGCCCTTGAGGTACGACTTGGCCTCGTCCAGCTCCTTCTGGGTCGGGCCTTCCTCGGCGATGCGGCGGATTTCCTTCTCGATCGCGTCCACCGTCTCGCCGGCGCGGTCGGCACGAGTGCCGGTATTGCCGATGAACAGCGCGGAGCGATCCATCCAGAGCAGGGATTGATAAATTGAATAGGCGAGGCCGCGCTTTTCACGCACCTCCCTGTAGAGCCGCGACGACAAGCTGCCGCCGCCGAGGATATGGTTCACGACGTAGGCGGCCATGAAATTCGGATCGTGGCGGCGAATGCCGGGGCCGCCGAACGTCACCACGGTCTGCGGCACGTCGAGCGGCACGAAGGCGCGCTGCGGCGGCTTTGTCGCCTCGACCTCGGCAATCGGCGTGAGGCTGGCCTTGGCCGGCAGGCCGCCGAACGTCTTGTCCAGGAGCTTGCCGAGCGTGTCGGCATCGACGTCGCCGACCACGGCGATCCGCAAATTATCCTTCGCAATCACGCGGCGGACGTAATCCTTCATGTCGGCGACATCGATCTTCGGCACGCTGTCGAGCGTGCCGTTGGCCTGTCGGCCGTAGGGATGATCGCCAAAGGCGACTTCCAGGAATTTACGGCTCGCCAAGGAAGTCGGGTTAGTGGTGTCGCGGCGCAGCCCGGAGAGCACCTGCGCGCGAATGCGCTCGACGTCGGCGGCGTCGAAATGCGGTGAGGTCAGCGCCAGATGGAGCAGGCCGAAAGCCTCGTCCTTGTTGTCCTTGAGCATTCGAAGCGAGCCGCGGAAATAGTCCCGGGTCGACGAGAAGCTCAGCTCGATGGCGCGGCGCTCGAGGCGCTCGTGGAAGGTTTTGGAATCGAGATCGCCCGAGCCTTCATCGAGCAGGCTGGCGACCATGTTGCCGACGCCGGACTTGCCGGCCGGATCCTGGGCGGCGCCGCCGGCGAAGGCGTATTCCATCGCAATGAGAGGGACGGTAGCGTCCTGCACGAACCAGGCCTCGATGCCGCCAGGCGAGACCAGCCGCTGGATCTTTGCTGCGGCGTGCGACGGGCTCGCCGCCAGCAACAGCAGTACGGCGCCGGCGATCAGGGCGGATGCGAGGCGCTGCGCGGGAATCGAAAAACGGATCACGAGCGCTTCTCCTCGCGTTTTTGTGCGGTATCCTTGATCAGATAGCCGGTCACCGAGCGTTTCTTGTCGAGCCATTTCTGCGCGGCGTCACGGACCTGCTCGGCGGTGACGGCGCGAATCCGGTCCGGCCAGCTCCTGATATCGTCGATGGAAAGCCCCGTGGTCAGCGCGCCGCCATACCAGCGCGCCAGCGTGGCCTGGTTGTCCTGGGCGTAGATCGCTTCCGCAATCAACTGGGTCTTGACCCGCTCGAGATCCTCGGCGCGCGCCGGGTTCTGGATGACCTCCGCGATCACGCCGTCGATCACCTGCTCGATCTGCGAAAATTCCACGCCGGGCTTCGGCGAAACCGAGATCGAGAACTGCGAGGGATCCAGCGCGGTGCCCTGGTAACCGGCGCCGGCGCTGATCGCGAGCTGACGGTCGATTACCAGTGCGCGATAGAGATAGGAGTTGGAGCCGCCGCCCATCAGTTGCGCGAGCACGTCGAGCGCCGGGCCTTCGCCGGCCGCAGCGGTTGTGGAAGAGGGGACGAGATAATAGCGCCGCAGGCTGGTCTGTTCGACGCGCGGATCGGACAGCGTCACCGTGCGCGGTGCCGCCGGCACCGGCTCCTGCGGGCGGATTCGTTGCGCGGCAATGGCCGGCTGCGCCGGGATGCCGCCATAGGCCTTCTCGACCATCGCTTGGACTTCCTTGGCATCGACGTCGCCCGCGATCACCAGGATCGCGTTGTTCGGCGCGTAGAAGCGCTTGTAGAACGCCAGCGCATCCTCGCGGTCGAGCTTCTCGATTTCCTGGCGCCAGCCGATCACCGGACGGCCATAGGGATGGTTGAGATACAGCGCCGCCATGATCTGCTCGGTGAGCCGGGCGTCCGGATTGTTGGCGACCCGCATGTTGAATTCTTCGAGCACGACATCGCGCTCGGGAAGTACGTTCTCATCCTTGAGGATGAGGCCGGTCATGCGGTCGGCCTCGAATTCCATCATTTTCGCCAGCTGCTCGCGCGGCACGCGCTGGAAATAGCCGGTGTAGTCGAGCGACGTGAAGGCGTTCTCATTGCCGCCGATCCGCAGCACGGTCTGCGAAAATTCACCGGCGGGATGTTTCGCGGTGCCCTTGAACATCAGATGTTCGAGGAAGTGCGCCAGTCCGGATTTGCCCGGCGTCTCGTCGGCGGAGCCGACCTTGTACCAGATCATCTGCGTGACGACGGGCGTGCGGTGATCCGGGATCACGACGACTTGCAGGCCGTTGTCGAGGGTGAAGCTGGCCGGACGTTCCGACGTGACCGTGGTCTGGGCGAGTGCACTGCCGGCGGAGAAAGCAAACGTCGAGATGAGGGCTATAGCGAGAGAAACGGCAAGACGGTGTGAGGACATCATGACCTATCTGGCGCTTGTTCCACAAAGCTGGTTACCGGCCCTGCGAAACGAATTCGCGCAAATGTTAGAAGTAACCCGATAAAATCGGGCTCAAACCGCGGCATCGTACACCGCGCCCGGTTCCGGCAATCGTCACGATGGCGAGAGATCAGCTTAACTATTCGCCATACTTGCCCTTGGACGGATTGTATTCCTTGTTCAGCGATTCCTTCGGCCCGGTGCCGTAGGCAAAATTGGACGACGGCGTCTGGTAGCCGGGCGGAGGCTGCGTCAGCGATTCACGCGTCGGCTCACCTTTGAAGGGAGCCGTCTCGGTTTTGTTGCCGCCGAACAGGCCGCTGAAGCCGCCGCTATAGCCGAGCTGCGACGGGCTCAGGATCGGATTGTTGTTCGAGGCGCCGGGCTGCACCGGATCATTGTCCTTGCGCGCCGGCGCCGCGGTCTTGCCCACCGCAAGTTCGGCCGGCGTCAGGATGCGGGCCGCTTCACGCGGATCCTTGTTCTCTTTCTTGCGTGCCGCAATCGCCGCCTTGCGGCGCTGCTCGTCGGGGTCCTTTGGCCAGTTCGGCGCCTTCGCGTCGGCCGCTGTCGCGGCCGGCGGCGGCAAATCGAGCTTGGGTGGAACGACCAGCGGGGAGCGCTCGCGGTATTCGATGCCGCGATTTTCCATGTTGGTGCCGCCGAGGCCGCGCATGATGCCTTCGATGATCTTTTCCTCGAAGGTCTTGTCGTCTTCGTCCTCGTCGTCGGCCGCGCGCACGGGGCCAGCGGCCATCACGAGACCTATGCCGAGGGCGATGGCGGCGAACCGCAGCGCCCGGGTCAGCGAGCTGGTCTGCATCATCCAGAAGCGGGCTTCGGTCTCGCGCATCGCGCTGTTCCCATTCACAATTTCTGCAACACGCGGGGGCCGGCTTGAGGGGCTTAATGGCTCCATGCCGCAGGGGTTCGTATCGGCCGGGATCAGGGCGCTTTTGCGGCGGGTACCCCCAGGAACGAGTCATACAATAGGCCCGCTACCCCGGCAACAATGGCCACATCTGCAAGGTTAAACACGTACCAATTGAAGGTTTTTCCCCCGATCTCGATGTGGAACAGGGCGAAATCGACCACCGCGCCGTGCACGAATCGGTCGATGCCGTTGCCGACCGCGCCGCCGATGATCAGGGCGAGCGCCAGCGTCGCGAGACGCGTGCTGGAGCGCGCCATCCAGATCCCCAGCACGATCACCGCAATCGCCTTGATCGCCATCAGCGCGAGCTGGGCGAACTGGTTATCGCTCTGGAACCAGCCAAAGCTGATTCCGAGATTCCAGGCCAGCACCAGGTCGAAGAACGGCGTGACCCTGACCGCGCCGCGATTGGCGAGGTCGAACACGTAGAGCAGCCAAAGCTTCGAGGCCTGGTCGATCACCAGCGTCGCGACCGCGGCAACCGCGCCGGCGCGAAGGTGAGGGGTCACGAAGCGTTCCTTGCCGGACACTTATCTCGCCTTCTTCTTTTTCTTCTTCGACGCGGTCGCAGACTTTCTTCCGGTCTTCTTGGCAGTCTTTTTCTTGCCGGTCTTCTTTACCGCTTTCTTCTTAGCTCCCTTTTTTGCCCTCTTCGTTACCGAAGCAGCTTTTTTGGATTTGGCAGCCTTCTTGGCCTTGGCTTTCTTGGCGATGGCTTTCTTGGCCTTCTTAGCCTTAGCCTTAGCCTTGGCCTTTTTGGCTTTGGGCTTCTCGGCTTCGGCTTCAATGGCTTTCTCGGCTTCGACGGCCTTCTTGGTCGCTGCGACTTTCTTGGCCTTGACGGGTCTTTCGGCTCCCTCAGCCTGCGCGCTTTCCAAAGTCTTCTTGGCCCTGACCTTCTTGTCTGGCCTGGCAGCCGGCACATCTCCCGAACTGGCTTGCCCGGGCGTTTCCTTTGATTGCTGCTCTTGCTCCACGTGTTGCTTCTCGACCAACGCGACAGGCTTGGCAGCCGCTACGGCTGCATCGACCGGCTTATGGCCTTCGGCAAGCGCCTTCCATTCCCGCAAGGCCTGCGCGTCGCGCGGCGAGACGTCGGGATACTCGGCGTCTTCGCCGACCGTGGGCAGGATCTTCCACGACCGCGCGCATTTGGTGCCCACAGCCCTTTCGACCACGACAGCGACGCCGGGCACGTCGGCGAGGCTGAACGCGCTGGCCGGCGCATCGTCATTGGTCACCATGGCGTTCGAGGTGATGCAGACCTCGGCCAGATCGATGTCGAGCAGCGTGTTGAAGATGTTCTTGTCCGACACATAGACCAGCGGCGAGGCTTCGAGCGATGAGCCGATGTTCTTGGCCGCGCGTTCGACTTCGAGCGCGCCGGTGACGACACGGCGGACGTCGCGAATGGTCTCCCACTTCGCGGCGAGCTTCTCGTCGCGGAATTGGTCAAAACCTTCCGGGAACAGCGTCAGGTGCACCGAAGCTTCCGCGTCCGGCTTGTACATCCGCCACGCCTCTTCGGTCGTGAAGCTGAGCACCGGCGACAGCCAGCGCAGGATCGCATCGCAGATGATGTCGATCGCGGTCAGCGCCGCCTTGCGCGCGACCGAGGACGGCGGATCGCAATAGAGGGTGTCCTTGCGGATGTCGAAGTAGAACGCCGACAATTCGCTGTTCATGAACGCCGCGAGCGTCGCGACCACCGTCTTGTAGTCGAACTCGGCATAGGCCAGGCGCACGGTTGTCGCGCGTTTCGCCAGTTCGTGCAGCATCAAGCGTTCCAGCTCGGGCATGTCGCTGTGGGCGACCGTGTCGGCCGGATCGAAATGATGCAGCGTGCCGAGCATCCAGCGGATCGAGTTGCGCAGCTTGCGGTAGGTCTCGATGGTGTTCTTCAGGATCTCCGGCCCGATGCGCTGGTCGTCGGCATAGTCGGTGGCGCAGACCCACAGCCGCAGGATATCCGCGCCAGAATCCTTCATCACCTTTTGCGGCTCGACGGTGTTGCCGAGCGATTTCGACATCTTGCGGCCGTTCTCGTCCAGCGTGAAGCCGTGGGTGAGCACCACGTCGTAGGGTGCGCGGCCGCGGGTGCCCGAGCTTTCCAGCAGCGAGGAATGAAACCAGCCGCGATGCTGGTCGCTGCCTTCGAGATACATCACAGTATCCTCGCCGCCATCGACCTTGCGGACGATGTTGCCGAGGCTTGGAAAATTCTGGCGGTCCTCCAGCACGAAGGCATGCGTCGAGCCGGAATCGAACCAGACGTCCAGGATGTCGTCGATCTTGTTCCAGTCTTCGCCGGCGCGTTCGCCCAGGAAACGTTCACGGGCGCCGTCCATGTACCAGGCGTCGGCGCCTTCCTCCATGAAGGCTTCGACGATGCGCTGGTTGACGATGTCGTCCTGCAGGATTTCGGCCGAGCCGTCGCCCTTCTCGCGCACGAACACGGCGATCGGCACGCCCCAGGCACGCTGGCGCGAGATCACCCAGTCGGGGCGGCCAGCGATCATGCCGTTGATGCGGTTCTGGCCGGCGGGCGGCACCCATTGCGTCACCGAAATCGCATGCAGCGCGCGGGCGCGCAGCGTATCGCCAGGCTTCATCTTGCCGTCCATCGCAATGTCCTTGTCCATCGCGATGAACCATTGCGGCGTGTTGCGGAAGATCACCGGCTTCTTCGAGCGCCAGGAATGCGGGTATTGATGCTTCAGCCGCCCGCGCGCCAGGAGCTTGCCGGCCTCGACCAGCGCCTTGATGACGGCCTCGTTGGCGTCGCCCTTCTCGCCCTTGTCGTTGATGACGCGCCTGCCGGTGAAGCCAGGAGCATGATCGGTGAAAGCACCGTTCTCGTCGACGGTGTAGGGGATCGCGGTGTTGATGCCGCGTTGATCGAGCTCACGCGCATTTGCCGTCCAGACGTCGAAGTCTTCGCGGCCATGGCCCGGTGCGGTATGGACGAAGCCGGTACCGGTGTCGTCGGTGACATGGTCGCCGGGCATCAGCGGCACGGTGAACTCATAACCGCCGCTGAAGCCCTTCAGCGGATGGGCGCATTCCACCGCGTCGAGCGTATCGCCGGGCAGGTCGCGCACCTTTTCATAGGCGGTGACGCGCGCCTGCTTGAATACTTCTGCTGCGAGCGCATCGGCGAGGATCAGGAGATCGCCGGTCTTCGCCCAATTGTCGGCAGGCGCATCGGTGACCTTGTAGAGGCCGTAGGCGATCTTCGGCGAGAACGAGATGGCGCGGTTGCCGGGCAGCGTCCACGGCGTCGTGGTCCAGATCACGACCGAAGCCTCAGCCAGCGCGCCATGCGCCGGCGAGGTGACCGGAAATTTCACCCACACCATGTCGGAGGTGTAGTCCTCGTACTCGACCTCGGCTTCGGCGAGAGCGGTCTTCTCGACCACGCTCCACATCACGGGCTTGGAGCCGCGATAGAGCGTGCCGTTGGCGGCGAACTTCATCAATTCGCGCGCGATCTGGGCTTCGGCCGGATAGCTCATGGTGGCGTAGGGGTGGTCCCAATCGCCGATGATGCCGAGCCGCTTGAACTCCTCGCGTTGTACGTTGAGCCAGTGCGTAGCATAGGCGCGGCACTCCTTGCGGAACGCCACCATCGCGGTGGAGTCGCGGAAGTCCGGCTTCGGCTTGCCCTTGGAGCGGTAGTTCTCTTCCTCGATCTTCCATTCGATCGGCAGGCCGTGACAATCCCAGCCCGGCACGTAGTTGGAATCGAAGCCGAGCATCTGCTGGCTCTTGGTCACGACGTCCTTGAGGATCTTGTTCAGCGCGTGGCCGATATGGATGTTGCCGTTGGCGTAGGGCGGCCCGTCATGCAGCACGAATTTGGCGCGGCCCTGCGCGCTCTCGCGCAGCTTCCCGTAGAGGTCGATCTCGTTCCAGTATTTGAGGATCTCCGGCTCGCGCTGCGGCAGGCCGGCGCGCATCGGGAATTCCGTCTGCGGCAGGAACAGGGTTTTCGAATAATCTGATACGTCGGACTTTTGCGGCTGTTGGGACATGAATGCTCTGGTTGGCTCGAAGACGGCGCTGAAAAGCGGATATCGCGGGGTGAACAGGGAAATCCCGGTCTTGCGCCGAGCCAAAGCTCAGGCGGAAGCCGGGCCGCTAATGCTGATGGTGCGCCGCGCAAACATGGGGCTTTCCATAGCAGGGGGCTGGGAAAATCGCAAAGGTCTGCCTGCCGGCAGCTTGTTGGGTTTGTTAGTTGTGTTGCGGATGTTTCCTCAGATGCTAATTTATTGATAATCGGAGAGAAATGAAGCGTCCAGCGCTTCGGGTGATGCGGTGAATTTGGTCAGAATTCTTGAGATACGGTCGCTCGCCAATCGGATCTTTGGCGATGAGGAGAAAGCCGAGGCTTGGCTCCAGCGACCCAACGGCTCGTTGTCAGGCCAAAAGCCCGGCGACCTCCTCAGTGATGACTTCGGCACTGCTGTTGTTCGCGAACTGCTCGAACAGATCGATCATGGAATCTTTGCCTGATCTCGCGTCGTGGTCCGAGGAAGGCCGTCAAGCTGTCGATGTCAACCGCGGCCGGGCAGGGTTTCCGGCGACCGTTTGCCCCGCACTGACGTCGCGCGTCACCACGCTGCCGGCGCCGATTACGGCACCATCGCCGATCGTGACACCGGGCAGGAGGATGGCGCCGCCGCCGATCCAGACGTCGCTGCCGATTCGCACCGGGCGGCCGAATTCGAGGCCGGTTCGCCGCGTCTCGGGGTCGCGCGGGTGATCGGCGGCGTAGATTTGTGTCGCGGGTCCGATCTGGGTGCGGTCGCCGATCGTGACTTCGACCACGTCGAGGATGACGCAATTGAAGTTGAGAAACACCTCGTCGCCGAGCCGGATATTGTAGCCGTAGTCGCAAAAGAACGGCGGACGGATCACCGCACCAGTCCCGACATGGCCGAAATGGGCCGATAGCAGCGCATGCCGCTCGGACACAGGCGCAGCCAGTGCCGCATTGTAGCGTGCGAGCCAGGCCTTGTTGGCGGCGGCATCCGCCTGCAGTTCGGGATCGCCGGGGCGATAGAGTTCGCCGGCCAGCATCTTTTCTTTTTCGGTCTTGCTCAACCGATCACTCCGAGCCTTGGAAACGCATCGGGGGCTGCGGCCAGCCGCGCGCGAGCGCGCGCGCTGTCGTCGTCCATCTGCCGGATCAACGCGTCGATCGAGTCGAATTTAAGTTCGTCGCGGATGAAGCCGATGAAAGCGACATCGAGCACGGCGCCGTAGAGATCGCCCTTGAAATCGAACAGGAACACTTCCAGCAGCGGTGCGCCGTTGTCAAAAGTCGGGCGGCGGCCGAAGCTTGCGACCGCGTCGAAGCGCTCATGATCCTTTCCTTGCCCGCGGCCGACCCGCACGGCGTAGATGCCGTGCTTGAGGCTGCAATTCTTGTCGAGGCGGATGTTGGCGGTGGGGTATCCGAGATCGCGGCCGCGCTTCTCGCCATGGATCACCGCGCCGCTGACGAACCACGGCCCGCCCAGCATGGCGGTGGCTTCGTCGATCTGGCCCTCCGCCAGCGCCATGCGGATCGCGCTGGAGGACACCGGCCGCTCCTCGATATCGACGTGGGCCTGGACGTCGACCTCGATGCCGAGCCGCGGCCCCTCGCTGACCAACAGGCTCGGCGAGCCGGCCCGGCCCTTGCCGAAATGAAAGTCGTAGCCGACGGCAATGCCGCTGACGCCGAGCCGCCCGATCAGATCATGGTGAATGAAATCTTGCGCCGAGGTTCCGGCGCGGGTCTTGTCGAAGGTCATCACGACCGCGCCGTTCAGCCCCGTTCCGGCCAGCAGCCGGAGCTTGTTGGTCTCGTCGGAGAGGCGGAACTGGGGGCTGTTCGGGCTGAAAAAGCTGCGTGGATGCGGCTCGAAAGTGACGGCAAAGGCCGGCTTGTCATGGGCGCGGCCCATCCGCAAAGCCGCGTCGATCACGGCCCGGTGGCCCAGATGGACGCCATCGAAATTGCCCATCGCGACCACCGCCCCGCGGGGGATGTCGGCGGCAGGGGTGGTGTCTCGGATAACGGTAAAACCAGTTGTCATTTCAGGGATTCTTGGTCTCGGTGAAGGCGGCCGGACGGTGACGCGGCGCCGGCGTCGAAGTCAAGCCGGGCGGGTCGGGCCAAAACGGATGCATTCCGGTGTCGCCCGGTTAACGGGCTGTTTAACGGCTGATGCTACAGGTGTGGGGAGGACTGCGGGTCGCGCAGGCCTGTCGATTTTTTGTGGCGTAAAGCGTCGAGTGGGGGAAAAGATGGCGGTTGATTTGTCCATGCCGGTTCTGGTGGTTGATGACTACAGCACCATGATCCGCATCATCCGAAATCTTTTGAAGCAGCTCGGCTTCGACAACATCGACGACGCCAGCGACGGCTCGGCCGCGCTGAACAAGATGCGCAGCAAGAAATACGGACTGGTGATCTCGGACTGGAACATGGAGCCGATGACCGGCTATGACCTGCTCAAGGAAGTCCGGGCCGACCCTAATCTCGCCACCACCCCCTTCATCATGATCACGGCGGAATCCAAGACCGAGAACGTGATCGCCGCCAAGAAGGCCGGCGTGAACAATTACATCGTCAAGCCGTTCAACGCGGCGACGCTGAAGACCAAGATCGAGGCGGTCTTCCCGGACATGGCGACGGCGTAAGGCGCCTGGTTTCCAGCTCGCTCCAATTCTCGTGATGCCCGGCCCAATCCCGGGCATGCTGCGCTCTCATGAACCCTACCAGGTCTTGCGTTTTCGGATGATGTAAGGCCCATTCCTACTTTGCATGGGGTCGTTTTCGCAATTTTGAGTCCGGTGCAGCGATGCACCTACCAGCGCAGCTCCCGCATCAGGGCGCGGGGCGGGTGACCGAACAGCTCTTTCACCGAGGCCGGGTCGAGCTGGTCGATGCCCTCGAACTCCTCGGAATGGATGCCGCGGGTGAGGAAAAGACAATCGATTCCGAAGCCGTGCGCGCCGGTGAGATCGGTCCGCACCGAATCCCCGATGGCTAGCACGCGGTCGAGCGGTGCCGAATGGCCGCGGCGCTCGGCGGCGAGCGCCATGGCGCGTTCATAAATCGGCCGGTGCGGCTTGCCGTAGAAGATCGCCTCGCCGCCGAGCTCGCGATAAAGCTCGGCGATCGCGCCCGCGCAATAGATCAAGCGGTCGCCGCGTTCGACGACGATGTCGGGATTGGCGCAAATCAGCGGCAGCTTGTGCTCGCGCGCCTGCAGCATCATCGCGCGATAGTCTTCCGCCGATTCGGTTTCGTCGTCGAACAGGCCGGTGCAGATGATGTAGTCAGCCTGCTCCAGCGGCGCCATCACGGCGTCCAGCCCGCGATGGATCGAGGAGTCCCGTTCCGGACCGATCCAGAATATTTTCTTGCCGGGGTGATCGGCGACGAAACTCCGGGTCAGGTCCCCGGAACTGACGATGGCGTCGTAGGTTTCGTCGGCGACACCGAGCTTGCGCAATTGGCGCTGCACGGAATCGGCCGGCCGCGGCGCGTTGGTGATCAGGATGACGGTAGCTCCGCGCTGGCGGCAGGTGTGCAGCGCCTCGCAGGCTTCGGGGAAGGACTCCAGCCCATTGTGCACCACGCCCCAGATGTCGGACAGGATGACCTCGACGCCGTCCACGAGGTCGCGCAGCCGCTCGACGAACCGCAATGAGGTCATGATGTCGGAAGCCTGTTAGCCCGGTCCCGCGGCACGGCGCGCCAACGCGGCATTGCCGGTCGCGCGCATCGGGGGCTCTGCGGCCTGGCTGGCCATGGGGACGGGGTTGCTGGGGCCATTGGGGCTGCCGGATTCCTTGTTCGCTACCGCCCCGCCGGTAGCAGATGCCCCCTCGGGCCGCAACGGCCGCGGCGGTGCAAACAGAAAGCCCTGTCCAAACCGCACGTCGTAGTCGAGCAGGTCCACCACCGCGCGCTCGCCCTCGATCTTCTCGGCGATCAGGTCGATGCCGAAACGGCCGAGCAGGTCGGAAAGATCGGAAGGGTGGATGTCCGAGGTCGAGCTCTGCTTGGGGTCGAGCAGCAATGCCGCGGGCACCTTGATGAAACGGACGCCGCGATCGGCGAGGTCGCGCGGCTCGATCCGCAAGTCGGTGACATGGTCGATCGAGAAGCGGTAACCACGCTGCGACAGCGCGGCGAGATTCTCGATTTCGGTCGGGCGGAGCTGGCGGAACGTCGCCTGCTTGAATTCGAGCACGAACGAGGGCGCCAGCGCCCGATTGGCCTCCAGGAAGTCGAGGCATTGCGCGAAATTGGCGGCATTGCCGAGCGTCGCCGCCGAGACGTTGCAGAACACGCCGACATCCTTGTTGCGCACCATCAGGCGGCGCAACACCTGGATACAGCGCAGCATCACCATGTGATCGATCTTGCCGATCAGCCCGCCGGCTTCGGCGGTGGGGATGAAATCATCGGCGGCGAGGATCTGATCCCTGTCGTCGCGCAGCCGCGTCACCGCCTCGTAGAAGCGCACCTTGCGCTGCGGCAGCGTCACCATCGGCTGCAGGTAGATATCGAGCCGGTTTTCCTCGACGGCGTTCTTCACCGCGGCAAGCAGTTGCGGCTGGTTGCGCGAGGGCGGAGCGGCTTCCGCGGCAATTGCAGCCGCTGCCGGCCTTGCGGCAGCAGCCGGCGCAGGCCTGGCGACGATCGGCGCGGCTTGCTCTGCGGCGACCGCCGGTTCGCTCGGAGGTTCGGGATCCGGGCGGCCCGCCGGGGCGGGGGCCGCGGCCACGGCACCCTGGGCCAAGAGGTCCTCATGGCCCGCCACCGAGACGGCCAATTGCTTGACCAGGACGCCGAGCTCGTTGATTTCGCCCACCACCGCCTGGATGCGGTCGGAGCTTGCGGAGTTCGCCGACACCAGGCGGCCCTCGACGGCGGCGAGCCGGCGGCCGAATTCGGCGACCTGACGGGCGAGGTCGGCGGTACCACGGGAAAGGTCGGCGATCTGGCCGCCGACGTCGGAGCGGTCGCGCAGCCGCATCGACACGGCGTTGTAGAGGATCAGGAAGGTCAGCGCGGTGAGCGCCACGATCGCGGATTCGGTGCCGTTGAAGCCCGCCACCGCATGCAGGACGAGGCCGAGGGAGGCTGCAACCAGCACCATGCAGATGGCGATGAAAATCGTCGAAATGCGAATCATGTCGCGCGCTACGCCCTCAGGTCCAAACTGTGCTCCCCCGGGAAAACACGGAAGTTTCAGGCATTGTCTGACTTGCGCTTTCCCCAGCAGCGCAACCTTAGCATCAATGTTGATTCGCAGAGCTAGTGTTCTTTGAACACGGTAGGAACCTGCGATCAAAGCGGTGCAATAGCCAGCGCCGTTGCGCCGTCAAACGTCCGAGTGCCGCGCATGCCATCGCCGTCGCGTTGCCGCCAAGCCCAATAATGTCGCCATCAGGATAAGACCGGCCTGCAGATGCCTGGTGTCCCTTCCCGGGGATCGGCGCCGAGCCCGGCTGCGCGTGGGAGGTGCCGAAGGCGCCTGCAGAATTGACTGCAAAGTTGACCTGGCGGTGTCCCGCGTCGCTTCGATCTGATCTGGTTCAATCGGACTGGCCTTGATCGCCACGCGCAGGCGGCTTGTAAGCGAAGGAAACTGCGGCGGCTCTTGTCTGAGTTTGGCGGCAGCGAGTCCGGCGCAAATCGCGGCGATTGTCGCGAGCAGTGCGCCGATCGCGCCGAAGGCCCAAAACGGCCCGTAATGGATCTCGATCCAGCGAAACAGCGCGGTCATGCCCACCAGGCAGGCGGCGATCAGGAAAATGCCCGCTGCGGCGAACAGGCCTGCGGCGATCGCATAGGAAGTCATCGTTCCGGTCGCCTGATGGGTCCGATCGCGCAAATACGACCGCGTCGCCAGCTTGACCTGATTCAGCTTCAGTCCGATTGCGGCGCGCAGCAAGCCGCTCGAAGGCGCGAGCATTTCCGCAACCCTCCGCTGGCGGAGGCAGGATCGCCTCCGCCAAACGTAATGAACGCGGGGTCGTTTCGAATGTTCCTGCCCGGCCAGAGCCGATGCTGGCGCTTACGCCGTCGCTCGGATCACCTTGGCGACCTTGTCCATGATCTCGCCGATCTGGTCTTCGGTGATGATCAGGGGCGGCGTCAGCGCCAGCGTATCGCCGGCCACCCGCAGCATCAGGTCATTATCGTGGAAGGCGCTGTTGAGCCCGGCAAAGCCGCGCTTGCCGGGCGCATCGGCAACCGGTGCGAGATCGATGCCGGCGGTCAGGCCGATGGTGCGGATATCCACGACGCCCGGCTCGTTGCGCAGCGACATCACGGCGTCGGCGAATTTCGGCTCGAGCTCACGCGCGCGCTCGAACAGCTTCTCGTCACGGTAGATGTCGAGCGTGGCAAGAGCCGCGGCGCAGGCCAGCGGGTGCGCGGAATAGGTGTAGCCATGGGTTAGCTCGACCACATGTTCCGGGCCGCTCATGAAGGCATCATGGATGGTGTCGCGCACCAGCACGCCACCCATCGGCGCGGCGCCGTTGGTGACGCCCTTGGCGAAGGTCAGCATATCAGGCACCACGCCATAGCGTTCGGCGGCAAAGGCGAAGCCGAGCCGGCCATAGCCGGTGATGACCTCGTCGAAGATCAGCAAGATGCCGTGCTTCTGGGTGATCTCGCGCAGCCGCTTAAGATAGCCCTTCGGTGCCGGCAGCACGCCGGTCGATCCGGCCATCGGCTCGACGATCACGGCGGCGATGGTGTTGGCGCCATGCAAGTTGACGAGCCGCTCGAGCTCGTCGGCGAAATGCACGCCATATTCCGGCTCGCCCTTGCTGAACGCCTGCTTCTCGCGGTCATAGGTCGCCGGCAGATGGTCGACGCCGGTGAGCAGCGAGCCGAACAGTTTTCGGTTGCCGACGATGCCGCCGACGGCGGTGCCGCCGAAGCCGACGCCATGATAGCCGCGCTCGCGGCCGATCAGGCGGATGCGGCTGCCCTGGCCGTTGATCTGGTGATAGGCCAGCGCGATCTTGAGCGCGGTGTCGGCCGCCTCCGAGCCGGAATTGCAGAAGAACACATGGTCGAGCCCGTCGGGCGCCAGCTCGGCGATGCGGCTCGCAAGTTCGAAGGCCTGCGGGATGCCGAACTGGAACGGCGGCGCGTAGTCCAGCGCCTCGCCCTGCTTGGCGATCGCCGACGAAATCTCGGTGCGGCCGTGTCCGGCATTGGTGCACCACATGCCCGAGGCACCGTCGATGATCTTGCGACCGTCAACGGTGAAGTAGTGCATGTCTTTCGCGCCGGCGAGCAGCCGCGGGTTCTTCTTGAACGCCCGGTTCGCGGTGAACGGCATCCAGTGCGCGGCGAGATCGTTCGGAACGTTGACGGGGTTGGGGCGGGGGCTCTTGTCCAGCATGGGCGGCCTCTTTCAGCTCGAACGTCGGATTTGCCCCAAGGTATCAGTTTCGTCGCGACACGGGAACGCCGCCACGACCAGATATTTTCGCGCAAACTCCGGCAAATTCAGAGATCGGTCGCCGCGATCCAGAATACTTCGCCCTCGGAATCCTCGGTGTCGAGCCAGAGCAGCGGCAGTTGCGGATAGGCGGCTTCCAGTTGCGGGCGGCAGCGGCCGATCTCGCATAATAGCCCGCCCTGCGGCGTCAGGTGCGCGGCCGCCTCGTCGAGGATGCGCCTGACAATGTCGAGCCCGTCGAAGCCGCCATCGAAGGCGAGTTTCGGTTCGGCACGGCATTCGCGCGGCAGGCCGGCCATGCCTTCCGCATCGACATAGGGCGGATTGGAAATGATGAGATCGTAGCGTCTATCCCCCAGCGGCTTGAACAGATCGCCGCGGTACAGCGTGAGCCTGTCCTGAAGCCCGTAGTCGCCGACATTGCGCGCGGCGACTTCGAGCGCATCCTTGGAGATATCCACGGCGTCGATCGCCGCATTCGGAAAATTCCGGCTGGCAAGGATGGCAAGACAGCCCGAGCCGGTGCAAAGATCGAGCACGCTTTCCACCGTGTCAGGATCCGAGATCAGCGAGCCCGCCTCGTCATCGCCGTCGCGGCCGAAGTGCTGGTCCAGCAATTCGCCGATAAAGGAGCGCGGCACGATGGTGCGCTCGTCGACGTAAAAGGGCAGGCCGCGCATGTAGATTTTGTTGACGAGATAGGCGGCGGGCTTTCGCGTGGTGACGCGGCGCGCGATCAGATCGAGGATATTCTTGCCTTCGGCGGCGGTGACGCGCGCGGTCGCGAACGTCTCGAACTGCTCGGGGTGCAGGTGCAGCGCTTCGCAGACCAGGAATGCGGCTTCGGCGAGCGGATCGGTGGTGCCGTGCGCAAACACCAGTTTGGCCTCGACGAAGCGGCTGACGGCATAGCGGGCGAAATCGAGCAGCGTCAGCAGTTCTCCCGCGCCGACCTTGGGAAGTTTTGGTGTGGTCTGGCCGCGCTTCGCCGCCGGCTTGGTGCGCCTGGCCATCAGGACTTGGTCCAGCGCGCGGCGGCGGCGTCGTCATGATCGCGCGCTTCGATCCAGCTTGCGCCTTTTTCGCTTTCCTCGCGCTTCCAGAACGGCGCGTTGGTCTTCAGGTAGTCCATCAAAAATTCCGCCGCTTCAAATGCCGCCTGGCGATGCGGCGAGGCGGTTACCACGAGCACGATGTTCTCGCCCGGCGCGATGCGGCCGAACCGGTGAATGACGGTGAGGCCCTGCAAGGGCCAGCGCGACAGCGCCTCGTCGGCGTGGCGCCCGATCTCGGCTTCGGCCATGCCGGGATAATGCTCGAGCGTCAGGGCTGCGATCGGCTCGCCGTTCTCGCTGCCGCGGCAGATGCCGCTGAAGGTGACGACGGCGCCGATATCGGTGCGGCCTCTGGTGAGCGCCGCGATCTCCTGCGCAGCGTCGAAATCCGCTTCCTGGATGCGAATGGTCGCGGTGACGGACATAGTAGGTCAGCCGCCGGTCATCGGCGGGAAGAACGCAATCTCGCGTGCGCCTGATATCACGGCATCCGGCTTGACATGGGCCTGGTCGATCGCGGCGCGGATCACCTTCGGCTTCTCGAAGGCATGGGCGTACGTCTCGCCACGGCTGGAAAGCCAGCCGATCAGATCGCTCACGGTACGCACGTCGGCCGGCGGCTCGACGGTTTCTTCCGCGACGCCGACCCGCTCACGCACCCAGGCGAAATACTTGACCCTCATCCCTCATCCTCCTTGATGAGGTGATGGATCCCGGCGCGGAAATAGTCCCAGCCGGTGTAGATCGTGAAGATCGCCGACATCCACAACAGGATGATCCCGATCAGGGTGGTCGCAGGCAGGAGCTGCTCGCCCGCCTCGCCCGCGATCAGGAAACCGATTGCGACCAGTTGGATCGTGGTCTTCCATTTGGCCAGCTTGGTCACGGGTACGCTGACCCGCAATGCCGCGAGATATTCCCTCAAGCCCGAGACCAGGATCTCGCGGCACAGGATCACGATGGCGGCCCACAGGGTCCAGCCATGGATGCTGCTATCGGCTGCCAGCATCAAGAGGCAGGACGCTACCAGGAGCTTGTCGGCGATCGGGTCGAGCATCCGGCCAAAGGCGGATTGCTGGTCCCAAATTCGCGCATAGTAGCCATCGAGGTAATCCGTCACGGCGGCGGCGAGGAAGACCGCCAGCGCTACCCAGCGCAGCCAGAGCGGGCCGTCCTGGATGGATTGGGCGAAAACGCAGCCGACCACCACCGGAATGGCGGCAATACGGGCGTAGGTTAGAATATTCGGCAGGGACAGGGTCTTGGCCTGTCCCTTGGTTGTCGCGATGTTCATCCGTCTTACCAATACCGCTGGAGCGTGAAGGTCAACCGTGCGGATTTAGATCATCTGCCGCAGGCGACGCCCAAATGACATGCCTCTCGACGTGAAGTCCCCTTAACCCGCCTGTGCATGGAAAAACTCAAAGATCTTGCGGGCGCTCTCGGCGCTAACGCCTGGAACCTTGCCGAGGTCCGCGATCGAGGCCCGCTCGATCTCCTTCAGTGTTCCGAAGTGATGCAGCAAGGCACGTTTGCGTGACGGGCCGATGCCCGGGATTTCCTGCAAGCCCGCTTCCCGGATGTCCTTTTTCCGGAGTTTGCGGTGCGAGCCGATCACGAAACGATGTGCCTCGTCGCGCAGCCGCTGGATGAAATACAGCACGGGATCGCGTGGTTCGAGCTTGATGGCTTCGCGATCCGGCATGAACAGGGTCTCGCGCCCGGCATCGCGGTCCGGGCCTTTTGCCACGGCCATCAGGGAGACCTGGGTCAGTCCCAGACCTTCGAAAATCTCCCTGACGGCGTTGAGCTGGCCACGGCCGCCATCGATGATGACGAGGTCGGGCCATTGCGGGAACGAGTCATCGTCGGCCTTGGCCTTGGCTGCATCGCCCTCCGGCGGCTTCAACAGCCGCTTGAAGCGCCGTTCCAGCACTTCGCGCATCATCGCATAGTCGTCACCCGGCGTCAGTCCCTCGGACTTGATGTTGAACTTGCGATACTGGTTTTTGATAAAGCCATCCGGTCCCGCCACGATCATTGCGCCGACCGCATTAGTGCCCTGGATGTGACTGTTGTCGTAGACCTCGATGCGCTTCGGCACCTGCGGCAGCCCGAGCGTGGCCGCCATCGCTTCCAAGAGCCGGCTCTGCGTCGCGGTATCGGCGAGCTTGCGACCGAGCGCCTCGCGCGCATTGGTCAGCGCATGCGTGACCAGTTCCTTTTTCTCGCCGCGCTTCGGCACTGAGATTTCGACCTTGTAGCCAGCCTTGACGCACAGGGCGTCGGCCAGCAGCGCGCACTCCTCGATCTCATGCGACAGCAGGATGAGTTTCGGCGGCGGCTTGTCGTCGTAGAATTGCGCGAGGAACGAGGCCAAGACTTCCTGCGGCGTGAACGACTTCTCCGCGCGCGGGAAGTAGGCGCGGTTGCCCCAGTTCTGGCCGGTACGGAAGAAGAACACTTCGACGCAGGAATAGCCGCCTTCCTGATGGATGGCGAACACGTCGGCCTCTTCCACGGTACGCGGATTGATGCCCTGCTGCGACTGGATCGCCGACAGCGCGGCGAGACGATCGCGATAAAGCGCCGCGGTCTCGAATTCGAGCTCGTTCGACGCCTTCTCCATCTCGGCCGCGAGCAGCTCCTTCACCGCATGGCTGCGGCCGGACAGGAAATCGGTCGCCTCGCGCACCAGCTCGCCATAACCGGGGAAGTCGATCTCGCGCGTGCAGGGCCCCGAGCAGCGGCGGATCTGGTACAGCAGGCACGGCCGCGTGCGGCTTTCGAAAAAGCCGTCGGTGCAGGAGCGGATCAGGAACGCGCGCTGCAGCGCCGTGATGGTGCGGTTGACGGCGCCGGCGGATGCGAACGGCCCGAAATACCGTCCGGGCCTGGTTTGCGCGCCGCGATGCTTGAGGATCTGCGGCGCCCAATGGTCGCCGGTGATCAGGATATAAGGAAACGATTTGTCGTCGCGTAGCTGCACGTTGAAGCGCGGCCGCAACTGCTTGATCAGGTTGGCTTCCAGCAACAGCGCTTCGGTCTCGGTCGTGGTGGAAACGATCTCGACCGTGACGGTCGCCGCGATCATCCGCAGGATCCGCGCCGGCAAGGGTGCGTTGAGGCGGGCGTAGGAGGCAAGCCGCTTGCGAACGTTTTTCGCCTTGCCGACGTAGAGCACGTCGCTGGCGGTGTTGAGCATGCGGTAGACGCCGGGAGAGGTCGGCGCCAGCCGCACCGCATTTTCGATGGCTGCGTGGCCGACCGCCAGCGGGCCTTCGGCAATCGCCTCAGCAGGTTCCTCTGGCGCTTCCGGCAAGCGAGCCTCGTCGTCCTCCTCGGCAGCGGAAGTTGCGGGATCGACATCGGCGGCGGTCAGGTCCGGCGGCGGCAAATCCGGCTGGGAACCCCGCCGCGCCTTGCTCGGAGGCTTCGGATGGTCGGTAGAATCGTGATCCATGGGCGTAAATTAAGTGCTGCGAGGCGGCATCGCCAGCGCTCACGACGCGCGTTGCCGAGGGGGGCGCCGGTAACGGATCCTTAAGAATGATGAGCGGGCGGATAACCCGGCTTAACAACCCTTTAACTTAAAACTCTCGATAAATCTTAGCGGAAAAAGTGGGGTTCCGTAACCAGGCCGATCTCCCGCCGGGCTTGGTTGCGGCAGTTGCGTGGGGTGCGTGATGAGCAGGGTTGTATCGGGCGCACTGGCGCTGATCGCTGCCGGCTGGACCATGTCGGCACAGGCAGCAGACCTCTACGGATCGCGCGCGCCCAATACCGTCAACCAGTCGCTGCTCCGTCCCGATAGCTGGGCCGGTCCCTACCTTGGCGCCAACATCGGCTATGCTTGGGGTTCGGTCGCAAACAATCCGGCCAAGCCGTCCGGTTTCGTCGGCGGTGTCCAGGCCGGCTATAATTGGCAGAACGGCGGACCGTGGGTGTTCGGTCTCGAAGGCGACATCCAGGCGACCGGCGCCGAAGAAACCTTCGCCCCATGGAAGTTTTCCAATCCCTGGTTCGGCACAGTTCGCGGCCGCGCCGGCTACGCGTTCAACAACGTCTTGTTCTTCGGTACCGGCGGTCTCGCCTTCGGCGAGCTGCGCGCTACCACCTTTGGCCTGACGGAATCTCATACCAATGTGGGCTGGACACTCGGCGCCGGCGCCGAGGTAGGCCTTGCGCCGAACTGGAGCGCCAAGATCGAATATCTCTATGTCGATCTGGCCAACAGCAACTTCGTTATTACGGGCGCGTCGAACGGTTACCGGTTCGGCCTGATACGTGCCGGCGTGAACTGGCGCTTCTAAGAAAAAAAGAAACTGGCGGCGACCACCTCCCGGCGGCAGTAAGTCGCCGGGATTTTTTTTGCCTTCAGGCCGCAGGCATTGCAAATCTCAACGCTGTGGACGGCGATGCCATGCCCAGCGCGATCTTCGCAGCAAGAATTCAGTCCGCGTTCAACGCGAGCGTCAGCTCACGATGAAATCACCAGGTTGACCGCCTTGGGGCCTTTGCCCTTCTTGTCCGGTTCGACCTCGAACGTAATGCGCTGCCCTTCAGTCAAATCCTTCAATCCGGCCCGCTCGACAGCGGTGATGTGCACGAACACATCGCGGCCGCCGTCATCGGGCTTGATGAAGCCGTAGCCGCGTTCTCCATTGAAGAACTTGACTGTTCCAGTCATGGCCATCGGGAAACTCCTCCCCCGTACTGCTCTGCCGTTACGCGCACCTCGCGTATCGGCCGACCGGACATTCGCTGCCGGAAGCTTGGCCACCTGAGCTGATCGGATTCACGCCGCCGATCGACCCGGATTTTTGTTCGGCCTTGATCACTCCGCCGCAACCATTCGCGGAAGCGGAACGTAAAGCCAGTCCCAACGGCCTGAGCATAATACGGTTTCGCGTAAATTGCCTACGGCGATTCGCACTTTTCACCGGCCGCGCCGAGGCTCACGGCCTGGGCGTCTCCAGTCTGAACCGGCCGGCCCCGCCCTGGCCGAGCGGCTTTTCGAGCTCGGGTAGAATTGTCTTCAACTCACCGGCCAGCGTCCACGGCGGATTGACGATCAGGAGGCCGGTGGAGGCGAGGGGGCCGCCCGGCTCATGCGGCGCAACGCTGAATTCAAGCCGCAGACATTTCCCGGCCGGCCTGCTGGCCGCGGCAGCGCCTGCGACGAGCCGTGCCAGCGTGTCGGTGGCGCGCCGGCTCTTCACCGGATACCAGATCAGATAGCTGCCGGTCGGCCACTTCGCGTAGGCTTCGGCGAATCCGCCGGCCAGCCGCTCGAATTCGTCCTTTTGCTCGAACGCGGGGTCGATCAGCACCAGACCGCGCCGCTCGTTGGGAGGCACGAAGGCCGGCAATGCCGTCCAGCCGTCGAGGTCGACCACCCGCGCCTGGCTGTCGCGGCGCAGTGCATCGATCAGTTGCCTGCGGGCATTGGGCTCGATTTCACAGGCCGTGAGGCGGTCCTGCGGCCGCAGCAGAGCGCGGGCGATCAGGGGCGATCCGGGATAGGCTTCCAGCTTGGCGGGGGCGTTGAATGCCCTGATGATATCGAGATAGGGGGTCACCAGCGGCAGCGCGCTTTCCGAGAACCGCGCCTGCATTACCCGCGCAATGCCGGTCAGCCATTCGCCGCCGCGGCGCGCCTCCTCAGCGTTAAGATCATAGCGCCCGGCGCCGGCATGGGTGTCGATGACGCGAAACGGGGCCTGCTTTTCCTGCAGATAGGTCAGCATGCGTACCAACACGATGTGCTTGATGACATCGGCAAAGCCGCCGGCGTGAAAGGCGTGTCGGTAGTTCATGGCAATCGGCCGACCAATTGGAGAAGACGTATTGTCTTCTACTCGTCGGGGCCGGGCTTGTCCTCCTTCGCGAAACGCTTCGGAGGACCAGGGCTGAAAACCCGGCTAAGCCTTGGGAGGGGTCCTGCTTCGCAACGCCTCAGGATCAGGGCCAAAATGCCGACGACGTTTTGGTGCAGATAGGTCCCGGCCATCCACGTGTCTTGCAGATGACGATAAGCCGTGGATGACCGGGAACGCAGACAACTTCGAGCAGTCTGCGCAAAGCGGGCCGCCATGCCTGGCATGGCGGTAAGCGGGTCTTCAGCCGCCCCGTACCGGCGGCATCACCACCTCGTCACGCCGGCAGGCGCGGCGGTCGATCTCGTCGCAGGCGCGGAATTGCATGTCCTTGTTCAGGCAGATCCGCACCTCGCTCAGGCGCCGGCTCGAGCAGGTCACCGAAATCGCCGAACTGCTCAAGCCCGGGTTGATCTTGATGAAGGCCTCTTCGAGATCGCCGGGGGCGATGGTCTTCTGCTCCGACAATTGCAGGAATTCCTCGGGAATCTTTACCGCCGCGCGCGCTTTCCGGGTGGTCTCGAAATAGGCTCGCGCGCCAAGGCCCGAACAGGTGCCGTGTTTGTCCCACTCGTTGAAGATCAGGCCGGGCGCCGGCATCAGGTCCAGCATCGAGGTCATGATGTTGCGATCGAGCCGCGGCGAGGGCCGCTGGCAATATTCGGGAAAGCCGCGCTCATATTGCGGCCACAGGCCGTGAACCACGAAGGAATAGGGGCGGCTGCACTGGGCCTGTGAGCGCCCGCTATTGCCACGCTCAGCCGCCGCCTCGCAGAAGGAGGGCGACCAGGAAAGAGCCAGGACATAAAAATCGAATTCGCCCGGCGCGTTCTGCCGGCGGTCCTGTGCGGACGCCGTCCCGGCCAAGACGACAACAAGAGCCAGCGAAATCAGAAGCCGCGAAATAATGATGGACCGGTGCATCGAACGCCCCCTCTACTCGACTACCGGGAGCCTAGCAGGGAGGCGGAACATTTCAAGAACAAAATTGAATTGACCCCAGAATCGGCCCGAGCCAGCCGGATCGCTTGCCGGATTTCAGGGCGATCAGGGCCGTGCGGCCCGGCAGCCGGGGCTGTAGGCCCAGTTGCGGTCAAGCCCGGTCACGCACCATTCGACGCCCTGGCCGAAGCCGGCAAAGCCGCCATCCTCGATGATCGAGTAGTGCACGGTGCGCATCTTGCCGTCGCTCAGCATCACATCGCCACTGCAATAACGGCGCGGAATGTTGTCGGACTGCCAGGGCCGAAACGCGGTTTCATGGATTCGGCCAAAGCCGGTGATCGTCAGCGCCGAATTCCAGAACTTGCCCTCCTTCTCCCGGAATTGGTACGTGATGGTCGACAGCGCCCGCTCGCATTCGGCGACGCGGCCGTCATACTTCGGGCCTGACAGCCAGAAATTCAATTCCAAGGGATTGGCGGCCTGGGCGGCATGGCTGGAGGCCAGCAAGGCGAGTACCGCCGTCATCGGGCCAAGTGCTCTGGGACCGAGTGCTCTCAAGGATTTGAACAAATCGCGCATGGGGAATCCGCCGGTAAGCCAACGCATGGGACGGTGCCGCGAAGCCCTGACAAGGTCAAGTGCAGCACGGCAACACCTGACAGCCAAGTCCGCCTCGTGCCGCAACCATTCTTTTCATGGCCACCGGCGCACACTATGGTGGGCTTCGAGCGAAATGGAGTCTGCGATGCGAAGAATTGTGGCCGCGAGCCTGATTGCCATGGGCGGAATGCTGGCGGGCGCGCCGGCGCAGGCGCAGTGGTGGGACATCGATACGGTACCGCCGTTCAAGGGCAATGACACCGGCGGCATCATCGCCTATCAGCTCGCGATGCAGGCCGACGCCCGCCAACTCGCCGTCGATCACTGCGCCCGCTACGGCAAGGTGGTGAAATTCCTCGGCGCGCAGCCCAATTACGGCGGCTACGTTTCCTTTGCCTGCCGCTGGGTGCCCTATGGCGCCGCTGAGCGGCCGCTGCGCACGCTTTACTGAGCGCTGCCGCTACCTGTTTTCCGGCTGGACATGTTTTCGCCACGCGGAGCGTGTGTTCACTTCGCGCGAAGACGAATGCCATGGAAGAATTCAGCGGGGGCCTACCTATGAGACGATTGCTTCTTGTGTCTTGCTCGGCCGTTGGTGTGCTTGCTCTGTTGTCGGCGAGCAGCGCTATCGCCGTGGAGCTGCCGATGCGCAAGGCCGGCCTATGGGAGATGAAGGTGCTGAGCACAGGCGCGCCGGTGCCTGAGATGACGATGCAGCAATGCACCGACGAGACCACCGACAAGGACATGAGCACCGCGTTCTCGCCGATGGCCAAGGAGATGTGCTCGAAGCAGGATATCCAGAAGACGGCGGCGGGGTATGTCACCGATTCCGTCTGCGGCATCGCCGGCATGACGATCAAGTCGCATGCCGAGATTACCGGCGACTTCAATTCCGCCTATACCGTGAAATCGACCTCGCGCAGCGAGGGTGGCCCGGCCGGTGGGGGGCGCGACAACACCACGACGATCGAGGCCAAATGGCTTGGCGCCTGCAAGAGCGATCAGAAGCCCGGTGACACCATGATGCCCGGCGGCATGAAAATGAACATCAAGGACATGGAAAAGCTGAAGTCCATGATGCCGAAGAAGTAAGCGAGCTACTTCGCCCAACTACACCGGCACCCTTACCGCCGCCCGCAATCCGCCCATCGGGCTGTCGCCGAGCGTGATGTCGCCGCCGTGCGAGCGGGCGATGTCGCGGGCAATGGCGAGGCCGAGGCCCGTGCCGCCTTCGTCCTGGTTACGGGCGTCGTCGAGCCGCAGGAACGGCTTGAACACTTCCTCGCGCATGTTGACCGGAATGCCCGGCCCGTCGTCGTCGACCGTCACCGTCAGATAGCGGTGATCGCGGTGGCCGGTGATGGCGACCGTGTTGGCGTGTCGCGCCGCATTGGAAACCAGGTTGGCGATGCAGCGCTTGAACGAGGCCGGCTTCACCGTCACCACCGGCAGGCCGTGGAACGTCACGGTTGCGGTATGGCCGTGGCGTTCGGCGTCGCTGCGCAACTCCTCCAGCGCCATCGCCATGTCGGTCGGCTGCGCGATCTCGCCGCTGTCGCCGCGCGCGAAGGCGAGATAGGCCTCCAGCATGCCGGCCATCTCGTCGACGTCCTTGCGCATGCCGTCGACTTCGGGACTGTCGCCGATCAGCGCCAGTTCGAGCTTGAAGCGGGTCAGGATGGTGCGCAAATCGTGGCTGACGCCGGCCAGCATCGCGGTGCGCTGATCGATCGAGCGTTCGACGCGGGCCTTCATCTCCAGGAATGCCTGTGCCGCTTGCCGCACCTCCCGCGCGCCGCGCGGACGGAAATTCGGCACCTCGCGGCCCTTGCCGAAACTTTCGGCGGCGTCCGCCAGCCGCAGGATCGGCCTGATCTGGTTGCGCAGGAACAACACCGCGACGATCAGCAGGATCGAGGATGTGCCGAGCATCCAGAAGATAAAAATCTCCGAATTGGAGGCATAGGCGGCGCTGCGCTGCGCGAACACCCGCATCACGGCATCGTCGAGCTGGATGCGGATTTCAACCAGATTGGACTTGCCGACGGTATCGATCCAGAACGGGCGGCGAATCTGGCGGCCGATCTGCGACGATAGGGTCTGGTCGAGCAGCGAGAAGAACGGCTTTGGCCCCGGCTGCGGCATGTCGTCGACAGGCAGGAAATCGACGACCAATTGCAGCCGCTGTCCGATGCGGCGGAGCTGCGCACGGTCCTTGTCCTGCGGAAATGCCTTGTAGATGTCGATCAGGCTGGCGATGTCCTGCACGACGGCTGCCGACAGGCGCCGCGTCACCGTGTTCCAGTGCCGCTCCATGAACACGAACGCCACGACCGTTTGCAGGATCACCATCGGAACGATCATGATCAGGAGCGCGCGGGCGTAGAGGCCGGTCGGCATCCAGCTCTTGAACGCATTGCCCATCCAGCCATTGGCCCTGGAGACGCGTTGCGACGCGTTGCGGATGAACGTCAGGCCGGTGTCGAGCGTGCTCATGAGCTGGCTCAGGGCGACGCAACCAGGCGATAGCCGATGCCGCGCGCCGCCTGCAGGAACAGCGGATTGGCGGGATCGCGCTCGATCTTGCGCCGCAGCCGGTTGATCTGCACGTCGACCGCGCGCTCGTTCACCGTGCCGCCGCCGGTCAGCGCCGCACGCGGCACCGTTTCGCCGGGACTGGCGGCCAGGATGCGGAGCATTTCGCGCTCGCGGTCGGTCAGGTGAACGATCTCCTCGCCCTGGCGCAGTTCGCCACGATCGAGATGAAAAATGTAAGGGCCGAACGCGATCTGCTCCAGCGCCTCCACCGGCGGCGGCGCGGAGCGCTTGAGGATATTGCCGATCCTTAAGATCAGCTCGCGCGGCTCGAATGGCTTCGCCACATAGTCGTCGGCGCCGATCTGCAGGCCCTCGATCCGCGCCTCCGCCTCGTGGCGCGCCGTCAGCATGATGATCGGCACCGAGGAGGAGGTGCGAATGAACCGCGCCAGCTCGAACCCGGTTTCACCGGGCATCATGACGTCGAGGATCAGAAGGTCGAAATGCAGGCCGAGCAGTTTTGCGCGCGCATCGCTCGCGCTCGAGGCGGTGGTGACGCGGTAGCCCTCGCCGGTCAGAAACCGCGACAACAGATCGCGGATACGGCGGTCGTCGTCGACCAAGAGCAGATGCGGGGCGTCATCAGCCAGTTGCCGCGGCGCGCGCGTGGTGGCTGCAGCGATGGTTGCTCCTTGCGGCACGATCACTCCCTTGGCTTCTTGCTGCCGATCCCGAAGATCGCCTCCAACACCTTGTCGGGGTCGTCGCGATCGATCATCGCGCGCAGGAACTCGCTGATCGCAGCGACGCCTTCGGGATTGATGTCCCGGAGCGCGCGGGTGATGCGATCGGTCTGCAGCCCTGCGAGCTTTGCCACCAACGCTTCGCCCTTCGGGGTGGCGTAAAGAAGGCGCTGCCGGCGGTCGTTATTGCCGGTCTTCTGGATGATGTAGCCTTCGTCGAGCAACTGCTTGAGCACCCGGCCAAGCGACTGCTTGGTGATCCGCAACACGTCCAGGAGGTCGGCGACCTTGAGGCCGGGGTAGCGGTAGACGAAATGCATCACGCGGTGATGGGCGCGGCCGAACCCGAAAGCCTCGAGCTCATGGTCGGCGTCGCCGACGAAGTCGCGATAGGCGAAAAACAGCAGCTCGATAATGTCCCAGCGAAATTCGCCAGCCCGCGGGGCAGGGCTGGCGGCCTCCTGCGAATCGGAGGCTACGGAGCCCTTTGAGAAATTTATGTCAGTCATGTTGACATATCTTGGGTTCAATGTTACAAAACTGCCAGCCACGACGAAACTTTAGGTCGTTTCGAACCTGGTGACGTGTCAGGCAGCCGGAAAAAGCCAGCAATGGCGGCAACGGCCGCAAATGGATTACCGTGCGATTGTCGAGCGGCATTTCGGCAAACATACTGGACTTCGGCATCCCGCAAAAGCATGTCCTCGACCGACATGACGGCGACGGAAGCCGGCCGCAAGGCCGGTGATGGTGAAGTCCAGACCTGTGAAGGCCCGGAAGACGCATGCCGGCGCCAACAATATGGGCGCCGAATTCCAATAGCGGGAAGCAAGGGCGAAGGGGAATGAGTTTGAAATTCGAAATCCGGCCTGCGGCGAATCCAACTCCTGAGAGGGAGCGCGCGGCCAAGCTCGTGGACCCGGGCTTCGGCCGGATTTTCACCGATCACATGGCCATCGTCCGTTACGATCAGGCGAACGGCTGGCATGACGCGCGTGTCGAATCCCGCGCGAATTTTCCGCTCGATCCGGCCACGGCCGTCCTGCACTACGCCCAGGAGATTTTCGAAGGCCTCAAGGCCTACAAGCGCGACAACGGCGTGAACCTGTTCCGCCCCGACGCCAACGCGAGGCGCTTTAACAGTTCGGCTGAGCGCATGGCCATGGCGCCGCTGCCCGAAGCTATCTTCATCGAAGCGGTCGAACAGCTCGTGCGCATCGATAGCGCCTGGATACCTGGCGGCGAGGGCAGCCTCTATTTGCGGCCCTTCATGATCGCGAGCGAGATATTCCTCGGCGTGAAGCCATCGGCGGAATACATCTTCGCCGTCATCGCCTCGCCGGTCGGCTCCTATTTCAAGGGCGGACCTGCGCCGGTGTCGATCTGGGTGTCGGAGAATTATACGCGTGCCGCGATCGGCGGCACCGGGGCCGTCAAATGCGGCGGCAATTATGCCGCGAGCCTGCGCGCGCAGGCCGAGGCCATCGAGCACGGCTGCGACCAAGTCGTTTTCCTCGACGCGATCGAACGCCGCTACATCGAGGAACTCGGCGGCATGAACGTCTTCTTCGTGTTCGACGACGGCTCGCTCTCGACACCGCCGCTCGGCACGATCCTGCCGGGCATCACCCGCGATTCGATCATCGCGCTGGCGAAGGATTCCGGCACCCGCGTGCGCGAGGAGGCCTACACCATCGACCAGTGGCGCGCCGATGCCGCCAGCGGAAAGCTGAAAGAGGCGTTCGCCTGCGGCACTGCGGCCGTCATCTCGCCGATCGGCAAGGTGTGTTCGGCGAGCGGCGATTTTCAGATCAGCGGCGGCGTAGCCGGCCCTGTCGCCATGGGGCTGCGCAAGAAGCTCGTGGACATTCAGTACGGTCGCGCAGCGGATCCGCACGACTGGATCAGAAAAGTCCTGTGACCGGCGGCGGAATTACGCCGCCGCTTAAGCGATAGATCACTTCAAGCGCTCGGTAGCGCGCGCCTCGTCGAGTCGCGCGAGGCTGACGCGCGGCTCATTGAAACAGCGCCAATCCGGGAGGCGACCATGGGAGTTTCGTTCGACAAGATCGATGGCGTCATCTGGTACGACGGCAGGCTGGTGCCGTGGGCTGATGCGAATGTTCACATCCTGACCCATGGCCTGCACTATGCGAGCTGCGTGTTCGAGGGCGAGCGCGCCTATGGCGGCAAGGTCTTCAAGAGCACCGAGCATTCCGAGCGGCTGAAGGCCTCGGCCAATATTCTGGATTTCGAGATTCCCTATTCGGTCGCCGAGATCGACGCCGCCAAGCAATTGGTCATCGACAAGAACAATCTGCCCGATGCCTATCTGCGCCCGATCGCCTGGCGCGGTTCGGAGATGATGGGTGTTTCGGCGCCGACCAACTCCATCCATCTCGCCATCGCTGCCTGGGATTGGCCGAGCTATTTCGATCCGGCGGAGAAGCTGAAGGGCATCCGGATGTGCATGGCCGAATACCGGCGGCCCGATCCGGCGACGATCCCGGCGATGGCCAAGGCGTCCGGCCTCTACATGATCTGCACCATCAGCAAGCACAAGGCGGAGCGCGCCGGCTATGCCGACGCCATGATGCTGGACTGGCAGGGCCGGGTGGCCGAATGCACCGGCGCCAACATCTTCTTCGTCAAGGACGGCAAGATCCATACGCCGATCGCCGACTGCTTCCTCGCCGGCATCACCCGCGCCATCGCGATCGACCTCGCCAGGCGTCGCGGCCTCGAGGTGATCGAGCGCCGCATCATGCCGGAGGAACTCGATAGCTTCACCGAGTGCTTCATCACCGGCACCGCCGCCGAAGTAACGCCGGTCTCCGAGATCGCGCAGTGGAAGTTCACGCCCGGCAAGATCTCCGAGCAGTTGATGGCGGACTACAGCGCCGAAGTGCAGCCAAAGGGCAAGGCCGTGGCGGCGTGAGGCCGAGCTTCGTCCCTCGGTGGATCTCTTTTTACCCTGCCCTGGAGGGGGAGGGTCGGCTCACATTGAGCGCAGCGAAATGTGAGACGGGGTGGGGTGATCTCTCCGCTCGGCCACTGTTGGACGCGGAGGGATACCCCTCATCCGGCGCCAAAGCCGATGCGAGGCATCGGCGTTTCTAAGAGACGGCGGCCATAGGCCGCCTATGCCACCTTCTCCCACAAGGGGAGAAGGGAAGAAGGCCCTGGTTGCCCTGCCGCGCCTCGGCTGGTACCTAGCCGCCATGGCTGAAAAACCCAAAAAACCGCAGAAACTGAGGGCGCGGCTGCCGCGCGGGCTCGAAGACCGTGGTCCGGCCGCGATCGCGGCCACGCGCCAGATGGTCGAGAAAATCCGCGAGGTCTACGAGCGCTACGGTTTTGAGCCGGTGGAAACGCCGGCGATGGAGTTCACCGATGCGCTCGGCAAATTCCTGCCCGACCAGGACCGGCCGAACGAGGGCGTGTTCTCGTTCCAGGACGACGACGAGCAGTGGATCTCGCTGCGCTACGATCTGACCGCGCCGCTGGCGCGCTATGTAGCCGAGAATTTCGACGCGCTGCCCAAACCCTATCGCAGCTACCGCGCGGGCTACGTCTATCGCAACGAGAAGCCAGGCCCCGGCCGCTTTCGCCAGTTCATGCAGTTCGATGCCGATACTGTGGGCTCCGCCTCGCCGGCAGCGGACGCCGAGATGTGCATGATGGCTGCGGACACGATGGAAGCGCTGGGCATTCCGCGCGGCAGCTATCTGGTGAAGGTGAATAACCGCAAGGTGCTGGACGGCGTGCGCGATGCGCTAGGCATTGCCGATGACGGACAATGGCTGACGGTGATGCGCGCGATCGACAAGCTCGATCGGCTCGGCATTTCCGGCGTGCAGCAATTGTTGGGCGAGGGGCGCAAGGACGAGTCGGGTGACTTCACCAAGGGTGCCGGCCTCAAGGCGGAGGACATCGCATTGGTGATCGGTGCGATCGAACAAGGCGCGCAGATCGATGCGCGGCTGCGCGACAGCAAGGTCGGACAGGAAGGTCGCGACGAACTCGATGCGATCAGCAAGCTGGTGACGGCGTCGGGCTATGGGGCGGATCAAATCGTGATCGATCCATCCGTCGTCCGTGGCCTCGAATATTACACCGGTCCGGTCTACGAGGTCGAACTCACCCTCGAAACCAAGGACGAAAAAGGCCGCCCCGTCCGCTTCGGCTCGGTCGGTGGCGGCGGCCGTTATGACGGACTCGTCTCGCGCTTCCGCGGCGAGCCGGTACCGGCGACGGGCTTTTCGATCGGCGTGTCGCGGTTGCAGGCGGCGCTGACGATGCTGGGCAAGCTCGATACGCGGCCCGACTTCGGACCGGTCGTGGTCACCGTGTTCGACCGCGATCGTGTCGCCGACTACCAGAAAATGGTCGCGCAGTTGCGCAACGCCAATATCCGCGCCGAGCTCTATCTCGGCAACCCGAAGAACATGGGCAACCAGCTTAAATATGCCGACCGTCGCAACTCGCCCTGCGTCATCATCCAGGGTTCGGATGAGAAGGCGCGCGGCGAAATCCAGATCAAGGATCTGATCGAGGGCGCCAAGGCGGCGGCTGCGATCGCGTCCAACCAGGAATGGCGCGAAACTCGTCCGGCGCAGTTTTCCTGCGCGGAGGGCGAGATCGTCGCTAAAGTGCGCGAGGTGCTGGCGCGCCATGATGTGAAGTGGGGATAGCCATTCGTTCCAGGCGTCATGCCCGGGCTTGTCCCGGGCATCCACGTCTTGTTTGATAGAAGAGGTCGTGGATGGCCGGCACAAGTCGGTCATCACGAAAACAAAAAGGGAGAGACGAGAATGCCTGAGATCACCATCAGCATGGCCGCCGGCCGTACCGAAGAACAGAAAGTCGGCATGATGCGCGACATCACCCAGGCACTGGTGAAGAATCTTGGCGTCGATGCGGAAGCTGTCGTGATCCAGATCAACGAGGCGCCGCTCACCCACAAGATGAAGGGCGGCAAGACTTTTGTGGAGCGCGCTGCAGCGGCGAAGAAGTGACCTGAAAGGTCATCCCGGGGCGCGCGAAGCGCGAACCCGGGATCTCGAGATTCTCTGGGGCGCAAGGGCGCCCCATAGTTCGCTTCGCGCCCCGGAATGACAGGGCAAATCCATGGACGCACGCGACTTCATCAAGATCGGCATGTGCGCCGAGCGGACGCTGGTCGTGCCGCCCGAGCGCACGGTCGGGCATTTCGTGCCTGATATGCCGATGGTCTACGCGACGCCGATGATGATCCTGGAAATGGAGATGACCTCGAGCGACGCCATCCGCAGCCATCTTCAGCCGGGCTGGATCACGGTTGGCACCGAGGTCGATATCCGCCATCTCGGCGCATCGCTGGTCGGCGCGACGGTGCGCGTCACGGCAAAGGTCGTAGCCGTCGAGCGCCGCGTGATCCGCTTCGAGGTCGAAGCCTTCGAAGGCGAGCGCAGAATAGGCGACGGCCGCCACGCCCGCGGGCTCGTCAATGCGGAGACGTTCACGAAGAGGCTTGCCGGAAAGTAGCCGCTGACCCGTAGGGTGGGCAAAGGCGCGGAGCGCCGTGCCCACCATCCGGCACCGTGCTCGCAATGGTGGGCACGGCGCAAGTGCGCCTTTGCCCACCCTACGATTCCTACGATTCCGCTACTTCGCCAATTCCTTCGAGCGCTTCGTTGCCGCGGCGATCGCGCGGATCATCAGTGGCTGCAGGCCGTCTTTGGCCATCAGCACTTCCAGCGCTGCCGCCGTGGTGCCGCCGGGCGAGGTGACGTTCTGGCGCAGCGTGGCCGAAGCAAGGTCCGAGCGGTGCAGCAATTCGCCGGAGCCGGCGACGGTTTCGCGCGCGAGCTTCGTTGCAAGCTCCGCCGGCAGGCCGGCCTCGACGCCGGCGCGCGCGAGCTCTTCGGCGAGCAGGAACACGTAGGCCGGGCCGGAGCCGGACACGGCGGTCACCGCATCCATCAGGCTTTCGTCCTCGACCCATTCGACCGAGCCGGTGGCGCGCAGCAGCGCGTCGGCCGTGGCGCGTTGCGCGGCGCTGACATTTTTCGCCGCGACCGCAACCGTGATGCCGCGGCCGATCGCGGCCGGCGTGTTCGGCATCGCGCGAACCACCATGCCGCCGCAGACTTCTTCAAGCGCCGCAATCGTCGTGCCCGCCATGATCGAGACGACGAGCGTGTTCGCTCCGACGAGGGACTTCAGCGCCGGCCCCGCTTCGCGGAACGTCTGCGGCTTCACCGCCATCACCAGCGTATCGACTGTAACCGCCTCCTTCGGATTGAGGCGGATGCCTTGGGCCGCCAGCGCGCCGATCTCAGCGGACGGCTGCGGCTCGATCACGATCACGCGGCTTGCGTCGAGCCCGCCGGCCAGCCAGCCGGTCAGCATCGCGCCGCCCATCTTGCCCGCGCCGGCCAGCGCAATGGTGCCGCGGAGATTTTGGAGTGTGTTGGTATTCACGGTGTCACCATGAATTCTGCCGTCGTCCCTGCGAAGGCAGGGACCCATAACCACCGGCGGTTTTAGTAAAGCTCGGAAGGGGCCACAAGCAGTTTGCTTGAGCCTGGCGGTCACGGAGTATGGGGGTCCCTGCTTTTCGCAGGGACGACACTGTGCGTGTGGAAGCGGCGGGGCCTACGCCTCACCCTCGGTATCGAACATCGCCGCGGTCATCGCCTCCTCCGCGCTCTTTCCGGCCCAGACCACGAACTGGAACGCGGGGTAGTAGCGCTCGCAGGCGTGGATGGCGCCGGCCAGCATGACCTCGCATTGCGCGGTCGAGGCGGTCAGCCCGCCCGGCAGCAACAGCGCTTGCCGGTACATGATCATGCCGGTGTGGGTCCAGATGTCGAAATGGCCGACCCATAATTGTTCGTTGATCGCCGCGATCAGCCGCTGCACTTCTGCGCGGCGTGCGGGGGGAATCTTCATGTCGAAGGCGGAGGCCAGGTGCAGCGCCTCGATCTCCGCCATCCAGGTGAAGGAGAGCTGATAGTCGGTCCAGTTCCCCTTGGAGACGATCGTGACTTCGTCTTCGCCGGAGCGCTCGAACGCCCAGTTGTTTTCGGCGGCGATGTCCTCGACGGCCGCGAGCGGGTTGTTCCGGGAATCAATAATGCTTTCGAGGAGGGACATGCCGTCTCGACCCTGTTTCTTGAATTCTTCTGATACGCACGCGGAGCACGGCGCGCGTTGAACCGATGCGGCTGCGCCGACTGCAATCCCCCGTTCGCGGATCATCCCGGGGCTTGCCGAGATCAAGTGATGTGATTTGCGGAATCCGCGCAACTCACCCCTGAGTCCGTCCACAGGCCAAACCGGCGTCGTCCACAGGTGTTCGGGGCTACAAAAGCAAATTTGAGAACAAACCGGAATCGGATTCCGGAACTAAGGAATCTTGCCGCCACAATGGTTAACGGACGGTTAAGAAGGCCTCTTCGCGTTCGCCGGTGCTCGAAGAGGGCACGGCCTATTCGCGCGCTGCCAATGGACACGCCTCGATCGCGGTCCCGAGCTGAGCGCCCTCGATTTCGACGCAGGGCCTGGAACGATCCACGCGCAGACCATACCGCTCCAGCAACCGTTCGCGGATCGGTTTGCCCCGCATGTGCAATTCCCATGCGCCGCCCGGCAACGGGGATTGGAGCCCGGCACGAATGCGACGGTCGAACGTGCCGTTGGACATGATCGGCAGCGCAATGTCAGCTAGCTGGTAGAACCGCGACTGCGATGGCAGCAGCGGGGCGACATAGGCCAGCGGCTTGTCGATGATGAGATAGTTTGCAGGCTGGTGAAGCTGCTCGGGAATCGCGGGGTTGAATGGATTGGACCAGGGGCGGCGGAACCAGTCACCCGGTTGCGACCATAATGCGATTAACAGGGCTGTCGCCGCCATGACGGAATTGACGCGCAGCGACGATGCGCCCTGCGTAATCCCTCCGAACGGCACAGCCAGAGTGCGGGAAATCAACAGGATGATCAGCGGCGCGCACAAGAGCTCCAGCACGATGGCGTAGCGCTGAATCGAAAACACGGCGAGCCATGTCGCATAGGAGACGATGAAGAACAGCAGGAATTGGATGTCGCGTTGCGTGAAGATCGTAACGCGGGTGACGAGAGATCTTCCGATACCGAACACGAGGAGCAGCGTCGCGACCGCAAATCGCGCATCGCGGAACGGATATTCCGAGCTCCTGTTGTGGCCGACCAGCCAGTAGAATGGATAGGCCAGCGCATCCAGCAGGCCGCGCGGCATGAACTGCCAGTCCATGATGTTCATCGGGACCAGTTCTTTGGACTGGAACACGGCATTGAAGAGCGGGAAAATCGGATTACCCATCTCGCGCCAGAGCATCACCCCCCAGGCGCCGCCGGTCGCCAACGCGCCGATCAGCCCGCCAACTCCGAGACAGAGCGTTGCCAGCAGCGGCCGGGCCGCAACCAGCACGGCTGCAGCCGCTCCGAGCGCATAGACGACGTTGGTCAGTTTCAGCCCGACGGCCGCGCCGATCAACAGTCCGGCGAGGACGTAGCGCCCGTGATGCGATCCATTTGCCGACAGGATCAGCATACAGCCTGCAACGATCGGAAGCGCGGTGAGGATGTCGGAGAAGCTCGTGCCCACTTCCGAAAGCGTCATCGGTCCGACGGCCGCAATCAGGACCGTTGCCCCGATCGCGCTTGCCGTCGCCGCTTCCCGCAGCAGGACGCGGACGAGAAAATAGATCAGCAGCAGATTGAGGCCGTGTACCGCGCCGATGATCATCAGGCCGTAGGGTGCCGGCAGCAGATGGCGCAGATAGTAAAGCGGGAAATAGACGGTCGGATTGAAGTAGGTCTGAAAGCCGGCCGGCAAGGCATCGATGCCGTAGCGGCCGTTGATGACGGCCCAGACATTGTACTCGTGGTAATTTTGCCAATCCCAGTTGACGTCCTCGCCGGCAAACCAGGTGTAGATCGCGCCGGCCAGCAACGAGCCGAGCGCGATCGCCATCGGCACCAGGACATTGGTCTGAAGGATTGGCGTTCGCCAGGCCCGGTCCGCGGGCCTTGCTGCATCCGTGCCGGCAACGTCAGCGGCGTGTGTCACGCTTGTTCCATTTGCGTCGCCCGGGCGATCTGGAGTTGGGCACGATAGACACCTCTAGGGTGCCGGCTTTAAGGATTGGTGAAAGTTTCGCCGTGCATCGGTGCGTCCCGGATCGTTCGCAAATCGCCGTCTCACTCCGGCTTGAGACCGCCTGCGCGGACCACCTTGCCCCATTTCTCGGTCTCGTCTGCGATCAGTCTGCCGAAATCGGCAGGCGAGCCCGGCATCGGCGCGCCGCCGATGGCGGCAAGCCGGGCCTTCATGCCGGGATCGGCGATCGCCGCGTTGATCTCCTTGTTGAGCTTGTCGACGATCTCGGCCGGCGTGTTTTTGGGCGCCGCGAAGCCGTACCACTGGCTGGCTTCATAGCCTGCCACGACATCGCCTACGGTCGGAACTTCCGGCAACTCCGCCATGCGCATGGCCGTCGTCACAGCGAGCGCGCGCAGCTTGCCGGTCTTGATGTGATCGGCGGTACCGGGCGCAGCGGCAAACAGGATCTGCACCTGGCCGCTGATGAGATCCGTCATTGCCGGCCCTTGGCCGCGATAGGGGACGTGGACCATGTCGACGCCGGTCATCATCTTGAACAATTCGCCCGCCATATGCGGCGCGCTGCCGCTGCCGGCGGAGGCCATGTTGATCTTTCCGGGGTTGGCTTTGGCGTAAGCGATGAATTCGGCCAAGGTCTGCGCCGGCACCGCAGGGTGCACCAGCACCACCATCGGCACACGAATGACGCCGGCGACCGGCGCAATGTCGCGGACGAAATTGAAACTGAGCTTTTCGTAGAGCGAGGCGTTCACCGCATTCGGCACCGTCGCCAGCAATAGCGTGTAGCCGTCGGGCGCCGCGTTCACGACCGCCTCGGTGCCGATATTGCCGCCGGCGCCGGTTCGGTTCTCGACGACGAAGGGTTGTTTGAGATGGTCGGCCAACCACTGGCCGATCAGCCGCGCCGTGATATCGACGCCGCCGCCGGCAGCGAAGCCGGCCACGATCTTCGTCGGCCGCGTCGGATAATCGAGCGCGGATACCAGTCGCGGCAAGGCAGGTGCAGCGATGAGTGCGCCGGCCAGCTTAAGGAAATTCCGACGAAGAATTTTCATGTTGAGCGTCCCCCTGTTCTTGGCAAGCCTATCTCAATTGCCGCGGTTTGAGTAAAGGCAACGATCCGGCAGGCCACATGCCCTGTTTCGGCAGCATGGGGACATGCCGATTCCCCATGCCAAAGACGCTTGCTGCCGCCCCAAAGTTGGTCATATCCTGAAGGCAGGTCGTCCATTCCGGGCGGCCGATGTTCTCAGGGCGGGGTGAAAATCCCCACCGGCGGTAAGGGTGACGTAGCCCAAGCCCGCGAGCGCCTTCTTCTCGCCAGAGCAGAAGGGTCAGCAGATTCGGTGTGATTCCGAAGCCGACGGTTACAGTCCGGATGAAAGAGAACGGTTTGCGGCGGCCTCGCACGTTTGCGCGTGGGCCGGTGTCGTTCCGTATGCCCTGATTCTGGTCCTGAAAGAGGAAAGCCATGAATCAGATGTTGCAAGAGCCTGAAGTTCAATCCCAAGCAGCCGAAGCCCATCACGTTCCTGACGTGCCCGAGCGTCCGCCGGCGCCGGTGCATCCGCGTTTCGTCAAGCCGCAACGCATCGCCTTCGTGCAGTCGTCGTGGCACCGCGACGTGGTCGAGGAATGCCGCATTGCCTTTCTTGAAGAGATCGAAGCGCGCCATATCACGCGCGCGCAGGTCGATCTGTTCGAGGTGCCGGGCTCGTTCGAGATACCGCTGCATGCGCAACTGCTCGCCAAGACGCGGCGCTACACCGCGATCGTGGCGGCAGGCCTCGTCGTCGACGGCGGCATCTATCGCCACGAATTCGTCGCCGACACCGTGATCAAGGCGCTGATGGACGTGCAGCTCAGGACCGAAGTGCCGGTATTCTCGGCGGTGCTGACGCCGCAGCAATTCCATGAAAGCGCCGTGCACCACGAATTCTTCCGCAAGCATTTCGTCATCAAGGGCATCGAGGTCGCAGAAGCCTGCGCCAACACGCTACACAGCCTGGAGCGGCTGCGCGGCCAGGTCGCGGCGGGGATTGGCGGATAGCTCGACGCGTCATTGCGAGCCACGAAGTGGCTCGCAATGACGAATAAACTCTCGATTGGAGCCATCGATGGTCAACAGCTCGCAGGAATCTTCCGATTGGCTCGGCCTGTCAGGCCGCGTGTGCGTGGTGACGGGAGGGGGAGGTGGGATCGGCCGCGCCGTTGCCCTCAGTTTTGCTCACGCCGGCGCCCGCGTGGCCGCGATCGATCTCGATGAACGTGGCCTTGAGAGAACGCGCGCCGAGCTCGTCAAGCTCGGCGCCGATCATGTCATCGCGCGCTGCGATACGACGGATGTCGAGAGCGTTACCGCTGCGGCCGCGACGATCGAGAAATCGCTTGCACCGTGCAACGTGCTGGTCAACACCGCGGCCGTGCTGCGTCCCGGCGCGCTCGACACCTTGTTGCTTGCCGAATGGAATGCCGTTCTCTCCGTCAACCTGACCGGCTACTTCCTCTGCGCGCAGGTGTTCGGCAGGCAGATGCGTTCGCTTGGCCGCGGCAGCCTGGTTCACGTCGCCTCGATTGCCGGCAGCAATGCGCAAGGGCAGAGCGGCGCCTACAGCGTCAGCAAGGCCGGCGTGATCATGCTGTCGCGGCAGCTCGCCAACGAGTGGGGACCGCACGGCATCCGCAGCAATGTCGTCAGTCCCGGCATGGTGATCACGCCGATGAGCCAGGCGTTCTACGATACACCCGGCGTCACCGAACGCCGCGCCGCAGTCGTGCCGTTGCGGCGGGTCGGCATGCCGCAGGACATGGCCGATGCCATCCTGTTCCTCGCCAGCGACCGCGCGTCCTATGTCAACGGCGAGGAGATCATGGTCGACGGCGGCTACGCCAATATGCTGATGAATTTGGTGCCGCGACCGGGATTTGAATGAGGGAGCGGTAGTGCCGTAGGGTGGGCAAAGGCGCTCTTGCGCCGTGCCCACCATCTATTGCGGCGTCGTCAAATGGTGGGCACGCTGCGCTTTGCCCACCCTACAAGCTACATCTCAGTCGAACAGGCTCGACACCGATTCTTCCGAGGCGGTGCGGCTGATCGCCTCCGCGATCAGGGGCGCGATCGACAGCGTGCGGATGTTGGCAGCCTTGTTGACCGCTTCCGTCGGCAGGATCGAGTCGGTGATCACGAGCTCTTTCAGTTTCGACGAGGCGATGCGCGCGGCAGCGCCGCCGGAGAGCACGCCGTGGCTGATATAGGCGTAGACTTCCTTGGCGCCGTTGGCGATCAGGGCGTCGGCCGCGTTCACCAGCGTGCCGCCGGAATCGACGATGTCGTCGATCAGGATGCAGGTGTAGCCGGCGCAGTCGCCGATCACGTTCATGACCTCTGATTCACCGGCGCGCTCGCGCCGCTTGTCGATGATGGCGAGCGGCGTATTGATGCGCTTGGCCAGCCCGCGCGCGCGCACCACACCGCCGACGTCGGGCGACACCACCATCACATTGCCGAGGTCGAAGCGCTCCTTGATGTCGCGCACCATCACCGGCGAGGCGTAGAGATTGTCGGTTGGGATGTCGAAGAAGCCTTGGATCTGCCCGGCGTGCAGGTCGAGCGTCATCACGCGGTCGACGCCGGCATGGGTGATCAGGTTGGCGACGAGTTTGGCCGAAATCGGCGAGCGCGAGCCCACCTTGCGATCCTGCCGCGCGTAGCCGAAATAGGGAACCACCGCGGTGATGCGGCGGGCGGAGGCCCGGCGCAGCGCATCGGTAATGATCAAGAGTTCCATTAGATGGTCGTTGGCCGGAAACGACGTCGACTGAATGATGTAGACGTCCGAACCGCGGACGTTTTCCTGGATTTCGACGAAGATTTCCATGTCGGCGAAGCGCCGGACCACCGCCTTGGTCAGCGGCAGATGCAGCCAGTTCGCGATTTCCTGGGCCAGCGCGGGGTTGGAATTGCCAGCGACCAGCTTGATCGAGCCGTTCTTGGCCGCCATCAACGCTTCTCCTCGCGCCTTGCTGGATACAACGTTCAGCATATCGAGAAAGTCCTCGGGAACCGGCGCGTTTTGTGAGCGAGGAGATATCAGGCGGGTGGCTCGGCTGGCAACCCGTTGATGTCGTTTTCCCGGTCAAAAATCGGCCGATACGGGACTTTAACAGGGCTGTTTATTGGGCGCTGAAACCGAGCGCCGTGACGCCGGCCGCATCCTGGGCGGGTACTGTTTCTTCCGCACTCGCGACCGCGGGACCGCGGCGCTCCGGGGCCGGCGCAGGCGCTGCATCCGGGCTTCCGTTGACCATGCCGGACAGACCGCTGAGGCCGGCCTGCGCGATTTTCCGCAACACGAGGTCGTCGGCTGCCGCCCAGGCGTCGCGGCCAGCCTTGCCGGCGGGCTCTTCGCCGGAAAGGCGCAGCGCGCGCTGCTGGCCGTTGTCATAGACGTCCCAGACCCAGGCGATCACGGTCTTGCCGCGAACCACCTGCGCCGACAGATAGCTGCGCACGCGGTAGGATGCTCCGCCTTCGCGCGAGACGATCGACAGGTTTCGCAGCTTCGATTCGCTGTCGAGCACGCTGACCATCCGGTCGAATACCTGCGGCGGCGGACCGTCGATTGATTCGAACGCCACGGTGGGACCGCCGCCCCCGCTCGGTGCCATCGCATACGAGCCGCTGGCCGCGCCGCCGCCGGCACAGCCACCGAGCGCGCAAGAAACGACAAGCAGCACTGCTGCGATCAAGGCGCGCGGGGTTTGCAGGCACGAAGCAATCAAGATGTTCCTCATTGCTCCCTGCGATATCGTTAAAATGTGTTAAGGTCTAGGGCAGCGCGTGGATAAGCTCGCCAAAAAGATTGCGTCCGGCTCGTCCCGTCTCTCCTTCTTGTTGCCAGAATTCTTCAACGCCGCAGGATCATCCATGCGAACCTTTGTCCTCGACGGCTATGGCGCGATCGCCGACCATGTCCACCTTGCCGAAATCGCCGATCCGGCCCCGGGCGCCGAAGACGTCCTGATCGAAATCCATGCCGCCAGCCTCAACCCGATCGACTTCAAGATCGTGCATGGCGACTTAAAGCGCGTCTCGAAATATCGACTGCCGCGCCCCTTCGGCTTCGATGCCAGCGGCATCGTGCTGTCGGCAGGCGCGCGTGCCACCCGCTTCAAGCCGGGTGATGCGATCTATGCGCGCGCCTCGCGCGAAACGATCGGCACGTTTGCCGAGAAGATCGCGCTGCAGGAGCAATTCGTGGCGTTGAAACCGGCAGCCATCTCGCATGCGGAAGCTGCGGCGCTGCCGCTGGTGGGGCTGACGACCCTGCAGGGATTTGCGCGCGTCAAGGCACGCGCCGGCCAGCGCATTCTGATCCACGCCGGCGCCGGCGGGATCGGCACGTTCGCGATCCAGTACGCCAAGCATCTCGGCCTCGAGGTCACCACGACCACGAGTTCAAAAAACGCCGATTTCGTCAAATCGCTCGGTGCCGACCGGGTCATCGCCTACGACCGCGAAAACTATCTCGAAGCGGGCGGGGACTACGACATTGTCTACGACACGCTCGGCGGCGCATTCACGGTCGATGCCTTCAAGGTGGTGAAGCGGGGCGGCGCTGTGATTTCCCTGAGTGGACCGCCCGATCGCGATTTCGCCCGCCGCGAGGGCGCGGGCTGGCTGGTCCGCGCGGCGGTCTGGTTGATGAGCCGCAAGGTCTATGCCGCAAGCGCCGAGGCCGGCGCGAGCTATTGCTGGTTTTTCACCGAGCCGAGTGGCGATCAGTTGCGCGAGATCGCCCACCTGGTCGACAGCGGCGCGATCAGGCCGGTGATCGATCGCGAATTTGCCTTCGAGCAGTTGCCGGTGGCGCTCACCTACCTGAAAGCCGGCCGGGCGCGGGGCAAGGTGGTGCTGCGGGTGAAGTAGGAAATTACTCGCTCGTCAGCGCGATCGCGTGGACGTGGCGGCCGTAGTCCGGCTCCTTCCGGTGCACCGAGCGGCGGTAGCTGTAGAAGCGCTCGTCGGAATAGGTGTCGACGCCGAGGTCGTCGATCATCAGGATGCCGGCATTCTCCAGCCGCATGCGGATGAATCCGGGAAGATCAAACATCGAATGACCCGCACGCACTGACGGGATGAAGAACACGCCATTCTCCGCATCGGCATCCATGAAGCGCTCGACGAGTTCACTGCCGACTTCATAGGAGTGCTGGCGGATCAGCGGACCGATGGCGGCAACGATGCCGGAGCGGTCGGCGCCGAGTTTTTCCATTGCGTCGATGGTGGATTCCAGAACACCCGTCAGCGCGCCTTTCCAACCGGCATGCGCGGCACCGATCACGCGCGCGGCGGGGTCAGCGAAAAGGATCGGACCGCAATCCGCCGTGGTGACGCCGATGGCGATGCCTTCCGTGCGTGTGACGAGCGCGTCGGCGCGCGGCTTGTCGCCCGGCCATGGTCCGGTCGCGACCACAGCGTCGGGCGAATGGATCTGGTGCACGCTGAGCAAGCGCTCGGGCGTAACCCCCATCTGCTCGGCCATCCGGCGGCGGTTTTCCGCGACATTGGCCGGATCGTCGTTGGAGCCGAGCCCGCCATTGAGTCCTTCGTAAATTCCACTGGATACCCCGCCCTCGCGGGTGAAGAACGCGTGGCGCAGCCCGGGAATGGCTGACAGCAGCGACGATCCGAACGTCATGCTTTTTCGTCTCCCGGTGCTTGCGGTTCATCGCTGAGGCCTGCAACCGAGGTGAGATTTGGTTCGGTAACCGCAAGCACCTTGAACATCGATCCCATGCCGCCGCGGCCAGAGTCGGTCAGGCGCTTGAGCGCGGCGGAAATATCGGCGGAAACCTCCGCCGTGGTTTTTCCCATCAGCGTGACGGCGCGGGTCTCGATGCCGAGCCGCTTGAGGAATTCGCCCTGCGTCACCGGGCCATGAACGCGCGCGCCGACGTCTTCCGCCGCGCGCGCCAGCGCCTGGAAATCGACATGGGCGGTGACGTCGGCCTGTCCGGGATTTTTCAGGGGATCGGCAAAACTGTGCCGGGCGATGGCCTGGAAGGTATCGCCGGCGTCGCTGCGCAGATGTCCGTAATCGATGATCAGAGCCGCGCCGTCCTGGTCGCGCACCCGCGATGCGATCTTCATCATCTCGGTATCCGGCCGCCATTCGAACACGGCGCCGATCGGGGCCGCGCGCACCAGCGGCGGCAGCAGCACCTCGAAGCGCGGCATCGGGTCATCCGCGGCCGCGAATACCAGCTTGCCATTGGCGTCGAGCTCGACGACGCGCTCGTGCCAGCCGGTTTCGCGCTTGACCACCTGATGGATCGGCAGCACGTCGAAATATTCGTTGGCGAGAATGACCGCGGGGCCCTCGGGCACGTCGTCGATACTGTCATGCCAGGTGATGTTGCGCGCGCCGGATAGCGTCGCCTGCTGCTTCTCGCGCAGCACCGGATTGACCTCGACGAGATGGATCTGGATCGATTGATAGAGCGGCGGCAGCACCCGGACCGCGCGGAGCGCGTCCGCCATCATGGTGCCGCGGCCGGGGCCGAGCTCGACCAGCCGCAGCATCGGCGGCGACCCGATCGCCTTCCACACCGAGGCCGTCCATAGCCCGAGCAACTCGCCGAACATCTGGCTGACCTCGGGCGCGGTGGTGAAATCGCCCTCGCGGCCCAATGGATCGCGCGACACGTAGTAGCCGTGCTCGGGATGCATCAGGCACAGCTCCATGTACCGCCAGACCGGCATCGGTCCGGACGATCTGATCAGCTTGTGGATCTCCGACTGTAACGGCGAATATTCGGTCACGGCCTGCCTTAAATCGACTTCTCTATATGCTGCGGCGTCTCGCGGCGCCATGCCATCATGATCAGGATGGCTCCGGCAATGATCATCGGTACCGACAACAGCATACCCATGGTCAGCCCGCCCCACAAAAATCCGAGCTGGGGATCGGGCTCGCGGAAGAATTCGCTGGCGATGCGTGCAAGGCCGTAGATCGCGATGAAGCTGCCGAGGATCAGGCCCGGCCGCTTCAGCGCGCCCATCCGGACCATGGCCGCCAGGACAACGAACAGCAGGAAACCCTCAAGCGCCGCTTCGTAGAGCTGGCTTGGATGGCGGAAAAGTTGAAGCGGGTCATCGGGAAAGATCATTCTCCAGGGCACGCTGGCATCCGCCTCACGCCCCCACAACTCCCCTTTGATGAAATTGGCAAGCCGCCCGAGGAATATTCCGATCGGAGCGACGGCGGTCGTGATATCGCCGAGCGACAGGATGGAGATCTTGTTCTTGAGCGCAAACAGCATCACCGCGGCGACGCAGCCGAGAAAGCCGCCATGGAAGGACATGCCGCCTTCCCACAGCTTGAAAATGGCGATGGGGTTCTGGATGAAGAAGGCCGGGTTATAGAACAGCACATAGCCGGTGCGGCCGCCGACGATGATGCCAATCGTGACCCAGAGAATGAAGTCGTCGAGCTGCACGGGTGCGATCGGCGCCGGCCCGCCCCATAATTTCTCTTTCCTGATCAGCGCGCGCGCATAGATCCATCCGAGCACGATGCCGCAGATATAGGCCAGCGCATACCATCGGATCGCGAACGGTCCGATCGAGATGGCGACCGGATCGATTTCCGGAAAGGCTATGGTGAGAAGGGGCATTGGGCGGGAGGTCTAGTGCGCGAGGTTGCGGCGATAGAGCGCCAGCAGACGCTCCCAGTGCCGCTCTGCAGCGTCGCGATGATAGACCGGACGCTTCGGGAAGGCGAAGCCGTGATGGGTGCCGGGATAGATCTCGACCTCGTTCTTCGTGCCTTCCATCGCCTGCTTCACCTTGTCGATGATCTCCTGCGGCGCGTAGATGTCGGTCTCAGCGCAGGCGAAATAGAGTTCTGCCTTGGTCTTCGATGCAGCCAGATGCGGGCTGTCAGCCTGGTCGGTCGCGAGATGCGTGCCGTAGATCGAAGCCGCCGCCTTCACCCGATCCGGAAAATGCGTTGCCGCGTTGACCGCGTAGCGGCCGCTCATGCAGTAGCCGACGGTGCCGACGACCTTCGTGTTTGCGGCAGGTTGCGTCTCTGCATAAGCGAGCAGCGCCTTGGTGTCCTCCATCACCATGGGAATATTGATGGAGTTCATGAAGCCGGACATCCGCTTGCGCTCGGGCGCTTCCGGATCCGGCGGGATCGGCCCCAGCTCCATGACGCCGGAGCGGTAATAGAGGTTGGGCAACATCACATAATAGCCCGACGTGCCGAGCCGCCGCGCCATGTCGCGCAGTTCCTCGCGGATCGCCGGTGCGTCCATGTAGAAGATGATGACCGGGAAGGGGCCGCCGCGCTCAGGGTGGGTGATGAAGGTCGTGGTCTTGCCGTCCTTGGTCGCAATATCGATCTGCTGGTCGATCATGGGCGTTGCTTTTTGTGTTGTGATTCCGGTGTCTGGCTGGCTGTTCGATACGATTGCAAGGAAACTGCAGCATGACAAGGCGAACGGCCGTCACGTTGGCGTTGAACCGCGCTCTTGAACGTTTCGCTTGGGATTGCCATTGTCTTGTCGTGACGATCAATTTGCAGCGACCGGAGCGTTTTAGATGACCCAGACCAGCAATCGGTTTTTCGACGAGATCGGCCGTTTGATGAATGACGCCGCCGGCGCCGCCCAGGGCGTCAAGCGCGAGGTCGATACCGTCATGCGCAACCAGGCCGAACGCATCCTGCGCGATCTTGATGTCGTCAAGCGCGAGGAGTTCGATGTGGTCAAGGATATGGCCCGCCTGGCGCGCGAGGAGAATGAGGCGCTAAAGAGCCGGATTGCTGTTCTGGAAGCCAAGCTCGGCATTGCGCCGGCCACGCCGGATGCCGGCGTCCTGGCGGACGGGTAGGGCTTGTTACCCTCCCCTGGGGGGAGGGTCGGCTCACATGGAGCGCAGCGAAATGTGAGACGGGGTGGGGTGATCTCTCCACTCGGGCACTGATCGAGGGGATGGACCGTCACCCCACCCCGCCGCTTCGCGTCAACCCCCGAGCGAGCTTCGCTCGTCCGGACCCCTCCAGGGGAGGGTGAAGAACAAGAAAAATCCCTTCATTTCCTTGTCATTTCGCCCCTTTGGGGCTAAAAGCCCGCCACGTCCGCAGCCCCCGCACCCCTGGAGGCTTGCTGTGGGACGCCAACGGGCCGCGATGCGGCCTTTAACTTTTTAGAAAACAAGGACTTAACACGATGGCGACCGTCAAGGAATTGAAGGCGACCGCGCGTCCGCAGAGCGGCAAGGGGGCCGCCCGGGCAGAGCGTCGCGCCGGGAGAGTGCCCGGAGTGATCTACGGCAACAACCAGCCCCCCGTGACCATCTCGGTCGACGACAAGGAACTGCGCCAGCGCATCCTGGCCGGCCGTTTCCTGACCACGCTGTTCGACATCGATCTCGAGGGTAAGAAGCACCGTGTGATTCCGCGCGACTTCCACCTCGATCCGGTGAAGGACTTCCCGATTCACGTCGACTTCCTGCGGCTCGGCGAAGGCGCGACCATCCGCGTCAGCGTGCCCCTGCATGTCGTGAACGGCGAAACCTCGCCCGGCGTCAAGCGCGGCGGCACCATCAACGTCGTCACCCACACCATCGAGCTCGAATGCTCGGTCGACAACATTCCGCAGTACATCGAGGCCGATGCCGGCGCACTGGAAATCAGCTACTCGCTGCATCTGTCCGACATCAAGCTGCCGACGGGCGTGAAGTCGCTGTCGCGTGAGGACGCAACGCTCGTGACCATCGTGCCGCCGTCCGGCTACGCCGAAGAACAGAAGGCTGCGGCGGCTGCCGCGGCGGCAGGCACGGCCGCTCCGGCGGCGGGTGCCGCTCCGGCTGCTGCTGCCGCGCCTGCGGCGGGAGCTGCCGCTCCGGCGGCTGGCGCCAAGGCGCCGGCTGGTGGCGACAAGAAGAAGTAAGCAGCGGCAGGATGCCGCGTCATGCGCCTGTTTGTTGGCCTAGGTAACCCCGGTTCGAAATACGCGAACAACCGGCACAACATCGGGTTCATGGCCGTCGATGAAATTGCGCGGCGTCACGGTTTCGCACCGTGGCGCCGCCGTTTTCAGGGCGAGACATCCGAGGGCACGCTCGATCGCGAGAAGGTCGTTCTGCTTCGGCCGACCACCTACATGAACGAGTCCGGGCGCGCGGTTCAGGAAGCCGCGAACTTTTTCAAGCTCGGCGCCTCCGACATCACCGTGTTTCAGGACGAGCTCGAACTGCCGCCGGCGAAAGTCCGCGTCAAGGTCGGCGGCGGTATCGCCGGCCACAACGGGCTGCGCTCGATCACCTCGCATATCGGCAACGACTATCGCCGGGTGCGGCTCGGGATCGGCCATCCCGGCATCAAGGAGCTGGTGCACGGTCACGTGCTCTCGGATTTCACCAAGAGCGACCGCGCCTGGGTGGAAGCCCTGTGCGCGGCGGTGGCCGAGAATGCGGGCTTGCTGGCCGCAGGGCACGACTCCTCGTTCCAGAACAAGGTGCATCTGGCGCTGCAGGCCAAGGGAATTTTCGACAAGGGTGATGATGGCGCGCCGTGACGCGTCGTCGACCGTCAGCAACGAACTTCAGGACAAGTTATGGGATTCAAATGCGGTATCGTTGGCCTGCCCAATGTCGGCAAGTCGACGCTGTTCAACGCGCTGACCGAGACGGCAGCGGCGCAGGCGGCGAATTATCCGTTCTGCACCATCGAGCCGAATGTCGGCGAAGTCGCCGTGCCTGACCCCAGGCTCGACAAGCTGTCGGCGATCGCAGGCTCGGCGCAGATCATCCCGACGCGGCTGACCTTCGTCGATATCGCAGGGCTCGTCCGCGGCGCTTCGAAGGGCGAAGGCCTCGGCAACCAGTTCCTCGCCACCATCCGCGAGGTCGACGCGGTCGCGCATGTGGTGCGGTGTTTCGAAGATTCCGACATCACCCATGTCGAAGGCAAGATCGCGCCATTGGCCGACATCGAGACCATCGAGACCGAACTGATGCTCGCCGACCTCGACAGCCTGGAGAAGCGGGTCGACAATCTGGCGAAAAAGGCCAAGGGCAACGACAAGGACGCCAAGGAGGCGCTCGACCTCGCTAACCGCGCCCTGGTGCTGCTGCGCGAGGGCAAGCCGGCGCGGTTTCTGGAGCGCAAGCCGGAGGAAGAGCGCGCCTTCGGCATGCTTGGCCTCTTGACCTCCAAGCCGGTGCTCTATGTCTGCAACGTCGAGGAAGGTTCGGCCAAGGACGGCAACAGCTTCTCAAAACAGGTGTTCGAGCACGCCAAGAAGGAAGGCGCGGTCGCGGTGGTGATCTCGGCCAAGATCGAATCCGAGATTGCGACCCTGTCACGCGAGGAGCGCGCCGAGTTTCTCGAGACGCTCGGCCTGGAAGAGGCCGGCCTCGACCGCCTGATCCGCGCCGGCTACCAGTTGCTCGACCTCATCACCTATTTCACCGTCGGCCCGAAGGAAGCCCGCGCCTGGACCATCCACCGCGGCACCAAGGCGCCGGCGGCGGCCGGCGTCATCCATACCGATTTCGAAAAGGGCTTTATCCGGGCCGAGACCATCGCCTATGCCGATTACGTCGCGCTGAACGGCGAAGCCGGCGCCCGCGATGCCGGCAAGCTCAGGCTGGAAGGCAAGGAATATGTCGTCGCCGACGGCGACGTGATGCATTTCAGGTTTAATACGTGAGAATTGGTAGGGTGGGCAAAGGCGCATCGCGCCGTGCCCACCATCATTCCGCCGGCGCGAACGAAATGGTGGGCACGCCAACGGGCGCGCGTTCGCGCGACCGTTGGCTTTGCCCACTCTACGATTCCCGCGTAATCACCGCATCCCGCCCTGATCTCTGATCGCGCCGAGATGCTCGTTGATGCGGAAGACGATCAGGATGAATTCCGCGGCGATGCGCGAAAACACCACGCCGACCACGACGCCGGCGATCGAGGACAATAGCAGGATGAATCCGCCGAACGGGCTGACCGCCATCGCGGCAAGCGCCGAAAAAATTCCGGATAGGCCGAACAGCACGATCAAGCCGATGACCAGCCAGTAGAAAGTCTTGATAATCGTGGGCGTTATGAAGCGGTCCCACTGAAATAGATCCTGAAAATCGAACATCGATGGTTCTCCGGCGGGTCAAGAAACCTGGTCCCAGACGGCACAGGGCTAGCTCCGAAAACTGCTTCGGGCAAGTCAGGGCGAGCGCCGGCAGCGGTACTCGCCCGTGGCGAACGAGCCATGCGGGTGGGCGGGTTGAGATTGCTGCAAATAACGGCCACAATCGGGCTTCCCCGCCGCAATCCTCAATCCAAATCGTCAACTGATGACAACGCTGACCTTCGAAGACTTCACGCCCGGCCATTTCGGCACGTTCGGACCGCGCCACGTCACGCGCGAGGAGATTTTGGCGTTCGCCGCCGAATTCGACCCGCAACCGATGCATCTGGACGAAGCCGCCGCCAACGCGTCGATGCTGAAGGGGCTGTCCGGTTCGGGCTGGCATCTCAGCTCGCTCGTGATGCGGATGCTGTTCGACGGGTTTATCGGCCGCACCGCCTCGCTCGGCTCGCCCGGTGTCAACGAAATGCGCTGGCTGTCGCCGCTGCGCCCGGGCGATGACCTGACGCTGGATGTCAGCGTCGCGGAGGCCAGGATTTCGAAAAGCCGGCCCGAGACCGGCATCGTGACCCTCAAGAGTACGATCCGCAACGCGGCCGGGGTCGTACTGTGCGAGATGGAGTCCCCGATGATTGTGCGCCGCCGCCTTGAAGCAGGAGCGGAGTAGCGATGCGTTTCTTCGAGGACATCGAGATCGGCGCGCAGCGCGAGTTTGGCTCGTTCACCTTCACCGCCGGCGACATCAAGCGGTTTGCCGCGCAGTTCGATCCGCAGCGCTTTCACCTCGATGAGGAAGAGGGGCGCAAATCCCTGTTCGGGGGGCTGGCCGCATCGGGCTGGCATATTGCGGCGGTGTGCATGAAGCTCTTGGTCGCCGACGGCAAGCGATTGACGGCCGAGGCCGTCGCACGCGGTGAGCAGGTCGCGGTGTGGGGGCCGTCGCCGGGTTTTCGTGAATTGCGCTGGGTCAGGCCAGTGTTGGCGGGCGATACCGTCAGCTTTTCCAACCAGGTCGAAACCAAGCGGACCTCGGAGAAGCGTCCCGAATGGGGCATCCTGCAGGCCCGCAATACCGGCACCAACCAGCGCGACGAAGTCGTGTTCTCGTTCCTCGCCACCGCGTTCGTGCCGCGACGGAGTGGGATTTCCGGAGCTTAATCGTAGCCCGGATGAGCGTAGCGACATCCGGGACCGATGCCCGTGTGAATCCCGGATATCGCTGCGCTCATCCGGGCTACATGTCCCTTCGGGGCAACATGGTTAGCCAATTGTTTCGTTAGTGCTTCGTAATCCAAGACTCCACGAAACCGTTTTTTTGCTAACGCATTTTGAACTTTCTGCCTGCCAAATGCGTCTCAGGGGAAGTACCGAGGGGATGAAAATGGCAGATCGCAGCGGCCTGAAATTCGTCGGCTTTGTCTTCGCAACCGTCACGATGGCGGTGATGCTCACCGCCACGATGGTGGTGAAATCCTATGCCGACGGCGTTTACACGATCGAGGACACCGCGTTCGTCCGCCAGTAGTTGCGGATCGGGCAAGCATAGACGCCGAATCTCAAAAAAGATTCAGCGGCTCCAGATCAACGTCATTGCCACGACCGCAAGCGTCAGCAGTCCGACGAAGCGGATCACGAGCGTGCCCATGCTATGCGACGATTGCCGCAACGGCATTGAATTCATGTTGTCTGGCTGAACGTTTTGCATCGCCGGTGTGTGTCCCCAAAAAGGTGCCTGCCGCCAAGTGACGACATCCGTCGTTGGACGCGACCGTGCTTATAGAGTTCAGATCGAACACAGCCAAACAAAACCGCCGCGCTCAGTTACGGAACGCGGCGGAGTGTTAGATTTTTGCAACGATCGGATTAGGCGTTGCGCAGGCCGTCGGCAGCGCGCTTCCACTGCGTGACGTTGTCGGCAATCATGCGCGTCGACTTCATCGCCGCCTGGCTGAGCTGCGCATAGCCCGAGATCTCGCGCTGGACGCGCTGGCCTTCGGCATGGAGCAAGTCGCGGAGGCTTTCGAGTTCGGAAATCAGCTTCTCGATTTCCGCCAGCGACGTGCCGGCGACGCGCTGGATCAGCGAATTGACGTTGTTGACGGTCGCTTCGGCATTGGCGTCGATCGGCATGGCGTCCGGGGCCACCGCGGGCCGACGCAGATAAGCGATATCGTTGCGAACGAAATCGCGGATGCCGGCCTCGACTTCGGATACGGCGGCGAGATCGTTGTCGACTTCCGGGTTGGAATCAACTTGTTCGGAACGAATGGTGGCGTTCATCGGCTATTCCTCTGTTTCGCTTTCAGGCGAGCGCGGACAGTCCCCCGCACGACGAAGTGGAGCGGCCCCATCTGTCCTGCCGATTTTGTCCGCATCTTGGCCAATCTGCGGCAATGATGGTTCATTCTCTGGGGCAGTACCCTCGAGATCGGAAAACGCGTCAAATTGGGACGATTTCGGCTCTCACCAGCTACGCCTGAAGCCCGCGCTGAGGCTCTTGTTGGCGGCACCCGAGGGCGTTTCGCCGATCGAGCCGGAGATGGTGACGCCGTCGAACAGCTTCTGCTCGGCGCCGACCTTGCGCAGCCACTTGTCGTCGGATGTCGATAGCGTCTGGCCGGCGATCAAGCTGGTGCCGGTGTCGGCAATGCTGAGCCTTGCCGACTGGTCGGTCTCGTAGCTGCTGACCGGATGGCCGACGATGCCGGGCACCGGCACGATACCCTGCTGGATCAGGTTGTAGTCGTTCTTCAGGGTCAGCGAATACTGCTCGCTGATCGGCAGCGATTTGCTCAAGGATGTGCCGAGCTTGCTCTGCTCGGATCCGGGATCGACCCGGGCCTCGACCGCGGTCGTGTCCCAAATCGAGCCAACGCCTGGGGCCGTAATCGCAGCCCACGCGGTACCGGACGATTGCGGCAGGCTGCCGCCATTGGCAAGTTTTTCCGAAAGCAGTTCGGACGTCGTCACCGTGCCTTGCCGCGCGACCGTCATGTCGGCGCCGATCCGCGCATCCCAGAACGGCGAGATGGATTGCTTGACCGATACCGCGGAGGTGCCGTTCGGTCTTTCATTGGCGGACCATGAGGCATCCGCGCTGGCAGCGCCTTTCGACGAATTGCCTCCCTTCGGCGCCTGAAAGCTCAGGGTCGATGCATCGACGTTGAGTTGGCTCCAGTCGAGCTTTTCGACGTCGATGTCCTTCATGATGTCGGCATCGTTGACGCTGGAAGCCGCCTCGGCTTGTTCAGCCTCTTGCATCTCCGGCTCGTCGTCGGTCGGCGGCGTTTGCGCCGCCACAGCCAATATCGAAGCCAAACTTACGCCGGCCACCAGCATTGGCAGCCGCGCCCAGCCAAATCGCATTTTCGGAATCATTGCCCCGCCCGCATTCCCAGTCGCGCCAAGAATGCGTTTGTCTTAGTGCGAAATTATGACCGGGTTCTTGTCATTGCGAGCCAACGGGTCGCGCGAATGCGCGCCCGATGACAGGCTCCGCGAAGCAATCCATCTCTCTGCGCACGCCGAAGCATGGATTGCTTCGTCGCTTGCGCTCCTCGCAATGACGGCATCTGTGAGCTACACCGCCATCCGCGGCAGGTGAATCGGGTAGCCCACGGTCTGCTCGACCAGATCGAAGGTGTCGACCAGCACGCGCAGATTGGTCAGGCGGCCGGCCCTGAACTGGGCGAAATGGGCGATGCGCAGGCTGATCGGCTTGTCCGAATCCAGCGCGGTCAGCGAATAGCGCATCATCGAGGCGGCCGTATCCACTCCCAGCATGATCGATTCGCGGTCGAAGCGGTGGACGCGGAAATTGTCCGCGATCTGCCTGATCACCTCCATCACGGCCGCCTTGCCGCGGCGCTGGCCGAAGAACGGATACATATCGATCGGTCCATAGATCGCCCAGTCGACCTCTTCGTCGAGCAGGGCTTCGAGATCGGCGGGCTGGCGTTCATTGATCGCACGATGCAACGCGCGCGAAAAACGCCAGAGACTATGCTCTGTCATTTTGATTTGGTCCTAAAAACTGGATTTCAAAACGGCAATCGCGCCCAATCAGGTGTCTTCATCGACGCCGGGCCGAAATGCCGAACTTCACCGTTGCAGCCAGAAATAGAGCAGTTTCGCCAGAACACAATTGTCGTTTTTGCAATGCACAAATGCGACTGTTCTGGCCGCGTTATCGGTCGTGGCGGCGCACCGGCTCGCGCTCGATGGCGATCTCGGCGTCGCGAATGGCGATGATGCCGAACAGCAGGGCACAGCCGATACCGCCGATAGCGGCCCCCATCGGCATGAAGGTGAAGAACACCAGCACGCTGCCATAACCTTCAAAACTCGTGGTTTTGAAGATTTCCACCCAGGCGAGACCCAGCCCGATGCCCAGTGCTGCGCCTCCCAACGCCCCCAACGCCAAACCAAGCAAAGCCAGCAACGCGATCTTCATATGATCTTCTGGTCCGCAAACAGCCTCGTAGTGTGTCGCGGCCGGCGCGATCAGGTTCATGGCGGGGAGGGAATAGGTGGTGCTGTCATTCCGGGGCGCCCGAAGTGCGAACTCAGGTGCGTAATTGCGCACCTGAGAATCTCGAGATTCCCCGATGCGCAATTGCGCATCTGAGGTCTGGTCCTAACGGACCATCCGGAATGACGCCGTTGGGCAAACGCTAAATCGGCTCCGGCCTTCTACCGGTCAGGATCGCGGCGACGTCGCGTTCGAGCAGTTGCTGGACCAGATCGAAGGTGTCGATGATTTCCCTGATCTGGCTGATCTTGCCGTCGCGTAGCGTGTAGAAGCCGGCGATGTCGAACTGCACCATGCGCTGGTTAATGCTCTTGCGGAAGAACACGCGGATGAACGCGGCCGCCTTGTCGCCCTCGACGACCAGGATCGGCACCTCGCAGCGCAGTTCGGAATAGCGGGCGCGGACGGCGTTCCACATCTCGCGCATTTCGGCCTTGCCGCGGCGATGGCCCATATGCGGCAGGATGTCGATCGGGGCGTTGGCAAGCGATTCGATGTCGTCGGTGCAGCGCGCCAGTGCGCCTTCGACGTCGCCGGAATACAGGATGTTGAGGAAATCCAGTACGCGCTGACGATGAGATTCCTCGGTCATTCGTCCACCCCGTCTGGGTTCGATCCGGCTCTGCGGCCCAGTCCATTGTGAAGGGAAGGGCGGGGGATCAATCAGCAAAAAGCAACCTACAGTATGTGACGCGGTGGTTTCCAAAAGGTTCACTGCCGCGGTGCGACGACGCAGCGAACACGCGCGGAGCCTGTCATCCGGCCGCGCTGCGCGCGGACCCGTTGGCGCTCGTCACCATTGAGGGCTTATGACACGGTAAGATTAGCGCTAGGCCAGGATAGTGCTGCCGCTCCTGTCCGGTCGGCTAAGCGGCGTCTTGGTTGCGATCACCGCCCGGATGTCGTCGGCCAGTTCGCGGTAATGCAAGCCGAGGCGCAGGTATAGCTCGCGCTTCGCCCCATCCGACGTCAACTTGCCGATCAAATCGCATTCGGCAGCGAGAGTCTCGAACCGCTCCAATTTGGCTTCAAGGTCGGTCATGACGCGTCTCCCCAACAGCCACCAAGGGGATCAGCTTACGCCTTCATTTTACGTCACGGCTAACATCGTTATTGGATAGAACTAATTTACAGCCTCGGCGATTGCGCGGACGCTCCGGCAATCGTTGCCTGGTCATGTGCCTCGGGTGGGTCACGTCTGCTGGTGGCGAGAGCAGACATTTGCCACCGGAAAGAACGGCAATGTGCTATCATGCCGGCGCCAACGTCGCACAAATGACGCGGTGCTCAGATGATCACAATCCCGGAACTGGTGGCGCAAGCTTTGGGGTCGTTTCTGGCCTCGGATACAAAGAGCCGGTTTGGCTCCTCCCATGCCCGGCTGGCTGAATTTCTGCCCTATGCAGCCAGGCTCACATTGGAATGCATCGGCAACAGCGATGCCCTGTATCACAACATCGAGCACACAATGCTCGTGACCCTTGCCGGGCACGATATCCTCATGGGTCGGGCGATGCTACGGCCAACGACGGCAGACGATTACGCCAATTTCATCCTGGCGTGCCTCAGCCACGACATCGGATTCGTTCGTGGAATTGTCCAGGGAGATGACGGAGATTCCTATGTCGCAGATCTCAGCGGCCGTACTGTTCGCCTGGCGCGAGGTTCATCCGATGCTGCGCTGGCAGCCTACCATGTGGACCGCTCGAAGCTGTTCGTCTTCGAGCGGCTCGACACTGCCGAAGAAGTCGATGCGAGCCGGATCGCCAGGGCAATCGAATATACCCGATTTCCCTATGTTGATTCATCGTCAAACGACGAGCTGATCGAAGAAGAGGGCCTGTTGCTGCGCGCGGCCGACCTCATCGGGCAGCTCGGCGACCCCAACTATCTGAAGAAAGCGAATGCCCTGTTCTACGAATTTGAAGAAGTCGGCATGAACAAAACGCTCGGCTACGAGACGCCGGCAGACGTTGTTTACAAATATCCGCAGTTCTATTGGAACAACGTCGCGCCGCAGATCCAGACGGCCATACGCTATCTCAATGTCACGTCGAGTGGACGGCAATGGATAGCAAACCTGCACAGCAACGTTTTTCGGGCCGAGCGCGAAATGAACTTGTCCGGCCCGCAGCCGTGATAATGGCATGCTCGCTCCGCGTGGATCGAGCCGCCGTCCGCTAGCCGTGATAGCTCGGCGACTTGCGCGCCAGCCCATCGAACGCGTCGAACAGCCGCTCGCGCCAGGCATAGACTGGATCCTCTTCCATCAGCAGCTTGAACGGGCTGACCACGCGCGCCCACTGGAACGCGCCGAACACGATATAGTCCGCATAGTTCGCTGCCGTGCCGCCGAGGTACGGCTGCGTCCGCAATGTCTGCCGCAGCGGATCGAGGCTTTTGCGAAAACCTTCGACCGCCTTGTCGCGGCCGGCCATGATGTCTTCCAGCTTCTTGCCAAAGCGCGCCTCGCGCGATGTGCGGAAATAGGCGGCGTCCTCCGGCTTCAGGTTGAGCGGGATGTCGGCGATGATGAGCGGAAACATGCCGCCGATCACGCCATCGCCCCACCAGTTCAGCATCCGTCCCATGGCGCGGCCGCCTTCGCCGCCGAACAGCGACGGACGGTCCGGATATTTGTCTTCGAGATAGTTGGCGATGGTCCAGGAATCGACGACGGCGCTGTCGCCGTCGAGCAGCACCGGCACCTTCTCCGAGCCATGCGGCGCGATCGCGCTTTTCTCGGTGAAGCACCAGGGAATCGTCTCCGCCGACAGCCCCTTATGCGCCAGCGCCATCCGCGTTCGCCAGCAGAACGGGCTGAACGGACGGGACGGATCGGTGCCGACGAGTTCGTAGAGTTTGAGAGGCATCGGCGACATCTTGCGCGAGCAGCGGCAACTACACAAGCGCTGTCATTGCAAGGAGTGCATGCAACGAGGTGTCCGCGTAGCTCGAAGACGGAGGCGAACGCAATCCATCATCGCCCGCTACCAATCGGTGCTGCTTGAGCGACGGATAGCTTTCCACGCCGTAGAACTACGGGAGAAGCACAAGCCTCGGCGGCCTTGAGGACCCTTTGGCAATATCGAAAGCAGTATGAGCGCTCTTCGGCAGTATCTCGGAAGGAGTATTGAATCTCCTTTCCACGCTCGAATACGCTTGGGTTCATTAGCGAAATTCAGAAGTTGACCCGGATTGAGACGCTGACTCGATAATACCTCAGATAGTACGTCAGAAGATTATACCGCCAGAAGAGGCGTTCATTGCAATGCGCCACACCATCGAGACCGCACCAAGAGATGGGAAAGCCGTAATCCTGGAGCATGATCCGACTGGGACCTATGACATTGCTCAGTGGTCGGCTCACGTGGGTCAGTGGGTCACTGAAAATGGTGAGCCAAGCAAGATCACGCCGACGCATTGGCGTCCAATGCCGGGCGACAAAAATCTCCCACAAGAGCACGATGAAGCGCACACTTCCTCCCGGTTCTGGCCGTCTTCGCCGCGCGCGCGGCGGCTAATCACGGCTTGCTGGATCACGCTCATCGCGGCGGTGGTCATTCGGCTTTACTTCGGCTTCGGGCAAGAGACCTCGTTGCACGGTGAGGACTTGCAGAAACCCGAGTCATTGGCGCCTCGGCAGCAAGCCGAGGCCGGTCAAGCGGACGCGGGCACGAAGGCTATGCAGGCCGAGCAGACCGTAGAGGCACCCGGTGCCCGACGGGCTATCGAGGGGCTAGATATCAAGCTGCAGACTGCGGCTGCGAACCGCGCACAATTGCTCGAACAAGAGCGGCAGAGAACGGCTGCCCTGGCGCAGGAGGCCGCGACTGAGCAACAAGTGCCGACCATGAGCGCGGCGGAAAGCCGTCAAGCTCTCGATGAGGAACGCGCACGCAGTGCCGCGCTGAAGAGCGAACTTGCCACGGCGCGGCGCGAATACGAGACGCAAGCGGCGCAATTGAGCAAGGCGAACGAGGAGGTACGGCAATCCAGGCAGGCGGCAACCGCGGACAGCGCACAATCGCTCGCGCAGGAACGGCAGAAGGCTGCAGCCCTGGCGCAGGAGGTCGCAGCGGCGCGACAAGAGCTGACCACAGGCGCGGCGCAGCACCGGGAAGCGCTCGACGAGGAACGCAAGCGCAGTGCCGAGCTGAAGAGCGAACTCGCTACAGCCCAGCGCGAGAACGAGACGCAAGCGGCGCAGTTGAGCAAGGCGAACGGGGAAGTGCGGCAGCTCAAGCAAGCTGCCGCAGACACCGCAGAATCGCTCGGACAGGAGCGGCAGAAAACGGCTGCCCTCGGACGGGAGGCCGCAGCTGCGCGACAAGAACTCATCATAAGCACGGCGAAACATCGTCAAGTGCTCGACGAGGAACGCGCACGGCAGGCCGCACAGTGGAGCGAACTTGCGGCGGCGCAGCGCGAGATAAAGGCGCAGGCGGCGCAACTGCGCAAGGCGAATGAGGAAATCGGGCAACTCAGGCAGGCGGCAGCGGCGGACAGCTCGCTCGAACAGGAACGGCAGAAGACCGCTGCCCTCGCGCAGGGGGCCGCGGCTGCGCGGCAGGAGCTGACCGCGAGCGCGGCGAAACATCGTCAAGCGCTCGACGAGGAACGCGCACGGCAGGTCACACAGTGGAGCGAACTTGCGGTGGCGCAGCGCGAGATAGAGGCGCAGGCGGCGCAACTGCGCAAGGCGAGCGAGGAAATCAGGCAGCTCAAGCAGGGGGCACAATCGCTCGAACAGGAACGGCAGAAGTCGGCTGCCGTCGCGCAGGAGGCCGCGGCTGCGCAGCAGCAGCTGACCGTGAGCGCGGCGAAGCATCGTCAAACGCTCGATGAGGAGCGCGCGCGCAGCGCCGCGTTGACGGGCGAACTTGCCACAGCGAAGCGCGAAAACGAGATGCTAACAGCGCAACTGCGCAACGCCAGCGAGGAAATGGAGCAGCTCAAGCAAGCGGCGGAACGCTCCCTGACCGACCTGCGACAATCTCTGCAGCAAGAGCGCGACCGAACCGAGGTAATGGCACGAGAAATCGAGTCCTCGCGGCACACGATTGCTGTGCGTGCTGACCCTGAACCGACGGCCAACAGCAGCATTTCCACCGCAGCGCACGTGATCGAGGTAGCCGCGACGGCGCAGCCGCCGGCCGAGGAAGCGCAAGGGAGTCCGGAGGCGACGAGGTTAATCGCGCGCGCCCGCACGCTGCTCGGTCAGGGAAATATTGGGGCGGCGCGGATCGTGCTCGAGCGTGCTGCCGAGACGGGTAGTGCACGGGCAAGCTTCACGCTCGCAGAGACGTATGATCCCGCCATTCTTTCCACATGGGGAACATACGGTACGCGCGGCGATGCGATCAAGGCGCGCGAGCTCTATGCGAAGGCTCGTGCCGGCGGAATTCAGGATGCAAAGGATCGATTGGAGCGGCTGGATCAGTGAGAGGATGACGTTCTGATAATTGGGCATGGAGCCAGGCGGGCCATGGCCGGCTGAAGCCGAAGTTTATACAAGAGGATATTACAGATGAACATGATTTCCAGATCGAGCATTTTGCTCACGTTCGCTGTGTTGGCGCCGATCATTCTGGTGCTTCAGCCTGCCACCCTGGATGCACAAACGCAGAGCGCCCGCAAGGCGCAACGCTCCCCAACGCAGATCTCTGAAAAAGAGAAGATGAATGCCTGGACGGTCGGCCTCGCCGGCGGCTTGCTAGAGGGTGCGCCCCTCCGCCTCGCGGCAGAAATCGCCCGCGTTGTCGACGACGGGCCGAATTTGCATGTGCTACCGATCGTCACCCGGGGCGCTACCGAAAACCTGAACTCGCTGCTCTATTTGCGCGGTGTCGACACGGCGATCATCAATTCCGACGCGCTCGAAGAGTACAAGGTTCAGGTACCCGAGATCCAGCGCCGCATTACCTACCTGCTCAATCTCTTTCCCTCGGAGCTACATATCTTTGTTCGACCCGAAATCCAGAGCCTGCAGGATCTCGCCGGCAAGAAAGTGAACTTCAATACCCAGGGAACGGCCGCCGCCTATTCGGGACCGCTGATCTTCAGCCGTCTCGGCATCAATTCAGAAAACACTTTCATCCCCCATCAGGTCGCGCTGGAGCAGATGCGCAAAGGCGAGATGGCGGCCGTCGTTTTCATCACCTCGAAGCCGGTTGACGCCTTCGTGCGCGGGCGCTGGGAGCCCGGTTTCAAATTCCTTCCTGTCAAATACGAAAGCAAATTCGAGGACTACTATCTTCCCGCGGTGCTGGAAGCGGCCGAATACCCCGGTCTGATCAAGCAAGGCGAGCGTGTTCAGACGATTGCGGTACCGACCGTTCTGGTCGCTTTCAATTGGCCGGCAGGGACAAACCGCTATCAGCGCGTCGCCCGCTTTGTTGATGCTCTGTTTTCCCGTATCGACAAGCTGCAGAGGCCGGGCTTCGACCCGAAGTGGAAGTCGATCAATCTGGCCGCGACGGTCCCCAGCCTCGCCCGCTTTGCGGCGGCGCAGGAGTGGCTGGATCGCCAGGCACACGCGGCACAGGTGTCGCGATGAAAGCGCTTCCTCTCTCCGTCGCGTTTGAAGTCGTCAGCAGGATCGCGCTCGCGCAAGGTCCGACTGACCCGATGGCGGATCTTCGCGCTTGCTCCCAGTTGGAGCGCGAAGAGCGGCTGGAATGTCTGGACAATGTGCTGCGCAACATTGCGCCGGCTCGGCCGGCTCCTGGGGGCGACAATTGGATTGTCAGCGAGACCACCTCGCCCGTTGACTATACGCCGATCATCACCGCCACCACCCTGTCCCACGGCGGCTCAAATGATTATCCGATGCAACTCTCGATTCGCTGCCGCGCCGGTCGCACCGAAACGGTCATTGCAGCACCGGTCCTCTCCGGCAGCGCGAAGGATTATTCCATTTCTTACCGCATCGATGACGATCAGCCCGTGCGGCTTGCGGGAGCCCAGCCGTCGTCCGGAACCGGTGTAGCGTTCACCGGGGACGTCGTGCGCTTGCTGCAGTCGCTGCCCGAGCAGGGCGAGCTTGCCGTTCGTGTGGTGAACCGGACCGGCACCGCTCAGGAAGGACACTTCTTGCTTGGCGGGCTGAAAACGGCGCGAGAGCGGCTCGCCGCGGTGTGCAAATGGCCACACACGGTAGCCGGTCCACGCAACTGAGGTCGTCGAACAATCACGGGAGAAGCGTCATGACAAGGATTGGAAATGCAGTCAGAGTGATGGCCGGCGTCATAGCGCTGCTCATCATGGCGGCGCCATCAGCGCCGGCGCAGGAAAAGAATCAAGCGGCGCTGGTAAAGAAGCAGGCGGCACCTGCGCAAGGGTTGAAGCGTACTGCTGCCGTTGCCCTTGTCGACAAGAAGCCACACCGCCTGATCTTGCAGGTGAATTCGAACGAGCCCGCGATGATGAATCTCGCACTCAACAACGCAACGAACGTTGTGCAGTATTACAAGGACCTCGGCGAGAACGTGGCGATCGACATCGTCACGTTCGGCCCGGGCCTGCACATGCTGCGCGACGACACCTCTCCGGTCAAGGCGCGGATCAAGACGATCTCGGAGAACAATCCATCGATCTCGTTCGAAGCCTGCGCCAATACGCGCGACAATATGAGCAGGGTAGAAAGCAAGGAAATTCCGCTGATGTCGGAAGCGAAGGTCGTGAAATCCGGAGTCGTGCGTGTCATGGAGTTGCAGGAGCAGGGCTGGACATATGTAAAGCCGTGATGACGCCGCCCCTGCGGAGCCGGCAGCTTTCGCCTGACGGCCAGCGATTGCGCAGCTTTACCGCCGCGCAATCGCTGGATTCATCCTAGGGGCACGATGGCACCGAATGCCTAGACCGTCGAAATCCCGTCGATCGGGCTGATATCGCCGACGAACCGCAGCAGATCGGCCATGGTGAATTCGCCCTGTGTCTTGGACGGCAGGGTCGGCTTCCAGTTCTTGCCCTTCAGCCACAGATACGATTGACGGTCGCCGTGGACGAGGCCGACGAACACTTCGGCCACGATCGTGGCGCCCACCGGTCCGAGCTTTTCGCCGCCGCCGCGCTGCTCGGCCTCCTTGAGGATGTAGTACCAGAGCGGTGTGTGCTCGTGCAGGCCGTGCTTCTTTGCCGCGGCGCCGTCCGTGCCACTCGCGATCTCAGCCGGGGTGAGCGGATTCTTGATCTTCATCGCCTTGGCGACATCCTGTCCCGACGGCAGCCCCAGCATCACGCCGCGCTTGAGATTGCGGAACGGCAGGCTACCGCCACCGCCCGGCAGCTCGTGCAACTGCGGTATCAGGAACGGATCGATCTTCCGCGAGGGATTGAGCCGCACATTGGGAGGATTGGCCGCCAGCACCTCGTGATAGCGGCGCCAGTCGATGATCCAGTTGCTCGAGAGCACCGGTATAGGCAGCGGCGGCTGCACCGGATCGGGCGCGAGATCGCCGATGATGCCGCCCGACAGGCCGGTGAACCTGAACAGCAGATTGAGCGTAGCGGGAATGCCGCCGCCCGGCGTGAACTTGCGGTTGTGGCTATAGACCTCGCGCACCATGCTATGGCCGAAGCGGTACGCCGCCGCGGAAAACTCGACCGGCATGTAGGGCGTCTTCTTGAAGCGGTAGAAGCGGCGGCCCTGATCGAGGATCTTGGCGACGATTCCTTTCTCGGTGATGCGCTCCACGAAATCATGCAGCACCATCCATTGGTAATGCCAGGTCACCGTCTGGCGCGCCTGCGTGAATATCTCGCCGGCCGGCACCCCGGACGCAGCAAGACGGTCGCAGACCTTGTTGTGAAACTTCAGCATCGCCAGGTGCGTCTGGGCAACCACGAGATTCTCGTCATTGCGATGGTCGCCGATCAACGCGAAGCCTTCCGGGTTACGCGGCAGGTCGTTGCGCGGCGTGATGGTTACATCGTCAACGCTGATGGTCTTGCCGAGCAGCAGTTTCGGACCGGGCGACTTGCCGTCGGCATCGCCGGGATTGCGCGCGTAAAGTTGCCGGCTGCCGTCGGGACCGAGACCGTAGACGCTGTCGAGATCGAGCGCCGGCGTACGGAAGTTTTCGACCGCCGTCGGGTCGGCTTCCTTGTCGCCGAATGAGGTGAGATCGAGCGTGATGTCGTGATCGACAAATTGGCCGAGATAGGTGAAGCCCGCCGGGATCTTGGTGTTGTTGCCGGCGGCGTCACCGGGGTTGGGATCCTTCATCGCGTCGGCAAGCTCCTGCAGCGGCGCGTCGTCGACGGCGAGCGGTTCGAGATTCGGAAACATCCGCCCGAACATTCCGGGATCGTCATGTCCGGAAAGCGAATCGAGAAACTGTCGGGTCGGTTGGCGGCCAGCCTTGCCATGGCCGGGCTGGACATTCACTTGAGTTGCCATCACTTCCTCCAATCGCAAATGTTGGGAGAAGAGGGGTACCGGTGTGTCGCGTGTCAGGTCAGTAAAGATACAGGCAAATTAGCTCGATACCCCTCGAAAGGGTTCAGTCAGCAAAACCCATCTCCAGATTGTGGCCAATCGGAGCGCGGTGCCAGCGGTTTATTTTTCGATTTGTGTGAGCAGCTTCACTGACCGGATGCGATGTCGAACTCTTTGCGCAGCTCGGCGTCGGTGTAAAAACACACGCCGCCATCGAGATCCCGCACCAGCCACTCCTGCAGATACACGATCTGTGTCCCGCTTTGCCTTTCATGTCGGAGCTCGAGGTGCCCGTCCTCGCTTCGCTGCAGCGAGCAACTGGATTGTACCCAACTCGGCCATTCGTGCAGCGGCTGTCCGGTGAACTGCCAGGCGATCAACGCCACGTTGGTTGGGCGTGGCTTCAGCTTCAGTGTGGTGTCCACAATCGTCTCCGAAACAACGAGTCCTGCTGTTTGACAACGCCCGGGCCCGGCAAAAGTTGGGCGTTTACGCGGCGATTCTCGCCATGATTCGGCGATATTGCCTATGCGTGCTGGGGATGGGTATCCGGGGATACGCGTGAATCCCCAGCCTATCACGCCGGAAAGGCGGACCAGGCAAGCCAAGTCCCCGGCGATGCTGCGTTACCGCACCACTGCCGCGGTCTGGCCGAACAGGATTCGGCGCTCCTCCTCGGTGCGGTTGACGGGCTGCCCAAAGTTCGGATTGACCTCTTTCGCCTTGGCATAGGCGCGCTCCGTCGCGGGGCGGGCGCGGATGGTCTCCAGCCAGCGCTTCAGATGCGGGAAGTCGTCGATGTTCTGGCTCTGGTTCTTGTAAGGCACGATCCAGGGATAGCTCGCCATGTCGGCGATCGAATAGTCGCCGGCGATGAACTCGCGATCGGCCAGACGCTTGTTGAGCACGCCGTAGAGCCGGTTGGTCTCGTTCACGTAGCGGTCGATCGCGTATTTGATCTTGTCCTCGGCGTAGTTGGAGAAGTGATGGTTCTGCCCGGCCATCGGCCCGAGATTGCCCATCTGCCAGAACGTCCACTGGATCGCGTCATAGCGGCCGTAGAGATCGGACGGCAGAAACTTTCCGGTCTTCTCGGCGAGATACAGCAGCATCGCGCCGGACTCGAAGATCGAGATCGGTTTTCCTCCGCCCTTGGGTTCATGATCGACCATCGCGGGGATGCGGTTATTCGGCGCGATCGCCAGAAACTCCGGCTTGAACTGGTCGCCTTTGCCGATGTTGACCGGAAATATTTTGTACTTCAGCCCGGTCTCTTCGAGGAACATCGTGATCTTGTGGCCGTTCGGCGTGGTCCAGTAGTGAAGGTCGATCATGGGGCGATCCTGCTGGTTGAAATCCGTGCGTCGCAAGAAAGATGCGGATGCATGAATTTGATCGGACCGATGTCCCAAGTCAATGCGGGCTAAGGGCGTCGCGCGGAAATGTGATGACGGCTGGCGCCGCGAGACTAGCGTTGCGGCACGCCGATGCGGCCGTGCTCTCGCAGCAGCTTTTCGCCTGATGCGGTGACGATCACCATCAGTCCGGTTCCGGCGATGGTTTCGCGCACGACATAGCCGCGATCGGAAGCGTCTTCCCAGATCGTCAGGCGCGGGCAGGAGGTCCGCCAGGTCGCGACCACTTCTGCGTAATTCCGCGGCCCGCGAGCGACCCATTCGACGAAGTCGAGCACCAGTGGATCTGCAGCATCCGACATCAGCCCTCTCCCTTCAGAAGGAAGCAACCGAGCCGCGAACCAGCAACAGCCAGCTTCCGTAGAGAATGTAATAGCCGGCTACCGTCGTAATCAGCCGGTTGGCCCAGGTACGAAACTGCGCGTCGCTCATCGCCTCAAGAATCCGCCGCGCCAGTGTGGTGCCGAGCATCGAGGCCGCGATCGCAACTGCAGCCAGCACGGGATCGAGCGTCGCAGCCTGGTCGATGATGCCGCCGAAATAGATCAGTTTGGTGAGATGGCTGGCGACCTGGCAGGTTGCCTTGGTGGCGACCACCTCGCGGCGGCCGAAATTGCCGCCGAGAAAGAACGTGTCCATCAGCGGGCCGGAGACGCCGGTCATCAGCATCAGCCCCATGCAGATGAAGCCGTAGAACGAGCCCTGCCAGATGCTGTCCGGGTTCGGCTTGAGGTTCTTCGGCATCAGCCGCGCCATGAACGGCGTGGCCCCGAGCAACAGCAAGGCAATCGGCTTGTCCGGCACGTAGCGGGTGAGCGACCAGAGGCCGAGCGCCAGCGCGCAGCCGATCAGATAGACGAACACCGGCCGCCAGCGGATATGCGCCCGCCACAGAAACGCGCGCCAGCCGTTGGAGGCCATCTGCGTGATCGCATGCAGCACCATCGCGGTGGGCAGCGGCATCAGCATCAGCAGCACGCCGATCAGGATCATCCCGCCGGCCATGCCGAACAGGCCGGACAGAAACGCCGTCGCGACCATCAAAGCACCGAGGGCTGCAATCATCAGGGCCGTCATCGGCAATCTCCACAATCATATTTCTGCCGTGCTTGGACGGCGTGCGCAAACTGAGTTATCTTGCTCTGGCATCAGTTTTCCTGAGGGTCATGTGCGGCGGCTGCTCTTTCTCAACGGCATCAAGGCGTTCGAAGCGGCAGCGCGCACCGGCAGCTTCGCCGCCGCCGGGACCGAGCTCAACGTTTCGGCCGCCGCCGTCAGCCGGATGGTGCATCTGTTGGAAGAGCGGCTGGGGGTGGCGCTGTTCGAGCGGAAGGCCAACCGCCTCGTGACCACCGCCGCCGGCCGCGCCTATCAGAACGGGCTGACGCCGATCTTCGACGCGTTGGCGAGCCTGACAGCGCAGGTGACCGCGCCTGCAAGCGTGCGCGTGCTGACCATCGGCGTCGGTCCGACCTTTGCGATGAAATGGCTGATCCCGCGGCTGGCGGACTTCCGGAAAGAGGAGCCCGATATCGACGTCCGCATCACCACCGGCGGCGCCGCGGTGCCGTTCGGCGAGGACTGGAGCTGCGGCATCAAGCTCGGCGACGGCGAATGGCCCGGACTGATCGCCGAGCCGTTGTTCGCCGCCGATCTGCTGCCGGTTTGCGCGCCGCGCCTTGCGAACGCGCTCAAACGTCCTGGCGATCTGAAGGGGCCGACCCTGCTGCGGGTGGCGCATTCGCCCGACGACTGGCCGTCATGGCTCGAGGCCGCCGGCACCGCCCGCATCAGCGCCCGCGGGCCGGAGTTCGAATTTTACGGCCAGGCCCTGCAGGCCGCCGTCGACGGCCTCGGCGTCGCCATGGGCATCCGCCCCTATATCGACGACGACCTCGCCGCCGGCCGGCTGGTCGCGCCGTTTGCGTTAAGTGTGCCGAAAGGCATGCGCTGGTATCTGGTCTATCGCGGCTTCAGCACCGGGCAGCGCGATTTCGCCGCGTTCCGGCGCTGGATCGTTCGCGCGGCAGCGGAGCCCGCCACGCGCCGCAGGGGCCACAGACATGCCGGATGAGAAGATCGAAACGCTGGTGATCGGCGGCGGCCAGGCCGGCCTCGTGATGAGCCACCGCCTCAAGCAGCGCGGACTGTCGCATCTGGTGCTCGAGCGCCACCGGATCGCCGAACGCTGGCGCAGCGAACGCTGGGACGGATTGATATTCCAGTTTCCGAACTGGTCGGTGCGGCTGCCGGACTTTCCGTTTCCGCACAGTGATCCCGATGGGTTTTCGGATACGGCCACCATCATCAAGTTTATCGAGGCTTATGCGGATTTCGTCGCGCCGCCGATCCGCTGCGGCGTCGCGGTGACGCGGCTGTCGCAGCGTGACGGCGGGCGCTTTGTCGCCGAGACCACGGATGGCACGATCGAAGCTGACAATGTCGTCGTCGCCACCGGACCTTATCAGCGCAGCGTGATCCCGGACCTGTTGCGCGATCATCCGGTGTTTCAGGTGCGTGCCGCCGATTACAAAAATCCCGAACAGCTTCCGCCGGGCGCGGTGCTGGTGGCCGGCGCCGGCGCGTCCGGCGCGCAGATCGCCGAGGAATTGCTGCAGGCCGGGCGGCGCGTCTATCTCTCGGTCGGACGGCATCGCCGCCTGCCGCGCCGCTACCGCAGCCGCGACCTGATCTGGTGGCTCGCCGAAATGCAGTTCGACCAGATCACCCCGGAGGAGCGCGGGCCCGCGCGCCTCGGCCCGGTGATTTCGGGCGCCTATGGCGGCCGCAGCATCGATTTCCGCGACTTCGCCGCCCGCGGCATGATTTTGCTCGGACGCCTCGACGCCGCGGATGGCGGCGTGCTCGACATCGCACCTAGCCTCGACAAGAGCCTTGGCGACGGCGACATCGCCTTCACCACCTTCCTCGACACCATCGATGAATATGTGAAACGGCGCCGCCTGGAACTGCCGGAAGAACCCGGCGCCCGCGCGACGCTTCCCGACCCGCCTTGCGTCACCGCGCCGCTGACGCGCCTCGACCTCGCCGCGGAGGGCATCTCTTCGATCATCTGGGCGACTGGCTACGGCGTCGATTTCGGCTGGATCGATATCCCGGTCCTCGACGCCCGCGGCGAAGCGGTTCATCGCAACGGCATCTCAGCCGTATCCGGCCTGTACTTCCTCGGCCTGCAATGGCTGTCGAAGATGAACTCCTCGTTCCTGTCAGGCGTCGGCGACGATGCCGTGGTGCTCGCGGATCATATTGCTTCCCGACGCTGAGCACTCGTGTCCCGGACGCGACGCGGCGTGAAACGCTGCTCCGCAGGGCCGGGACCTCACGACTCTCGCCCGAACCGATGGACCCCGGAACAGCAGCGCACCGCCAGCGCGCTGCGCAGCATCCGGGGAACGCCGGCCCAGGCGACGTCTTCCGAAAAAACCTCCGCGACATGTGAACCGCTTCACATCTGCCTCCGCCGCGCCGTGCTCTGCTCGCGCCATGCGCAATTTCCGGGGGACGCGCCATGATCTATGGCGGCTTTGAAATTCAGTCGTTCGAAGCAGGGAGAGGGCTATGGCACGCCAGGATTCAACGGGCCGACCAGGAGCCGGTGGTGATCGATGGCCTGGCGTTTCCGACGCTCGAGGTCGGCTTCGCCTGGTCGAATCCGGAAGCGGCGATCGCGGATGCGAAAGCCCATATCGATCGCTTCATGCCGCGGTTCGCGAATCGGTAAGCGCTGTCGGCGCGCTGGCCGGCCGAATCTCCGTTCCCCCTTCCGAACAGACCCTGCAGGCCACGCCGCTGCTTTCGACCTGTCCGGATTGCAGCGCGGCGCTCGCGGTGCTGCGTATCATCCGGCCGCGCCGGTGCCGAGTACTGGACCATGCGATGCACGCGCTGCGGCGGGATTCATCTGGAGATCGTCAAGGCAGCGCCGGCCAGAGCTGACAATGGTGACCTTCGCGTCTGAGGCGCGGGGTTCCCGATTGCGGTCTTGCTGACATCTGCTGACAGGCAGAAGCACGCGCGCTTTCGCGCGGCCATTTGCCCTTTTCTCACCGGCTGACTCGTCCCATATTCGCCGCATGGCGAAGAAACCGGACGCTCCCCGAAAATCAGGCAAAACCCCGAAATCCAAGGCGCACCGGCCCGAGGTGCAACCAATCGGACCGGCGCTCGCGGAACTGCTCAATCCCGCGCTCAACCGCGGCGACGCCGGCATGGGCTCGGGCACCGGCCTGCAGCCGCCGCCGGACAATTCCTGGGACCGCCGCGCCGGCGGCGAGGCCGCCGCGCATCGCGCGCGAGCCTCGACCAAAGGGACGAGCGATGACGTCGCGAAACGCGATGCCAGGCAAGGCCTCAACGAATCCCCCCAAGCCAACTACGGCACCGCGGCCACGATCCCGACGCTCGACCCGGAACTCGCGCGCCAGCTCGGCCTGCCGACCGCGGAAGACGACGAGGAATCCCTTGCCCGTCCACCGCGCAACAAGATGGAAGCGCTCGGCGTCAAAGCCACCGCCGATGCGCTGGAAAGCCTGATCCGCGACGGCCGTCCCGAATTTCGCGGCGATAACGGCCAGCTCAAAGTCTGGACGCCGCACCGGCCGCCGCGGCCCGAAAAATCCGAAGGCGGCGTGCGCTTCGAGATCAAATCCGAATACCAGCCGAAAGGCGACCAGCCGACCGCGATCGCCGAACTGGTCGAAGGCATCAGCCGCAACGACCGCACCCAGGTGCTGCTCGGCGTCACCGGCTCGGGCAAGACCTACACCATGGCCAAGGTGATCGAGGCGACGCAGCGCCCGGCCCTCATTCTCGCGCCGAACAAGACGCTGGCCGCGCAGCTCTATGGCGAGTTCAAGAACTTTTTTCCCGACAACGCGGTCGAGTATTTCGTCTCCTACTACGACTACTACCAGCCCGAGGCTTACGTCCCGCGCACCGACACCTACATCGAGAAGGACTCGTCCATCAACGAGCAGATCGACCGCATGCGCCATTCGGCGACGCGCGCGCTGCTGGAGCGCGACGACGTCATCATCGTGGCGTCCGTGTCGTGCATCTACGGTATCGGCTCGGTCGAGACCTACACCGCGATGACCTTTGCGCTGAAGAAGGGCGAGCGCATCGACCAGCGGCAGTTGATCGCCGACCTCGTCGCGCTGCAGTACAAGCGCACGCAGGCCGATTTCACCCGCGGCACGTTTCGCGTCCGAGGCGACGTCATCGACATCTTCCCGGCGCACTATGAGGACCGCGCCTGGCGCGTGAACCTGTTCGGCGACACCGTCGAGAATATCGAGGAGTTCGATCCGCTCACCGGCCACAAGCAGGACGATCTCGAATTCATCAAGATCTACGCCAACTCGCACTATGTGACGCCGCGGCCGACGCTGGTGCAGGCGATCAAGTCGATCAAGAGCGAGCTGAAGCTGCGGCTCGACGAGCTCAACAACCAGGGCCGCCTCTTGGAAGCGCAGCGGCTGGAGCAGCGCACCACCTTCGACCTCGAAATGATGGAGGCGACCGGAAGCTGCGCCGGCATCGAGAACTATTCGCGCTACCTCACCGGGCGCCGCCCCGGCGAGCCGCCGCCGACGCTGTTCGAATACGTGCCCGACAATGCGCTGGTGTTCGCCGACGAAAGCCACGTCACCGTGCCGCAGATCGGCGGCATGTTCCGCGGCGATTTCCGCCGCAAGGCGACGCTCGCCGAATACGGTTTTAGGCTGCCCTCCTGCATGGACAACCGCCCGCTGCGGTTCGAGGAATGGGACATGATGCGCCCGCAATCGGTCGCGGTGTCGGCGACGCCCGGCGGCTGGGAGCTGAACGAAAGCGGCGGCGTGTTCGTCGAGCAGGTGATCCGTCCCACGGGCTTGATCGATCCGCCGGTCGACATTCGTCCGGCGCGCACGCAGGTCGACGATCTCGTCGGCGAGGTCCGCGCGACCGCTGCCGCGGGTTATCGCTCGCTGATCACGGTACTCACAAAGCGCATGGCGGAAGACCTCACCGAGTACCTGCACGAGCAGGGCATTCGTGTGCGCTACATGCACTCTGATATCGACACCATCGAGCGCATCGAGATCATCCGGGATTTGCGTCTCGGCGCGTTCGACGCGCTGGTCGGCATCAACCTCTTGCGCGAAGGCCTCGACATTCCCGAATGCGCGCTGGTCGCGATCCTCGACGCCGACAAGGAAGGCTTTTTGCGCAGCGAGACCTCGCTGATCCAGACCATCGGCCGCGCCGCGCGCAACGTCGACGGCAAGGTGATCCTCTACGCCGACCAGATGACCGGCTCGATGGAGCGCGCCATCGCCGAAACCAATCGCCGTCGCGAAAAGCAGGTCGAATACAACACTGCCAACGGCATCACGCCGGAGAGCGTGAAGAAATCGATCGGCGACATCCTCAACTCCGTCTACGAGCGCGATCACGTGCTGGTCGAGATCGGCGACGGCGGCATGGCGGACGACGTCATCTCGATCGGCCACAATTTCGAGGCCGTCCTGAACGACCTCGAAACCCGCATGCGCGAGGCCGCCGCCGATCTGAACTTCGAGGAAGCCGCCAGGCTCCGCGACGAAGTCAAGCGCCTGCGCGCGACGGAAATGGCCGTGGTCGACGACCCCACCGCAAAACAGCGCGCCGTGCAAGGCAAGGCCGGCGCCTATGCCGGGACGAAGAAGTACGGCGAGGCCGCCAACCTGCCGACATCAGCGATGAAGAAGCGCGGCGCGTCTTCACCCTCCGCTGTAGGGGGAGGGTCGACCGCCGCAGGCGGTCGGGGCGGGATGAGCCGCAGCGGCGGTCCTTCCACCTCCAAAGTCCACAAACCCCACTTAGACGAAATGCACGGCCCGGAATCCTTGCCCCACCGCCCCAGCGGCGCCAAACCGCGCAAGCCGGAGATCGGCAGTGGCAGCAAAATCTTCCAGCCCACGGATTCGCGGCAGTCGGGGCCCGAGTTCGGCCCAGCGCCGCGGTCGAGCGGCGGCGCGCCGGGGCACCGGGGTGGGTGGAAGAAGCGGTAGTCGATCAACGGTCGGCGCCCGGAAATCGTCGTTCGCAATAGACGGGAGAACTGTCGCATCGAAAGTCGGCTTGAGAACAATCTAGCGCTTCTTTGGCCTGATGAGCTGGTCATGGACGTTCTTCGCCTGGATTCAGCTCGCTCTTTGCATCGGCGACAGGCTTCGGATCGAGGAGAATGTCATGCCCGAAGCACAAAGCGACATTGACTATACAGTTCATGTCGGCAGACACGAGACGACATTCCGTGCGAATACCGCCAAGGGAGAGGAATTCCTCGGCGGCGTTGACCTCACCATGTCCAATGAGGAAGCACATACATTCATACAGGATGCCCGGGCGGCAGGACTAACGGTCAAATCGTTTTTCTAACGACTTCGCAACCCCAATCAAATCATCCACTCATCGGATGAATGGCATAGGATGGTTGCGGACTACCAAACCGATAAAGCCGAGCACCACCAAGACAGCGCCAGCTACCATCAACCAATGCGGAAATTGCATCCCGGAGAGTATCTCAATCAGGCGACCTCCGATCGATCAAACCTTTGGCTTCGGCCGAACCGCGCCGCAAAGCGGATGGGAGTCGCAACGGTCAGCTAGGGAGATCGTGCATTTCCAAGGGTTTGGAACAGCGTTTGTCGCCACCAATCGCTTTCGATCTGATCGAGCACGGCGAGATCGAGCATGGGCCGCAAGGTACTGCCCTTCGGCAGCACGATTGCATAGCTCTCGCTGCTGAAGCTGGTGTCGACAACACGAACCGAGGCCGAGAAATCCTTCCGAACGATCCAGGTCAGAAGCGGTTTGTCATGGACGAAGGCATCGATCGCGCCGCGGCTCAATGCAGATAGGCCGCTTTGAGGGTCTGGAAATGCTCGAAAGGAAAGTTGCTGACGAGTGAGGTAGTCGGTTGTCGTAGAGTTCGCGACGGCGCCGACGCGCACGGATCGCAAGTCGTTGAAGCCGTGAACGGCGCCTTCAAGCCCTCGGCGCGTGAGGGTGGAGGTGATCCCTGCGGTGAAGACGGCTATGGCGATGATGGAAGCGATCATCCACCCGATTGCGACGATGCGCCCGGGGAGAGTTGTCGGCGCATTCTGGGCGGCTCCCGCCTGTGTCATGGCAATGGTCGACCACCAGAAGCTGGAGCCGAGTCCCTTGGCCCCTCCGCCGAAATGTTCCGTTTTCCGGCGTTCCAGCAACCAAATGAGGAATCCGACTGCCATCGCAAAACATAGCAGCACGGCGACAGCCTGAAAAAAGCCGAACGAAAGCAGCGCCCGCCCGATCGAGACCCAGACGTTTTCATGGATCGGCACCGCAATCCCAAGTCCGGTGTTGTAGAAAGGTTGAGTAAAGTCGGCACTGCGTGCACGCCCGGCGGTCACAGTTACTGCTGCGACACCGGCGTCGAAAGTGCCATTCGCGACGCCGTTCACCAGGTCCTGCACGCTCTGGGTCTCAACCAAACGAAAGCGCAGATGTGCTCCGGCAGCGATCTTTTCCCAGAGCTCGATGCTGATACCGCCCCAGCTCCCATCCGGCTGCTTCATCGCGAAGGGCGGGGCCTCCTTGGTCGCCACTACCAATTCTCTGTCAGGGACTGTGCTTTGAGCTCGAACGGCGTTGCAGCCGAGTGCAAGCACCGCCAGCGACAGAAGGCATAGCAGGACCGGTCGAAGTGACGAAATCGCTGGTTCGCCTTGCGAGGCCCGATCTCGACGCTCTAACCGGCTAACGGATTCCGGAGCGAAATCCAGCCCGTCATATGCGCCGCGGTGCGGGACTGCCGGAGATTCCTCGAACGAACTCATAGCGGACCTTAACTTGATACATTTCGAGATCGGCCGACGGAAGCATTGCTATTTGGCGGCATTTCGTCATCAGGCGGGGCGCCGGACCGGCTCGGCCCGATGCGGAACCAACGCGCCGGAACGCGGTCAGCTCCCGAGAAGCGGTGACGCGGTGAATATCGGCTTCAATGTTCGCTCAACCCGTCCCTCCGCCGCCGGCGCCCTTCCTCGCGATCACCTGCCGGCACCTGCAATGCGCGACAATGCTGGAAGTGCACGATAGCGCGCAATTTCGTGCGAAAATTCGGCGCGGTTGGCGAGCAGGAGCACGCCAACCTTTCGACCGCTTCGATCGCGCGAGTAGGCGCTCTGCTCGGGAGCGCACCCAAATATCCGGCTTGCGAGATATTCGGAAGATCGCCGGCTGATCGGCGGCATCGAGCTTCCGCGCTGTCGACCGCCGCAGGCGGTCGGGGGCGGGTGAGCCGCAGCGGCGGTCCTTCCACCTCCAAAGTCCACAAACCCCATCTCGACGAAATGCACGGCCCGGAATCCTTGCCCCACCGCCCCAGCGGCGCCAAACTGCGCAAGCCGGAGATCGGCAGCGGCTGCAAAATCTTCCAGCCGACGGACTCGCGGCAGTCCGGGCCAGAGTTCGGACCGGCGCCGCGATCGAGCGGCGGCGCGCCGGGACATCGAGGTGGGTGGAAGAAGAGATGACTCGCCTGTGATCCGCGCGTGTACTCCTAAGCGCTTCATGTCTGCTTCGGGCTAACTCGGCTCCGAGCGGGCCACGAAGCTGACTTCCGCTAAGGCTGACCTCGCTTGGCTTCGCGGCATGCTCCGATTTGGGAGTGGCGGTCTAATTCAAACTAAACCGGCTTAGCGGGCTCGACACAGGTTTCCGTAAGCCACCTACCTAATGCACGACCTTCATGGCGCGGGAAAAGGAAAGAAACCCACCCGAGCCCGATGTGCCTCAGGCGCATTACAATGCCGTCGATTTCTGCATGGGGAGATTGAATAGTACGCCAAGCCGGGTCGACCACAAGGAATTCCTGCGCTCCCCCGCTTTGGTCCGGCTCTGGGCGCACCTGTTGGTTTAGGGCAGCGCGAAATTGTCCGAGGCCGGCGATCACGGCATCCATTTCATCTGCATTTAATGTCGATTCCCCAACGACTTTGCCATCGTTCAGCAACTGCAAATGCACGTGGCTCTTATCGTCAGCGAGCGTTAGACTTAGGTTCTGTACAGTCAACGGTTCTAGCCCTTTTTGCCCACCATCAAAATCAAGCTTCGCCTTACTTTTGAACGCTGTTGCGACGTTTAAGACCGAGAACGACAGATTGTTGCCCCGTTTTGCAATTGCTGCAGCGGGCTGACCATGCTCATCACGGAGAATGGTTATGCTTTCAGGCAGTCCAACAGGGGTGTCGTCGCTAAAGAATATATCGACCGGTTTCTCAAGCAGTTTAGAAGCTTTGGCGCGAAACTCTGCCGGTGCGCCCTCAATTCGAACTGTTCTGTAACCTTGCCCTTCTCGGATCAAAATCAACCCGCCTGGAGATTGCCGGCGGTAGATCACCATACCCTCGGGGTCCTGAACCTCAGTCACGGCCAAACCGTACCCCCCGGCTTCCGCGGTGCCGTGAGGGACAACCGCACCCGGACCAACCTTATCCAAGATCGGATCAGAAACCGCGTGCGCATAACCGCACAAATAAGCGCCTTCGCCGACGAGAACATAGGGTACTGCCCATCCTCCAACATCGCGTTCAGCGCGCTGCAAAAACAACCGGAGCATCGAGACCGTAGCTTCAGAGACGCCCTCGGGGATTTCCCTAGGAGCTTTGCTGCCAAACATGAAATGCTCCACAGACTTTGGAACGGGGTCGATTTCGGTCGCGTGGCGAATGCGTTGAAATTGTTCGAAGGCATCCTTCTCGCCTATGTACGTGGCGGCCACTTCGTGAGCATTGCCTCCGGATATCTTAAAAAGACGCGGAGTACTCGCGTCCAAGTACATATAAAGAAAATCTACATTCGGATTTTCGGTCTGTGCCTGACACAACATACGGATGGTATTCTGACCACTTGGCATGCCCGCCGCTTGTTCAATCAGCTGAACTCCGTTGTGTGCGTCGCCTGAAAAAGCAACCAAGGACTGCCTATCCTGCGCCGGAAGACATTTGACCTGATATTCTCGATCCCGAAGTTGGATAGTGCCGCCCGTTATGAGGGTGTCCGATATGATCCAGCCTGTTCCTGAAGTGACACCAGCCACAATGAGCGTCATTGATCACGTACCTTGGACAGAAAACTGCACCTACATAGGTCATTGCGGCCGGATTTTTCAATCCGCTCGACCTCGCCATGGACGATACGCCGTCTGCGCTTGACATGGGTTTCTGAAGGGAAGGACTTCCGCCGCTTACGCGTGATGCGAAAAGCTGGAGAGGTTTTCGAGATCGCGATGCTTGCGCATGACACCCCTCCATAGTCGGGATCACGGCCTTTTTCACCGCGGCACCTAGCTAGCACACGTCACCGCGATCGCAAACTTCCTGAAGCGGTGGGGCCTGGCGGGCAACCGTGCCGATGGCAACGGCGATTGCAGAAGCATCTTCGCATTCGAATGCCTCGTTGAGGTACGCCGCGATCATCTCGGGGCTGTCGAGATATTCGGCTGCATCGAACGGTTTTGCCTTGGCCATTTCAGCGCTCAACGTCAGCGGGATATCACCTGCTGAGATGCAGGTGTTAGTAGCTTATACGCTACAGAGCATTTCTTGTCGACGAGGGGCTTCTCGCGCCAACGGCTGACCGGAAGCCACACTCCCTATCGTGGCTATTGATTCCTCGCTCGCCGTTTTCGCGGCGCCTCGGAATGACGAGCGGAGAAAGCTACCGCCCGACCGCCACCGCCAGCACCGACAGCATCATCACATTTGTTACTAGTTGCAGCGACACCATCGGCTGCGCTCGCCGCTCGGCGAACGACTGGTTCGCGTCGAAGAACAGCGGCTCGTAGCTGTTCTCACCCGGCGCTTTGCGCCGACCTCTCGCCGCAAGAGCGGGGCGAGGTGACTTTCGATGCGCTTCACGCTCGCAAAGTCGACGAACCGAAGCGACGCTTACAGGAGGCCACTACTACCGATTGCGCAGCTGACCTGGCAAATCAGGCATGGCTTGGTCCAGTCCTCGCTGCGAAAATAAACCGCTTCGCGATTACCCCAAATCACTCCTACAACTCCCGCCATCCCGCACCCGCTAGAGGGGCGTATCGCGATCGTCACGGACGTTGGGCGCGGGAGGCGATGGACGCGGCAGCGTCGGGTGCGCAAGTTGATCGCAGGGCGGGTCTCCCGTGAGCGATCGAACAGCGCGCAGACGACCGGCACTTAAACGCTTCGACCAGGACTTCGGTTTGGCAGCATACGGGCCGATCGAAACATTCTGGTCGGGGAAGCCGCGGACGGCAAAGCCGTGTGGTCCTGGCACCCGTTGCTGGTGTCAAGCTGGCGGAGATTGATCTGGCACAACCGGGCTTCGATCAATCGTCAATCCGCCAGCGACGGAGGCCAGAGGAATTCGGCTCCGGGGAGAGCACGGTATAAGCCGTAAAACCATTGCGCAGGGAAGGCCGGGTGTTCCGGCGCACCTGCAGTCCGCCGTGTGCATTCTTGCGCACGACTGCGGGTGTTTGGGCACCCGGCTTTCCCTGCGCCTTCTTCGATTTCGAGGGCATCGCCGATCGCATGACTTCGGGCGCTTCGCGCCGCGAGAGTGTAGGGGCGTGTCTTCTCGATTGTCATGCCCCGCGAAGGCGGGGCATCCAGTACGCCGCAGCCTTTCCGCTCAAGCACAGGCGTCTCTGGAACTGGATCACCCGCCGGAGCCTGTCATCGGGCGCGCATTTGCGCGACCCGTTGGCGGGTGACGACAACGGAGAACCGGTTGTTTGAAATTCGAATCTGAAGAATGCGGTTGAACACCCTCACCCCGATCGCCGGTGGCTGGTGTTCTGCGTCAGATTGCCGTGTGCGCCCTGTTCGCGGATGTTGTTCTTCTCGTCGTCGCGATGGCCTTTGGTGGTGTCGAGGGGCACGCGGGGCGCGCTGCCGGGGCCCTTGGGGCTCCGATTATCCGGGGGAATCGGAGGCGCGGTCTTTGTCATCATGGTCTCCGTTATCAACGGAATAAAGACAACGCTGGCCTTGGCGAAATCGTTCCGCGCGGAACGGCGGCGCAATCGATGCCTCCGCTTGTAGCGCTATGGCTAGCGGCTTCCGCCTTCGCCAAGGCTTCGGCGGACAAGTCGCGTTGCTCGCGATGACGGCTGCTAGCGGCTTCGCGTTAACGCGCCACGCTCGCGCAGCATTGCCAGCACCGCATTCAGATCCGGCACCACCGCTGCGCATCGCGCACGCGACTCGTCCGTCGGCGTCACCATGTCAGGCACCATGATGGTAATGGCGCCTGCGGCATGCGCGGCGGCCACGCCGTGGTTGGAATCCTCCACGGCGACGCAAGCCTCCGGCTTCAGGCCGAACCGCGATGCCGCGAGCAGATAGAGATCGGGACTCGGCTTGCCGCGGGCGACGTCGTCGCGGGTCAGCAGCGTTTCGAAACGGTGGCGGATACCCGCGAGCTCAAGATGCGCATTCGCCGTGCGCAGCGACGAGGAGGTGACGATCGCCATCGGACATTCGGCCGCACGCAGCGCATCCAAAAGTTCGATCGCGCCGCTCTTCAGCGGCAAGCCTGCGCCGAGAATTTCATTGCGGTTGCTGACGAAGGCACGGCTGACCTCCGCAAGCGGAAAGCCGTCTCCGTAGCGCGCTTGCAGCAGGGCCTCGCACTCCGGACCGGGCAGGCCGACCATCGCCTGGCACAGCTTTACGGCGTCGTCGGTGTAGCCATGCGCGGTGAGCGCTGCGACCAGGCTGTCGAAATAGACCCGTTCGGTGTCGAGCAGCGTGCCGTCCATGTCGAGCAGGACGGCGCTGACGTTCCATTTCTCGATCACGCGGCACCCGTGCCGGCGCGCTGGCTAGCGAGTTTGCGCAGGCAGTCCGGGCAGAGACAATCGCTGCCGTCCACCGGCATCGGCAGGCGGAACGTCTCGTCGCTGCACCAGCAGGGGCCGGACAGGTTGCAGCCGAATTCGTTGCCGCAGCCGGCGCAGGCGAGGCGGCGCGAGGCCGCATTTTCCAAACGATCTGTCATCAACGAGGCTGAATCCTGACGCGGAATTAATCCCGGGTTCACACTGAGGCGCGTTATACTTCGCCACTATACGCCTGGGAAATTCTAAGGGAAATCCGATGGCCCGCGATTCGCAAGCAGCTCTCGTTGCGCTCAATCGCTTCGGCTTCGGCGCGCGCGGCGGGGCATCCGGCGATGTTCTCGACGCCGCGTCCGATCCGCGCGGTTTCGTCAAGGCGGAACTCGGCCGTCCCAATCGCGCGCTGCTCGAAGCGCCGGGGCTGCAGTCGACGCCCGCGCTCGGCAAGGCGGTGTTCGACTATCAGTTCGAAATCCAGCAGGCTCGCCAGGCCGCCGCCAAATCGGCCGCGCCGCCGGCTGCAGGCGAAGGCGCTTCACCGCGGCCCGAAGTCAAGGGCCAGCGGCGAAACCTCTCACTCAACGGCATCGCCATGGAGATGGCGCCCAAGGAGCCACCCCGGGAGCCACAGGCCAAGCCTGCGGAGAATCCCGGCGCGATGGCACCGGCGGAAGCGATGCAGCCCAATGCGCCAAAACCTGCGCCACAACCGCTCAACATCATCCAGAAAACCTTTCGCGCCGAGGCGCTGGCGCGGCTGCAGCGGGCCGTCGTCGCCGATGGCGGATTTGCCGAGCGGCTTGTCGTGTTCTGGTCGAATCATTTCTGCATTTCCGCCAACAAGGGCGGGCCGGCGCGGATGTGGGCCGGCTCGTTCGAGCGCGAGGCGATCCGGCCGCACGTGCTCGGACGCTTCGCCGATATGCTGAAGGCGGTCGAGCAGCATCCGGCGATGCTGTTCTTCCTCGATAACCAGCAATCGCTGGGCCCGGATTCGCGCGCCGGGAAAAACCGCAACCGCGGACTGAACGAAAATCTCGCACGCGAAATCCTGGAACTGCATACGCTCGGCGTCGGCGGCGGCTATTCGCAGGATGACGTGACGTCGCTAGCGAACATCATCACGGGCTGGACCTATGCGGGAAGGTTGGGCCAGCTCGGCGCGCCCGGCACCTTCGTGTTCAATGCCAATGCGCACCAGCCGGGCGCGCAGCGGGTGATGGGCAAGGTCTACGATGCCGAAGGCGTGGCGCAGGGCGAGGCGGTGCTGGCGGATATCGCGCGGCATCCTTCGACTGCGAAATTCATCGCAGGAAAATTTGCGCGCCATTTCGTATCGGACGATCCGCCACCGGCATTGGTGGCGCGGCTCGCCGATGTCTTCACGAAAACCGACGGCGATCTAAAGGCGCTGGCGCTGGCGCTGGTCGATTCCGACGAGGCCTGGAGCGCGCCGCTCACCAAGATCCGCTCGCCTTACGAATTTCTCGTCGCGGCCGGCCGGCTGCTGGCGCAGATTCCGAACAATCCCAACCTCTATCTCGCCGGCCTGAGGGCGCTCGGTCAGCCATTATGGTCGCCGGCCGGGCCGAACGGTTTTCCCGATAGCAACGCTGCATGGCTGGCGCCGGAGGGCATGAAATTGCGCCTCGATATCTCCACGCAGATTGCATCAAGGCTCGCCGAGGGCGTCGATACGCGCGACCTGCTCGAGCTCGCGGCCGCCGACACCGCGTCGGTGGAGACGCGGCGGACCATCGAGCGCGCGGAATCGCGGCAGCAGGCGCTGGCGCTGTTGTTGATGTCGCCGGAATTCCAGAGGAGATGACGTCCATGGAAACGACAATGGGTTGCTGTGAAGACGTGCGGTCATTGCCGACGACGCGGCGTGCCGTGCTGCTCGGCGGCGCCTCCTTTGCGGCGTGGGCCTACCTGCCGAAGTTCGCGCGCGCGGCCGACGGCCGCGATCCGCGGCTGGTGCTCGTGATTCTGCGCGGCGCGCTCGACGGGCTCGCCACCGTCGCTCCAACGGGCGACCCCGACTACGCCGGCCTGCACGGCGCGATCGCGTTGTCGTCGGGCGGGCCGAACGCGGCGCTGCCGCTCGACAGTTTCTTCTCACTGCATCCGGCGATGCCTGAATTCGCGCGGATGTATCGCGAGAAGAAAGCCGCGGTGATTCACGCGGTGGCGACGCCCTATCGCGACCGCTCGCATTTCGACGGGCAGGACGTGTTCGAAAGCGGCTTTGCCGGCCCCGGCCGGGTGCAGTCCGGCTGGCTCAACCGCGCGCTGGAAGGCCTGCCGAAAGGCGAGCGGGCGACGAGCGGGCTCGCTGTCGGCCCGATCACGCCGCTGGTGCTGCGCGGCGCGGCACCGACCGTTGGCTGGGCGCCGCTCGCGCTGCCGCAGGCCAGCGAGGATACCGCGATGCGGCTGCTCGACCTCTATCAGCACCGGGACGCTGCGCTGGGCTCGGCGCTGAAGCAGGGCCTCGCGCTCGACAAGGCCGCGCAGGGCGACGACATGAAACCGAAACCCGGCGCTGGCGGCGCAGCCGCGATGCGGCTGGCGGCGCGCGGCGTGGCCCGGCTGATGGCGGCCGACAACGGCCCGCGGATCGGCGCGCTCGCCTTCGACGGCTGGGACACGCATGCCAATGAAGGCGGCCCGGTCGGCCGGCTGGCGCTACTGCTCGGTGGGCTCGACGGCGCATTCGCCGAATTCGAAACCGGGCTGGGGCCGCGCTGGCGCGACACGGTGATCATGGTCGCCACGGAGTTCGGCCGCACCGCGCGCATCAACGGCACGCAAGGCACGGACCACGGCACCGCCACCGTCGCGCTGCTCGCCGGCGGCGCCGTGAACGGCGGGCGGGTGATCGCGGACTGGCCGGGGCTGAAGCCGGCGAGCCTCTATCAGGGCCGCGACCTCGCGCCGACCACCGATCTGCGCGCGGTCATGAAAGGCGTGCTGAAGGATCAGTTCGGGCTGGCTGAGAAGGTGTTGGCGGAGAGCGTGTTCCCGGAGAGCGCCACGGTGAAGCCGATGCAGGGGCTGGTGAGCTGAGCGCACGCACCGGTAATTCGCCGCGTTCAGGCCTTGTCCATGATCTGCTTGAGCAGCACCGCCAGCAGACCGATGCCGAACATGATGATCGCGGCCATCGCGGTGCCGACTGCGAGCATGATTCCCGTCACGATCGAGAAGTACAGGGAGATCAGCATCGTGATCGCGGCGATGACGGTGCAGATCAGACTGAACAGCAGAAAGAGCTTCAAGGGATTGTAGTAGACGATCGCTTCGATGATGTACTGCAGCGTTTTCAGGGAATCCTTGAAAAGGCGCACCTTGCTGCTGCCAGTTCGCTCGAAATAGTCGACCTTGTGATAGGTGACGAAGCGTCGCGTCATCATATAGGCGAGCGTCATGGACGTCGTGAAACTGAACGTATCGCACAGATGCGGGAAGTACTTCATCGCCGCGGTGCGGCTGAACACGCGCAGGCCCGAATTGATGTCCGGAATGCGGCGGCCGGCGGTCCACTCGACGAGGAAGCGCAATATCGCACGCAGCGGCATCTTGAGTGCGGATTGCCGATAGTGGGGGCCGTGGCGCTCGCCGACGGCCATATCGAAGCCCTCGTTGTAAAGCCGGACAAGGTCGGGAATGGCCGCTGCCGGGTAGGTGCCGTCGGCATCGCAAATGGCGATCATGTCGTACGATGCTTCTTCGATCCCCTTCTTGAGGGACCGGCCATAACCGACATTGTGGGGATGGCGGATGATCCGGGCGCCGGCTTCCGCCGCGGCCTTCCCGGTGCCGTCCGATGATCCATCATCGACCACGAGGATCTCGAACGGCACCAGCTCGGCGGCAGCCAGCACGCTGGTGATGTTCGCGACGGTCGCGCCGATGCCGCGCTCCTCGTTCAATGCGGGGATAACGATCGAGATCATGTCCGGCGCGCTATGCAGATCAGGGATTGGCCGAAGAAGCCGCGGGTCAATGGATCGACCAGCCTCGAAATCGGCAGCACATATTTGTCGAAAATCCGGATCTGCGCGTTGACCGCGGAATCATCCAGTGATTCGTGTTTCGCAAAGCTGTTGATCCACCACGCCAGCCCGCCGATCGGGTTGAAATAGCGCAGTTCGAGAATCTCGATCGGCGCCCCGGCGCAGGCCTTCAGCATCAGCGGCTTGTTGTATCGGCGGTGATGGCCGGCGAGCCGGTCGAGGTCGCCGTAAAGCTGCTGCAGCGCCGGCACGAGGATCAATAGATGACCGCCAGGGCCAAGCGCGTTGGCCATGTTGGAGACCGCGCGATTGTCGTCTTCGATGTGTTCGATGACGTTGCAGCACACCACGGTGTCGACGCTGCCCGGCGGAAGGCTCAATCTGAACTCGTCCGAGGTGATATCTGCAAGCTCGAAGCTGCCGTCAGGATATCGCGCGCGCGAATTGGCGACGTTGTCCGGATCGATGTCAACGCCGCGATAGCGGCCGAGCTTGCCGAGATATTCGTAATAGCTGCCGTGGCCGATCCCGATTTCGAGCACGTCATGGCCGAAATACGGGTGCATGGTGCCGATGATCCAGTCCATGTAGTTGTGTGCATCGGCAATGGCGCTGGAGAAGGTCGGCGCCATTTGCTGGGTTGCGGATATGTCTTTGCTCAACGGAAAGCCCTATCGAACGGTGGCGGCGCCGGAAACTGGCACGGCGGTGCGCTTCCATTTGGCGAGGAAACAGGGATACATGCCGGACCATGGAATGCCGCCGAGCGCGACTTCGATCGGTTTGACGATCGGCCACAGCACCGGCTTGGCGCCGAGAGGCACGCGCATGATGAGGCTGTTGAGGATAAGAAAATAGGCCAGCCCGCCGAAATAGCGGACTGCTTCGCCTTCGAAGTAGGGCGAAGCCTGCTTCAGGATGGCATCGTGCGACAGCGCCTGCTCGGTCGGCGCATCGAAATATTTATCCGAGGCGTACCATTTGTCCCGTACCACGTTGAGTGCGAAATCGGCGCTTGGTTCCATCATCAGCAGGTGGCCGCCCGGCTTCACCATCGCTGCGATGTTACGCAACGTCTGCCCGAGATCCATGACGCAATGATGAAGCCCGCCGACGACGATCGCGCCGTCAAACTGCTCCTTGATCTCGGCGGGCCGCGTCAGGTCGAGCACCTGCGCGGCGTTTCCCGTCGTGCGCTGGTACGATGCGCAGGCCGGCTCGGAGATGTCGAACCCGACGGTACGCACGCCGCTGAAGCGTTCCATGACGGCCAGTGAATTGTGCCCGCTGCCGCAGGCAAGATCGGCGATGCTGGCGTTGCTCAGATCGATGCGATCGAACAGCCAGTCATAGATAAAACGCGACCGATACCTCATCGATGACGCATCGTAGTAATGCGCCTCGTAGGCATCGTGGATGTCGGCGTAATGTTGTTTCTGACGGGAGCTATCCATCATCCGATTCGCAAAATGACTTTAGTTACAATGCCTTCCGCCGCTCCCGCGAGAGTTGCGCAAAAGGCAGATTTATTGCATAGCTTCGTACCGTCGCAATATCAACAGCCGCGATCCTCCATCCCAGCCAGGCCGTCCACGAGGAACTTCGCCAATCGGCTGTGCTGAACGTTCGGACCCCGGTGGCGGATTCCGCGATGTCGTTGAGGAAGCACGATGAGCACTACAGCGTCCCAGTCCCGCCTCTCAAATGAGACAATATCTGATTTCGGGGATCAATGGCTGCGTTACACGGACAATGAAGGATACTACGGAGACGTGGGCATTCTGAAGGGAACCCTCGAGCCCTTGTTCAGGCTCGAGGACCTGGAAGGGAAGCGCGTTGCGGAGATCGGCAGCGGTACGGGTCGTATTGTGAAAATGCTCCTGCAGGCCGGAGCGAAAGAGGTCACCGCGATAGAACCGTCGGCGGCTTTCGAGGTGCTGAAGCGCAATCTCTCGGACGATGCAGACCGGGTGGTGCTTCTCAATAAGGCGGGACACGAAATTCCCGCGGAAGGTGCGTATGATCTTGTCGTCTCGATCGGCGTAATTCACCATATCCCGGATCCCGATCCCGTGATCGCCGCTTCGCTGGATGCGCTGCGCCCGGGCGGGAAGATGATTGTCTGGCTTTATGGGAAGGAGGGCAGCGGCGTCATCGTAACCGGCATTCGTGCATTGCGCGTCCTGACCACGCGACTTCCACATTTTTTAGTAGCGGCACTCGCGCATGTGCTGTTGCTGGCGCTTGACCTCTATATTTTGGCCTGCCGTCTGATGCCTGGATTGCCTCTCCGTGACTACGTCAAGAACGTGCTGGGCCGGTTTTCGCGTTCGAAGCGCTATCTGGTAATATACGATCAATTGAGACCGGCGTATGCGAAGTACTATTGCGAAGCCGAGGCGCGCGCCCTGCTCGAATTGAACGGCTTTGCCGACATTCAAACGCACTTTCGCTACGGATACAGCTGGACGGTGGTCGGAACGCGACCGGCGAAAGTGGCCTAGCGTGCATGCCCCTAAAGTTGAATAAGGGGTTTCCAAGCCTCGCAGGTTGAGCAGTATCAGCATTCATTGCACAACTCCGCGCAATCGCGATATCAACCGCGGAGCGGATTGGCGCTTAGGAAGATTCCATGCGTTCTCGACGTTTGGTAGGTGGGCTGGTCGCATTTGGCGTCCTGGTGGTGTGGCTTTATACCTTCCGGCAACGGCTTCCCTATATGGACCAAATCCCTGTATTTGACGCCGACGTCACCACGGCGGCGGCGAGTATGTGGGCGCGGATCTGGTGGGACGAGGGCGCGCGGCATTTGTTGTTCGCCACCCCGCGCGCGCCGCTCTCCATCGAAACGCCGACGATGGAGCTGCGCGGCATCTACGATTCCTGGCCGCCGGGCGCCTTTGTCATCGTCTACCTTGCCGCAAAATTTCTGAGCATCCAGCCGAGCATCCCGCTGATCAACTGGATCAACGTCATCATGCACGGGCTGATCGCCCTGTCGGCCGCGCTCGCCGTCTACAATCTCGCGCTGATGAACCGGCTCGGCAGCGTGGCCAGCGGGCTGCTTGCGCTCGGAGTTGCGTTTCCGATTTTGCTCTCGCGCGGCTTGATCTACGCATTTTCGCAGATCTACGACGTTGTGACCGCGGTCCTGATATTCACCGCTATATTCCTGCTGCTCGAGGTGCTGTATTACGGCGCGAGGTCGCGACGCGACCAATGGGTCATCACTGCCCTGCAACTGACCACAATTTATCTGGCATTTTTCGTCGACTGGCTGTCCTACACGTTGTTCATCTTCTGGCTGGTCAGTCGCTTCGTCGCCGGATATGCCGGCGTCCTCGAGCGGATGAATCTGCGCCGGTTTTTCGGCCTGCTGTTGCTGCCGTTTTCGGCCTTTTCGATTTTCCTTGCCTGGCGGTTTCTGGCGCCGGGCGCGATGAGTGCCTCTGCCTCGATCAAGCACCTATTCTACAAAATCCTGCAGCGGATGAACATGACCGCTGATAGTCCCATCACCGGATTTGCCAAGGCCTTCTTCGAAGAGATGCACCAGGACTATTATTCGCAGTTTGCGTTCCCGCTGATCGCGGTTTCCACGCTGGTGACGCTGGGATTGCTCATCACGGCGTTTCGGCGGGCCCGTGACCCCTTCGAACGCCGGTCGATCTTTGCGACGATGTCAATTCTGCTGCTGATCACCGTTCCGTTCTATCTGCATATGCTGGTGATCTATCAGCATACGTTCATTCACCGATGGGCGATCTCGAAGGCGTTGTTCGCCTATTCCATGGTTCCGTTCGCCCTGCTGCCGATCGCGGCTTTCATATTGGTTCGACAGTCGATTGGCGAGTCCAGTGACCCGTCCCGGCGGTCTGGCCTCGCGGTGATCGGCCTGCTTTTAGCCGGACCCGCGCTCTACTACGCCGTGGATGTGACAGACTACCAAAGCTATGCTTTGAGAGGACGGGTCGATCGCGACGCCTACCTGATGTGGAGCGATATTGGCCGCAACACGGCCTACAAGGACGTCGTCGTATCGCCGGTTCTTCAGGCTGACCCGATCTCCGTGCATGTAGGCACTGCCTTCAAGCTGGTACACCATGCGGACAATTTTGCCGATGTCGACAAGGTCGTGGCGCGTGTATGCGGCGATTTCAATGTCGTGCTCGCGTTGCCGAAAGGGAGCGAGCCAGGCGTGTTCGCGTCGCGCGAAGCCGCGGAGGTGATCGATACCGGCCGCATCCGGCTGCTCAGGTTTGCCTCATATCCGGGAAAGGCGATCGATTGTCCGCGCTAGTTCATTGTTCGTGCCGCGCAGGCGCGCTATCCTCGGTGCCCATGCGTTATTGCTCCCGTTTCTCGCTCCTCCCGCAGTCCTGATCCGATCCAGTCCATGTGCGGTATCGCCGGTATCCTGAATTTCGATGGTCGCAGCGTCGATCCGGCCGTGTTGGCCCGGATGACCGCCGTGCTGTCGCATCGCGGCCCCGACGCCGGCGAAACATGGCATAACGGCGCGATCGGCTTCGGACATCGGCGTCTGGCCATCCGTGATCTCTCCTCGGCTGGCCGGCAGCCGATGAGCGACCCGAGCGGCCGAATAACCGTCACCTACAACGGCGAGATCTACAACGAGGCCGAACTGCGTTCCGAACTCGAACGGGATTTCGGCGTCACCTTCCGCTCGCATTGCGATACCGAGATCCTGCCGGCTGGCTATCTCGCTTGGGGCGAGGGGCTGTTCTCGCGCCTCGAGGGAATATTCGCGATCGGGCTGTGGGATGCCGGCGCGAAGCGCCTGATCCTGGCGCGCGACTCGATCGGAACCAAGCCGCTGTTTTTCTCGAAGGTGGGCGGCGTTGTTCGCTTCGCCAGCGAGATCAAGGGACTGCTGGCCGATCCGGAGCACCCGCGCGAGATGGAACCAGAGGGGCTGCATCGCTTCTTCGCGATGGGTTATGTCGGGCCGACGACGACGACGATGCGGCACGTTCGCCAGGTCGAGCCGGGCTCGATCGTGGTCTATGAGAACGGCAGCGAGGCGTTGCGGCGTTTCTGGCGACCGCGGCGGACCAGAGACTTTAAGAATCTCGACGACGCCGTCGATGCGTTCTTGCCCCTGTTCGATCAGGTCGTCAGCGACCAGTTGATCAGCGACGTGCCGGTCGGAATCCTGCAGAGCGGCGGCATAGACAGTTCGATGGTGGCCTATTCCGTCGCCAGACGCGGCAAATTTCCGCTCGTCACCGCCGCGTTTGCCGAGCAATCCCACGACGAAACGGAAATCGCCTCGATGGTGGCGCGGCAGACCGCGCTGCCGCACCGGATCGTGCAGGTGAGCGACGATCCGGTGCCCGACGCTACGCTTGCCCGTGTTGTGCACCATTTCGATGGCCAAGTCGCGGACGAAAGCGCCGGTCCGCTGTTGCTGTTGACCGCCGAGCTGCGCCGCAATTCCACAGTGGCGCTTTCCGGCGACGGCGCCGACGAGTTCTTCGGCGGCTACTCGACCTACCGGGCATCGCGGCTGGCCGAGCGCTTCGGCGGTATGATTCCGGGGGGCGTCGCGAGAACGGCCGGAAGGTGGACCTACGCCTCGTCGGGAGCGAACGAAACGCGGTTGCCGGCAACTGCGCTGCTGTCGCGCTTCCTGCTCGGGATCGCCTCCGGCGGTCTCTATGCCCATGCCGAATGGCGGCGCTATGTTCCGGAATTCCTCATTCCCCGCCTGTACGGCCCTGCGCTCCGCCACCTCGCGGAGCAAAGCCCGATGGCCGGCTATAGAGCCGCGATCGAGCAGGCGGACGGGCCAACGCTTCTGGATCGCTGCCTGATCGCGGACCAGACCTATCACCTTCCGACCGGTTTGCTGATGAAGACGGACGCGATGAGCATGGCGAACGGCGTCGAGATCCGTGTGCCGTTTCTCGACCGGCGTATCATGGAATTTTCCGGGCGCTGCGCCCTCGACCTGCTGGTGCCGCTGCGCGGGCCGACCAAGCCGTTGTTGCGGAAAGCACTGCGCGGCAAGGGCGCGGCGGCGGAGATCACTGATGCGCCGAAGCGGGGTTTCAATAATCCACTGGCCGGATTGCTGCGCGGTCCGTTGCGTCCGTTGTGCGAAAATGCGTTCGAGCGGTCGCGCTACATTTTCGAGCCGTATCTTGAACCCGACGCGATCCGCGAGCTCTGGCGGGACCATGCGGACCGCAAGACCAATCACGCCTACGCGCTGTGGCCGCTGCTGACATTTGCGCTCTACAGGTCCAGCCTGGAAGGCGTTCAGTTGCGGGGGGAGAGGACGCAAGCCCTCATCCCTTCGTAATCCCATCGATCTCCGCCATCTCCTCGGCGCTCAGCGTCCAGCCGATCGCCTTCACGTTCTGCTCGATCTGTTCGACGCGGGTGGCGCCGGCAATGACGCTTGCGACTTGCGGGCGCTGGGCTAACCAGGAGAAGGCGAGTTCGAGCATGGTGTGGCCGCGCTCCAGTGCGAACGACTGGAGCTTTTCGACGATGTCCTCGTTGCGCGCCGTGACGTAGCGGTCCTTCAGCGCCGGGGCCTTGGCGAAGCGGGTGTCGGCGGGGGCATCAGTGCCGCGCTTGTATTTGCCGGTGAGGAGGCCGCTCGCCAGCGGGAAGAACGGCAGCAGGCCGAGCTTGTATTCCTGCGCCGCCGGCAGCAAATCCTTCTCGATGCCGCGCACCACGAGGCTGTATTCATCCTGACAGGAGACGAAGCGGTTGACGTTCATCTGCCGCGCCATCATTTCGGCCTCCGCAATGCGCCAGGCCGGAAAGTTCGAATTGCCGATGTAGCGGACCTTGCCTTGGCGCACGAGATCGTCGAGCGCGCGCAGCGTCTCTTCCATCGGCGTCAGGGGATCGTATTCATGCTGCTGGTAGAGATCGATGTAGTCGGTCTTCAGCCGCTTCAGGCTGGCCTCGACCGCGGACATGATGTAGCGGCGCGAGGCGCCCTGCTTGGTGCCGTCGGTCGCCATCGGTTTCGCGTATTTCGTCGCCAGCACGATATCCTTGCGGCGGTCGCCGAGCACGGTGCCGAGCACGGTCTCGGAGCCGCCCATGCCTGCATAGATGTCGGCGGTGTCGAACAGGGTGATGCCGAGGTCGATCGCCTTGTGGATGACCTTGCGCGAGGTCTCCAGATCGGTGCGCTGGCCGAAATTGTTGCAGCCGAGGCCGACGGCGGAAACACGCAGGCCGGAGCCGCCGAGGTTGCGAATTTGCATGGATCGATCCTGTGGGAAGAGCGGGGAGAGGGCGCATTGTGGCGCGCACAGCTTCGCCCCGCAAGCAGCGGGGTGACCAGCGCCCGCGCTTGGCAGCTATGCGGCACAAAAAGATGCGGCCCCGGTCAGACGCGGCGACTGACGGGGACCGCTGGGGCGCGTGATCTGAGACGGGGGGCCTGATCAGACGCAGGGGCAGGCTAGCCGCGCTTTGTTACGCGCGCGTGACAGCAGAACTTATCCACAGGTCGGCCGAAAGCCGTGCCTCAGAGCATCTTGCGGTACACGACAAAGCCGGAGCGGTCCGCCACCTTGTCGTAGAGCTGCATCGCGGTGTGGTTGGTCTCGTGCGTTTGCCAATAGACGCGGGAGCATCCGGCGAGCTTTGCCTGTTCGTAGACGCCGTTGATCAAGGCGCGGCCGACGCCCTTGCGGCGCGCTGCGGCACTGGTGAAGAGGTCCTGCAGATAGCAGTTCGGTTCGATCATGGTCGTAGAGCGGTGAAACAGATAATGCGTCAGCCCGAGCAGCTCGCCGCCGCTCTCGGCCACCAGCGCATGCACCGGCTCATAAGCATCAAAGAAGCGCGCCCATGTCATCGCCGTGATCTCGGGCGCCAGCGCGGTCGCGTCCGAACGGCCATAGAAGGCGTTGTAGCCGTCCCATAGCGGAAGCCATTGCGCGTAGTCCTGGCGGGTGACGAAGCGGATGGTGAGGTCGCCAGGCATGCGCGATTCCGTTTTGGTTAAGAGATGGCGCGCCAGGGACGCGGCAAGGAGGGATGTCTGTTGATTATTACAGATGTGGCTGCAGACGATCAACTTATCGCTTCGCTACTCCGCGGCGCCGAGGTGCCCAGCGAGGCTGCGATGGCTGCCGCGCAGCGCGCGATAATACTCCGCGCTGCCGGGATCGTCGGTGTGGCGAACGAGGTCGGTGACCGGCGTGTAGCTCAGCATGCGTCCGCCGTCGGGAAGCGCCGTGCAGGTGAAGCGCAGAACCTGTCCGTCCGCGAGACCGACGTTGATCGGCGTGGAATCGCCTGTCCGTATCATCTCGGTGCGCTTGGCGATGAAGGTGCTCAACTCGTCCTCCGGCAGTTGCCAGGCGCCGGTGTCGCGGCCGTGATACATCAGCGCGATGAAGGGCGGCTTGCTGTCGGCCTGCTCGTCGGACAGCTTGAAATAGTCGCGGAAGGCGCGGTTGATGAATTCGGCGCGGGTGGCGGAATCGAGCAGCACGATGCCGATATCGACCTGGTCGAGCGCGGCCGACAGGCGCTCCGCGGTAGCGTGATGCTTCTTCTCCCACGCGAACGCATCGACCCATCTTTTCCGCAACAAGCCGGTGATCAGCGCGGTGCCGCCGGCGGTCGCCGCCAGCAGCAGCATGCGCGCCAGGTCGGACATGTCGTAACCGGGCGTAGCGCGGTGGTTGAGGAAGAACAGCGCCGATGACGTCACCGCAATGATGGCGCTGGCCATGCCGGAGACGATGCCGCTGATGGAAGCGGCAAAGGCGACGATGCAGACGAATAGCGGCGCGGGATTGGGGACTGCAACGAAGTGCCGGTCGACGACGAAGGCGATCATCGCCGTCGCTGTCGTGAGAGCCGGACCGGAGATTGCGCGCCAGTCTAACTGCATACCCGTTCTCGCCACTTGCCGGGAATAAGACGCAAGCATGCCTGATTGTTGCGATTGTGCACGCCTTTCTGCCGCCAGTCCTAAGAGAGCGTTGCGGGCATGCGTAAGACTTTCGCATTTTTGAAATCAAATGATATCGAGTTGAGGAACGGGGTACTGCACCCGACCATTGAGCTGCTCGACATTTTGCAAGAGGACATCGATGCCCACTGTTTCGCCGACGCTGCTGCCGATCCTGATGCTGTTTGCCTCCAACATCTTCATGACCTTTGCCTGGTACGGCCATCTGAAATTCAAGGAAAGCCCATTGCCAATGGTGGTGCTGGCGAGCTGGGGGATCGCCTTCATCGAGTACTGGCTGGCGGTGCCGGCCAACCGCTGGGGCAGCGCGGTGTATTCGGCGGCGCAACTCAAGACCATGCAAGAAGTGATCACGCTGGTGGTATTCGCCTGCTTCTCGGTGCTCTATCTCAAGGAGCCGCTAGCGTGGAATCACGCACTCGGCTTTCTCCTCATCGCCGCGGGTGCGTTTCTGATCTTCCACAAATGGTGAGCGCTTTTGTTCAGATCGTCGTCATTTCACCGCCGGCGCCACCCGCAATACCCGTCCGTTCGAACTATCTGTGAGCAGCCACAGCGCGCCGTCGGGTCCCTGGCGGACATCACGGATACGCTCGTGCAGGTTCTGCAGCAGGCGTTCCTCCGACGTCACCGTGTTGCCGTTCAGCGTCAGCCGCACCAGCATTGCGCTGCGCAGCGCGCCGGTGAACAGGCTGCCGTTCCATTTCGGAAACAGCTTTCCGGTGTAGAAGGCCATGCCTGACGGCGCGATCGACGGCACCCAATATTTGAGCGGCTGCTCCATGCCGTCCTTGGCCGTGCTCTGGTGGATTTTCGCGCCGGAATAATCGATGCCGTAGCCGATCACCGGCCAGCCGTAATTCTTGCCCTTGCCGACGACATTGACCTCGTCGCCGCCGCGCGGTCCGTGCTCGATTTCCCAGGGCTCGCCGCTCGCCGGATTGATCGCGAGCGCCTGCACGTTGCGGTGCCCGTAGCTCCAGATCTCCGGCTTGGCATCGGCGCGGCCGGCGAACGGATTGCCTGCCGGTACCGAACCATCCGGCGCGATCCGGACGACCTTGCCGATATGATTGCCGAGATTCTGCGCCTGGTCGCGATGGGTGAAGTGATCGCCGAGCGCCACGAACAGATTGCCATCATCGGCCTGCGCGATGCGGCAGCCATAGTGATTGCCTGACGATAGCGGCCCCTGCTGGCGGAAGATGATCTTGACCTCGTCGAGACGGCCATTGTCGTCGCTCAGCTTTGCGCGCGCGGCCGTGGTGCGGCCGCCACCCGTGGTCCGTTCGGCGTAACAGAAATAGATGGTCCGGTTCTGCGCAAAGGAATTGTCGGTGACGACATCGTGCAGGCCGCCCTGGCCTGAGGCCCACACGTCAGGCACGCCCTTGAGCGGCGGCGAGACTTGGCCCTCCGCGCTGACGAGGCGCATGCGGCCGGGACGCTCGGTCACCAGCATCGTTCCATTGGGTAGGAATGCCAGCGCCCACGGATTGACGAGGCCCCTCGCAATGGTGCGAACCTCGAGTTCGCCCGCCGACGAGTCGAACGCCGGCTCTTCGCCGCGCGTGCCGGTGGCGATCAGGAAGGAGACGGCGAGCAGGATCGCTACCGTCAAGGCGACGGTCACAAGGCCGACGGGTGTCTTCATTCTGGTCTACATCGCGATGCTGATCATCGCGCGTTCGCTAGTCCAATGATGCAAACAAAAAGGCTGGACCTGTCACGGAATGGGCATCGCGACGGTGGCCTTGATCGATAGCACCGTCAGGGTGACCACGAGGCAAAGCGAAAGTGTGCCGATCGCAAGCGAGGTGGCGATGGCACCAAGCAATCGGGAAGAAGCGACGGGCGCGCGGCTGCTCTCGAAGCCGACCGCGCCGGGTGACCGCATCATAGTCTAAATCCTTGTAACGCGGGACGAATCACCCGCTCCTCATCAGGAAAATCTTGCAACGATCACCGGCAATATTGCGGCAATCAGAGGCTGAAAATGGCGGAATCGCGGCAAAGGTTAACGTTATGCCCGCTATTATTAACTTTTGGCGGAGTGCTCGCGCGAAAGTGAGAGGGGCGAGGCTGGCTATGCGCCTGCAGCGATGCCGGCCTGGTCGTCGACCTCGGTTTCCGGCTGCCAGTCCATCGTCACGAAACCGGGAGTCTGTTCGACCCGCCGCAGCCAGGCGCGGATGGCAGGGAAGGTCGCGAGGTCGTAGTCGCAGCGGTCAGCGACATGGGTGTAGCCGTACAGTGCGATATCGGCGACCGTGAGTTGTCCGGCCGCGAAATAGGCGCGGGTCTTGAGATGGTTTTCCATCACCTGAAGCGCCGCATAGCCGCGCTCCATCCAGTCCTCCAGCGCATGCGTCTGCAGGTCGCGGCCGCCCTTGACCAGCGACAGCCAGAAATATGCGGCGCCGATATTGGGCTCCAGCGCGTGCTGTTCGAAGAACATCCATTGCAGCGCTTCGGCGCGCTCGACCCGCGACTCCGGCGCCAGCGACGTGCCGCCGCAGACATACCAGAGAATGGCGTTGGATTCGGCGAGGTAGCGTCCTTCGGCGACTTCCAACAGCGGCACCTGTCCTGAGGGGTTCTTCTCCAGAAACTCCGGCGTGCGGCTTTCGCCACGGAGAATGTCGACCTCGATAGCTTCATAGGGCGCGTTGAGCAGCGCCAGCGCAAGGCGGACCTTGTAGCTGTTGCCGGAGCGCTGCATCGAATAGAGCTTGTACATTGTCGTTGGGTTCACAGAGGTCGAGGGGCGCGCGCGAGGAGCGAACTGCGGAAAGCCTTCGCGCCGCAACGCGGCTAAACAATGATGCCGATACGAATGCGTCGCAAGACCCGCGGAATGGAAAAAGTCGAAAACCTCTACTGCACTGCACGCGCGCAGCATGCCATGCCACGACTCAGTCGGGCAACGCATCACATGGTCGGGAACGGACGAGCGGATCGATTCAATCCTGCGCGACGATGCTGGCTGCGTCACGCCTCGGGGTGATGACCATGGACCCGGCGCGTGGGCACCGGCCCTGCGGCGCGCCGCTGCGCGTCTGCTGCGTTCGGGGAACGGAGATCGGTCGTTGACCCAAAAGCTTTCGTGTTCCGGACGCGGCGCAGAGCCGGGACCCAGGATCGGGGGCGGTGGCCATCACACGTCCGAAAGTGACTTCGCGGGCCATCATCGAGAGCGGATGCAGATCGCGGCGACACAGCTTGGCGTTGAACCGTGCGGCTTCGCTTTGGCCCTTGAGGGTAGGTGGCGCTCGGCCGTCAGCCGCTCCGGGAGTTGCGCCCTCTCTGCCTGACCCGCGGCTTGTCAGATATGAGTCAATTCGGCCCGCGGAACTTTGCGAATATTGCGTTCGGATTGCTCCGATCGTACCGAGCCCGCGCAACGTTCCCCAAAGTTTGGCCGTTGTTTGGCCAAGCTTCTTGCGATGCAGCGCGCAGCGCCTTAGGGTGCAGCGTTCCCATCAAAAAGAGTCGTGAATTTCAGAAGTCACGACGTTTGCCAGGAGATCATGATGCCCTTCCTGTCCGCCGCGCTCGCCCGTGTGAAGCCGTCCGCGACCATCGCGGTCACGGATAAAGCGCGCGCGCTGAAAGCGGCGGGCCGCAACGTCATCGGCCTTGGCGCCGGCGAGCCGGACTTCGACACGCCCGCCAACATCAAGCTGGCGGCGATCCGCGCCATCGAGGCCGGCAAGACCAAGTACACCGATGTCGGCGGCATTCCGGAGCTGAAGGAAGCCATCATCAACAAGTTCCGGCGCGAGAATGGCCTGACCTACAAGCCGAACCAGGTCATCGTCGGCACCGGCGGCAAGCAGGTGCTCTACAATGCGCTGATGGCAACCCTCAATCCCGGCGACGAGGTGATCATCCCGGCGCCGTACTGGGTCAGCTATCCGGAAATGGTGGCGCTGGCCGGCGGCGAGTCGGTCCCCGTCGTGTGCCCGGCATCGAGCGGCTTCAAGCTGCGGCCCGAGGATCTGGAAAAGGCGATCACGCCGAAGACCAAATGGATCATCCTGTGCTCGCCGTCGAACCCGACCGGTGCCGCGTACACGCGCGCCGAACTCAAGGCGATCACCGACGTACTGGTGAAGCATCCGCATGTCTGGGTGATGACCGACGACATGTACGAGCACCTGGTCTATGACGACTTCCAGTTCGCGACGCCTGCGCAGGTCGAGCCGAAACTCTACGAGCGCACGCTGACGGTGAACGGCGTGTCGAAGGCCTATTGCATGACCGGCTGGCGCATCGGTTACGCCGGCGGCCCGGCCGACCTGATCAAGGCGATGGCGACGATCCAGTCGCAATCGACCTCGAACCCGTCGTCGATCGCGCAGTGGGCCTCCGTCGAAGCGTTGAACGGTCCGCAGGATTTCATCCCGGTGCATAACAAGATGTTCAAGGAGCGCCGCGACCTCGTGGTCTCGATGCTCAACCAGGCCAAGGGCATCGAATGCCCACGGCCCGAGGGCGCGTTCTACGTTTATCCGTCCTGCGCCGGCACCATCGGCAAGACCTCGCCTTCGGGCAAGGTGATTGCCAATGACGAGGATTTCGTCACGGAATTGCTGGAGAGCGAAGGCGTCGCCGTCGTGCAGGGTTCTGCATTCGGGCTTGGACCGGCGTTCCGGATTTCTTACGCGACGAATACCTCCGACCTCGAAGAGGCCTGCAAACGCATCCAGCGCTTTTGTGGCAATTTGAAATAGTCAAATCACATCGCGCGTGAAGCACAGCGCGATGTTTTGACGGCTTCTTGAGGAAGCGCCATGCTTTCGACACGGCGCTTCCATCCTGTCCGCTCCGCTAAATTTGTTCATCAACATGCGGAGACTGGGACACATGCGCTTCCTGACATTGACATTCGCCACGCTTGCGCTGCTCGCGCCGGTTGCGAGCGCTGACGCGGCACCGCCGGTTCGCGCCGGCATCCTGCAATGCCAGGGCGGCCAGAATGTCGGCTTCGTGGTCGGCTCGGTGACCAGCCTCGAATGCGTGTTCCGCAGCGAAGGCCGCCGGCCTGAACCCTACATCGCCAAGGTGCAGCGCATCGGTCTCGATCTCGGCGTCACCGAGCAGACCCAGTTGTCCTGGGCGGTCAGTGCGCCGAACAGCCGGCTCGGGCGCGGCGAACTCGCCGGCAGCTATGGTGGCGTCGGCGCCAATGCATCGATCGGCGTCGGCGGCGGCGGCAACTTCCTGGTGGGCGGTCCCGCCAACGCCTATGCGCTGCAGCCGATCAGCCTGCAAGGCCAGACCGGATTGAACGTCGCCGCCGGCATCGCCGGCCTCGAGCTGCAACCGGTGCAGTTCGGCCCGCGCCGGCACGTTCGCCGCCATCGTCACCGCGGCTGATGACGCCTTACGGAAAAGGCCCGCGCAAGCGGGCCTTTTTTGTGGCTGTCATTCCGGGGCGCGCGAAGCGCGAACTATGGTGCGCAATTGCGCACCTGAGAATCTGGAGCTCATTTCACTCGATCGAGATTCTCGGGTATGCAATTGCATACCCTAGTTCGATGCTGCGCATCGCCCCGGAATGACGACTGAATGGCGAGCGCCCGCTTCAGCTTCCGCCATTCTGGTACTACCTGTGATGCTGTGGCATAGAACGGCAAGCGCCGCGGGCACGGCGCGCCGATTTGCATTCTTTGCTCGTATCGCTTTCTTCCGGAGCTTACTTCATGCGTCGTTCCCTTATCCTCGCCGCTGTCGTTCTCGCTACGCTGGCTTCATCCATCGGCGGCGCCGGTGCACAGCAGCAGCGTGTGCAGGTCGGCGTGCTGGAGTGCCGTGGCGGCGCCAGCGTCGGTTTCGTCGTCGGTTCCGTCACTCACCTCGGTTGCGTGCTGCGCGCAGAAGGGATGCCGGAAGATCGCTATGTCGCCACCATCCGCAAAGTCGGACTCGATCTCGGCATCACCCAGGAATCGGCGCTGGCCTGGGGCGTGTTCGCACCTGTTGCGCGGCTCGGGCCGGGCGGCCTTTCCGGCGATTATGTTGGCGCACAAGGCAGCGCGACGCTCGGCGTCGGTGTCGGCGGCAACGTGCTGGTCGGCGGCTCCGCGAACTCGATCGCGCTGCAGCCGCTCAGCCTCCAAGGCCAGGTAGGGGTCAGCATCGCCGCCGGATTGGAAAGTCTGGAGCTGCGGCCGGGGCGGTAGTGAAGGCCGTGATCGACAACAATGCCGTCAAGCCTGACGCGCCGTTTCATGAAGCGGGTGTTTCAGCAGCGGCACGAAGCCAACGAGCCAGATCGCGAAGGCGAACGACCAGAGGCCGCCGCTCAAGACATAGTGTTTGCCCAGGAGAAACGTGCCGATCCCGATTTCCGGCAGCACCCGGACGAGACCGGCAGCTATCATCGCGATGACCGCCGCATGCGCCTGCCAGGGCAGATCAAGCGGCCGACCGGTGTGGCGGAGCCCCGCGATGATGAATACGCTCAACACGGCGAGGCCGAGGCTGGCGACCGACAACACGTGAAACCCCGTTGTCGCAACGAGTGGAGATCCCAGGCCCGCCAGGCCGATCAACAGAAACCCGACACCTGCGAAGAGATTGGCGCCGGCAAGCGCAAGCACATGCGTCCGAAAAACGGCGGCGCCGACGAACCATTCGGCCAGGCGGTCGAAGAAGGCGGCTGCGGCGGCCAGCGCGAGATACGCCGGCACGGTCGAACCCGGAGCGGCGAGCGCCGCCACGGCGTAGAGTGCGACCAGTCCGGCCGTCAGGTTCTGCCGGCCGGGATGTGGACGGTACGGCGTGGTTTCGCCACTCGGGTCGAGCGCAAGGTTGATGATCGCGACATTGATGCGGGCGATGGCAAGCGAGAAGAACACCACGAACACCATCAAAGCGGCATGAAGCAATCGCGCGGCGACATCAGTCATGCCGGCCATCCACGCGACGCGCACCCCGAGTTCGATGACCCAGAACAGGCCTGTCCACACGGCAAAGGACGCATGCCGCGTGCTGCCACGGTCGATCAGGGCCTTGACGACGTACCAGAACAGCAATCCCAGGAAGGCGAGATCGCTGACCGCCGCCACGGCGACGAGTGCGTCGAGTCCGACAAATCCGATCACCCGTCCCGGCAGCCACAGCCATAGTAGCGCAAGAAGCGCGCGGCCCCGGCGCGGGCGCGTGTCGGTCCATTCCGGCACCGCAGCGGTGAGGAAACCCGCAAGTGCCGCGCCGTAGGTGCCGAAGATCATTTCATGGGCGTGCCACTGGCTCACGGGAACATCATGGGCAAACGGCAGCGCGAAGACGAACAACGCCACCCATACCAGCGGCGACAGCATCGCGTGGCATGCCGCGACGGGGAAAAAGAGACGCAGACCTTCTACAAGCCACGGATTGGAAGCGGTTGGTCCGGGTTCGGATAAACAGCGGGACGTCACCGGATGCGCTCCCGCTCGCCGTCGAACAACGCGTGAAACGCCGGATCGCGCGACCACGTCTCGACCATCTCGAAGACAATGCGGTCGTTGCGCTCGCCCGGCTTGCCTTCGATGACACGGCTTGCCGCCAGCCCCTCGACGCTGCCGGAAAGTACGACAAGCCGATGAGCGACGCGGACCGCTTCCGCAAGATCATGCGTTACGAACAGCGCGGAGAAGTTTTCGCGCGCCGCAGCTTCGATCACGAGGTCCTGCAGCGCTCGCTTGAGTCCGACATCGACAGCCGTGAACGGTTCATCGAAGAACACGACATCGGGGTCGACCGCCAGCGCACGGGCGACCGCGACGCGCTGCCGCATGCCGCCGGAGAGCTCCACCGGAAATTTGTCGAGATCTTCCGGATGCAGGCCGACCTCGCGCGCCCGACGCTCCACGGCTTGAACGCGCGCTGTCGCTGCGGCTCCAATCGCGCACAGGCCGTAGGCAATGTTGTCGCGCGCGGTCATCCACGGCAGGAGCCGCGGCTCCTGGAACACCACGGCATGGCGCCGATAGGCGCGACGCACCCGGCCGCGCAACGGATCGATCAGGCCAGCCGCGATCTGCAGCACCGTGGTCTTGCCGCAACCCGATGGCCCGATCAGGGCAACGACCTCGCCTACTGCGAGCGAGAGGTCGAGCTTCTCGAACACGGGACGACCGAGAAAGGCGTGTCCGACGCTGTCGAGCGCGAGCTTCATCGCTTGACGCCCCATGGCAGGCCGGCCTCGCGCCAGCGCTCAAGCCGATCGCGCAGGGGATGCAGGAACACATATTCCGTAATCAGCGCGAAGGCGACGACGGCGACAATCAGGGCCATCACTCTTGGGATGTCGAACAGCGCACGGGCCGTTGCCAGTTCGCCGCCGATTCCTCCGGAATTGGAGAGAAGCTCGGCCATAACCGTCACTTTCCACGCCGTCCCCGCCGTCGTGGTCCAGGCCGGGAACAGATAGGAGATCAGATGAGGCGCGGTAACGGTGCGAAAGCGCATCCAGATTCCGGCACCGAACGAGCGGGCCATGGCGTCAAGCGCGCGGTCGCGCGTCGCGACGCCTTCGAGCCCGCCGGCAAACGAGATCGGAAGCGCGGCGACGACAACGGTCATGACGGCGGAAGCACCTGATGATCCGAACCAGATCAGCGCCAGCACGATCCACGCGATCGGCGGCACGCCGAGGATCACGGTGACGATCGGGCGCATCAGTCGCATCGCCGCGAAGGAATAGCCCGCTATTGCACCGGCCGTGGTCCCGATGCCGACCGCCAGGACGAAGCCCGCGAGCGAACGCTCAGCCGTCTCGCTGGCAACCTTGGCAAAGGAAGGCTCGCGAACGATGGCGGATATCGCCTGCAGGGTTTCCAGCGGCGCGGGCAGGACAAAGGAGCCGTAGAATTCATGGCCGGCCTGCCATGCCGCGGCCAGACAGAACAGACCGGCCACGCCGGCCCAGCCCGACCAGACGTATCGGCCTGCCCATCCCGCCAGTGCAAGGCCACGCGGCACCAGCTTCACAACGCGTAGAACCGGTCATCCGGCTGTTTGCCGCCGATGATGCGCGGATCGTCCTTTGCAAGAAGGTCGAACAGGCTTGTGAGGTCTGCGCGCGCGGCGGAGGCGGTACGCACGACCAGCCTGCTGAAGGGGATTGATTTTTCGACCATGGCAGCCGGAAGATCGAGCGCGGCGGCCGATGCTGATGCAGCCGCCGCCGGATTCTTGATCACCGCCTGCAGCGCCTGTTCCAGCGCGGCATGCAGCGCCGTGACACCGGATGCACCGATCTCGGCGGCAAATCGGTCGGTGATCGCGAGGCCAGCCTGGGCGATCGTCGTCGTTCCGGCAACGCTCGGCCATGCCTTCTGGCAATCGACGGCGCGCTCCAGATTTTTCCAGAACGTCGAAGCCTTGGCGATCACCGCGCTGCTGGCGGGTTCGCTGAGCAGCGCGGCATCAACGCGTCCCATCATGAGCATCTGGACCGCCTCCAGTGGCGTGCCCGAATACTCGATGGTCAGATCGGATGCCTTCATGTCGGCGGCGGCAAGCAGGCGACGGAAAATGTAATCCGGCATATCGTTGCGGAACGGCACGGCTATCCGTTTGCCCTTGAGGCCGGCGATGCCGTTGACGGTTCCGGCAGGAGCCACGACGAACAGCAGACCGTCGGTCAACACATTGACGAGCCGCAGGCCGATGCCTCGATTGTGGAGATTGGCGGCGACATAGGTCGGAACGACGGTCGCCGCCATCGATCCGGAACTGATGCCCGCGCGCATCTCGTCCGGCGTCTTCCAGACCTTGAACGTGGCTTCCGGCACGATCGGCTTCAGCAGGCCGCTGTCGATGGCCTGCGCGAGAATGACAGAGGGGGTCGCCGGCGGTCCCCAGAAGATTACCGGCTCCGCTGCGCGCGCGATACTGGGCGCCGCAAGCGCCGCCAGCGGCAGGCCGGCGATGAATGTTCGACGGTTCAGCATGATGGTCTCCTCAGTGATGCGAGCGGCATGCACCGTCGCCCGCGCTAGAATCTTGCTTTCATGCCGGCGTAGAATCCGCGCCCGTCGCCGGGCAGAAAGGCCGCTTGATCCGGACGCGCCTGGTCGACGATCAGCGTCGACGATGCGTAGGTCTCGTTGAACAGATTGGTGATCTCGCCGAACACCGAGAAGGTCTTGTTGATCTTGTATTCGGTGCGCAGGTCGACGACGACGTACGGGTCGGCGTACAGCGTGTTCATGTTGTCGACGGGCGTCCTTTCGGGATTCCAGCGTACGGCCCCTTGAAGTCGCCAGCTTTCCGTCGCCTGAAACTGCAGCATTGCGTTGACGAGGTGACGAGGCGCGCCGGCAAGGCGATTGTTGCCGCGCAGCGGATCATTGTCGAAGCGGAAATCCTGATAGGTATAGGCAACGCGACCCGAAAGCCGCTCCGTCAGCCTGGCGCCGAAGCCCAGTTCGACTCCGAAATGCGTGGTCTTGTCGGCATTGATTGCACCGAGCGACGCTCCGGTCGCATCGCGCAGACTGAGCAACTCGTTGTCGACCCAGGAGTAGTAGGTCACCGCGTCCCAGGAAAATCTGTCCGTTCGGCCTCGCCAGCCGGCCTCGACCGTTGTTGCGGTCTGGGCCTTGAGATCGGGCGTCGTGAACGCCGCGGCTGCAAGGAACGGATTGCCGGGTGTCGGCCGGCCGGGACTCGAGTTCGGCGTGCCATTCACGGTGGCGAGAAGATCGTCGTGGGTCGGCGGCTCGAAACTGCGGCTCACCGCGGCAAAGACGGTGCTGATGCTGTCGGGCCGATATGACAGCGCGAGACTTGGACTCCACCCCTCATAGGCGCGCGAGTAGCTCGTGCTTTGCGTTGGCACCGCGCCGTTCGGCAGCAGCATCGTGGGATTGGCTGGATTGTAGGCGATGGTCGGACGTGTCGCGAGCCTGTAGGTATCGTCGTTGTCGCGCGTTGCATGGGCATAGGAGATGGCCGGTGAAAGCGTGAAGGCCGGCCAGATCGGAATATTGAGTCCGGAGTAGAGCGCGAGCGTGGTGGCATCGAGCTCGCTTTGTCCGAATTTCGCACCGGTCGATCCGGCCTGATTGATGTAATTCTCGCGGCTTGCAGAGCCCGTGGTGAACTGGGCCGTGGTCTCCAGCAGTGGCAGAACGGCAGCGCCGGGATTATAGGCGTATCGCACCACCCCGGTGAGGTCGCCGCCCTCCGTCGTCCGGATGCCTGATGAGATCGGAAACCGGAACATGTCGTCGGTATGGGTGTATCCAATCGCGACGTCGACCAGGTGGGCGTCGAAAGTCGCCGTGGTTCTCGACCCGACGAGGAACTGGCTTGCTTCGCGCCGGGGCTTGTCGCGCAGCACATTGGGGCCCGGGTTGATGGCCACGCCGCCGACGACGCGCGGTCCACCATGGACCTGACGCGGATCGGCATACATCGCGCTCTTGGTCAGCGGTCCCGCCACGTCGAAGCCAAGATCGGTATAGCCGGCGAAAAACCGCGTGCTCACATTCTCCGAGTGCTTGACGCCCACATTGCCGCTGATGGCGACGCGCTCGGAGCTATTGTAGTCGCGAAAGCCATCGCGACGGCTCGCATCGAATTGAATGAGGCCATCGAAATTGTCCTTTTTGAAGCCGGCCTGACCGGCGCTCCCGATCTGGCCGAAGCTTCCGCCGCTCACCGTGATCTGAGCGCCCGGCTGGGTCGAGCCGGTCGGCGAGACGAAATTGAGCGCGCCGCCGAGCACGGTCGCGCCGAGCCGATTGGCCATGTAACCGCGATAGACCTCGATGGATTCGGCGAGTTGCGGGTTCGCAAAGCCCACAATGTAGGAGCCGTCGGCGCGGTTGATCGGCAGGCCGTTCTGCAGCACCAGAATTCCGCGCTCCACCGGATTTTGCTGAAGGCCCGAGCCGCGAATTTGAATCCGCGGCTGGTCATTGCCGCCGAAGAAGTCCTGGACCACGACGCCCGGGACGCCGCTCAATGCCTTCGACACGGTGGGATTCGCCGTGACGGGGAAATCCTGGCGGTCAACGAGGGCCACGCCGCCGGCGAGAGCGTCAAAGCGCGCGCGCACCGACGCCGGCGCGGCGGCGTCCGCAGCAGCCGTAACCGCTGCACTTTCGCGGCTTGGCAATGGATCCGCACGGCGCGGCCCCATCGTTCGTCCACGCGCGACCGCCGGCGTGGAGCGTCGCGGAGCCTCCACCGTGACCGGGTCCAGCGCTACCGCCGCGCCCGGACTGGCCGATTGCGCAAGACAGGGCTGGCTCGCCGCAGCCGACAGCAACAATGCCGACGCGGTTCGCGACAGCAATTTTGTGCCTCGTGTCCCGCACGAAGGCAAAAGGCACGACGGTGCCGTCGAAATCAACACACTTCTCCTGGTCACGAACAATTCCCCTGCCCACGCGAATATCGTCACGTCTGCCCAGGCCGTCACCGAAGCGACGCCCTGGGCAGCTCATGAGTTTTGAGGTTGATCTGGATGGCAATCGGGCTGTCTTGATCGCCCGCAACCTGGATGCGTGCGATCAGGTGCTCTTTGCGCTGGCGCAAAGAGTGACTGGGTCAACATTACTTTCGTTCTAAAGATCGCCCACGGTGACGGTGGCGCAGCCGTCCCGTCCCTCGGATAGGCGCTGGCCATCGTGGCGAACGTCGGGGCCGGATGCGGGTGGACGCAGTAGCGCCTCCCGACTGGGCGGAACTTCCCGCACCGCCCGGTTGGAGGCCAGATCGCGCTGTTTGCGCCTGCGCGTATCACCTCGCACCGCAGCGATGTTTTCCCGCTTGCCAAATCGTTGCGACAGGCGGAGCATCAGAGGTCGCCGACCCAATCACGGGCCGAGCTCCAAAACAGGGAGGCGGCAATGGGACAAGACGTCAGAAGTCCCCAAGGTCCACGGTGCATTGCGCTGGTGGGCCCTTTCCAGAGCGGTAAAACCACACTTCTAGAAGCCATACTGGCGCGAACGGGCGCCATTAAAAGTGCCGGCAGCGTCGATGCCGGAACTTCCGTCGGCGATGCCAGCCCCGAAGCGCGCCATCACAAGATGGGCGTGGCCTTGAGCGCCGCCACCACCACCTTCATGGGCGACAGTTACACCTTTATCGATTGTCCCGGCTCGGTCGAGTTCGCGCATGACATGCGCGCCGCGTTGCCCGCGGTCGATGCCGCGGTCGTGGTCTGCGAGGCGGACGAGAAGAAGCTGCCGCAACTGCAGATCATCCTGCGCGAGCTGGAAGATCTCGGCATTCCGCGTTTTCTGTTTTTGAACAAGATCGACCGCGCCAACAAGCGCATCCGCGAAACGCTGGCGACCCTGCAGCCGGCCTCGCGCGTGCCGCTGGTGCTGCGGCAGATTCCGATCTGGAACGGCGACTTGATCGAAGGCTTTGTCGACCTCGCACTGGAGCGCGCCTTCGTCTACCGCGAGCACAAGCCTTCCGAAGTGATCGCGCTGGAAGGCGGCGATCTCGACCGCGAGAAGGAAGCGCGCTTCTCGATGCTTGAGAAGCTCGCCGATCACGACGACGCGTTGATGGAGCAGTTGCTGGAAGACATCCAGCCGCCGCGCGATGCGGTGTTCGACGATCTCGCCCGCGAATTGCGCGAAGGGTTGATCTGCCCGGTTCTGCTGGGCGCCGCGAGCCGCGAAAACGGCGTGCTGCGGCTGATGAAGGCGCTGCGGCATGAATCGCCCGGCGTTGCTGAAACGGCGAAACGCCTCGGCGCATCGTCGCAAAAGGAGGCGCTGGCCTATGTGTTCAAGACCCTGCATCTGCAGCACGGCGGCAAGCTGTCACTGACGCGGCTGCTCGCCGGCCACCTCGACGACGGCGCGACGCTGCAATCCTCCTCCGGCGAAGCCGGACGGGTGTCCGGCATTCTCGCGGTCAACGGCGCGCACGATACCAAGCGTGCCGCGGCGGAAGCCGGCGAGACGATCGCGCTCGGCAAGCTCGACGCGATCAAGACCGGCGACACGCTGTCCAGCGGCAAGACCGCGCCGGCGGCACTGGTGCAGATCGCGCCGACACCGCCGGTGCTGGCGATGTCGCTGTCGGCGGTCGATCGCAAGGACGATGTCAAACTCGGCCAAGCGCTGCTGCGGCTGAACGAGGAGGATCCGTCGCTAACGATGATCCAGAACCAGCGCACTCACGATATCGTGCTGTGGGGGCAGGGCGAGATGCATCTGCGCGTGGCGCTCGAGCGGCTGCGCGACCGCTTCGGCGTCAACGTCAAATCGCAGCCGCCGGCGATCGGCTATCAGGAGACCATCCGCAAACCGATGACCCAGCGCGGCCGTCATAAGAAGCAATCCGGCGGCCATGGCCAGTTCGGCGACGTGGTGCTGGAAATCAAGCCGATGCCGCGGGGCTCGGGCTTCGAGTTCCACGAAAAGGTGGTCGGCGGCGCGGTGCCGAAAAATTACATCGGCGCGGTGGAAGAGGGCGTGGTCGACGGCCTCGCCAAGGGTCCGCTCGGTTTTCCCGTCATCGATGTTGAGGTTACGCTCATCGACGGTTCCTATCACAGCGTCGATTCGTCCGATCTCGCGTTCCGCACCGCGGCGCGAATCGGCATGACCGAGGCGCTGCCGCAGTGCCAGCCGGTGCTGCTGGAGCCGATCCACATGGTGGAGATCGTCTGCCCGACGGAAGCGACGGCGAAGATCAACGCCATCCTGTCGGCGCGACGCGGCCAGATTCTCGGCTTCGACACCCGCGAGGGCTGGCCGGGATGGGACTGCGTCCGCGCCACCATGCCGGAGGCGGAGATCGGCGATCTGATCGTGGAGTTGCGCTCGGCCACCGCCGGCGCCGGCGGGTTCATCCGCCAGTTCGACCGCATGGCCGAGGTCACCGGCCGCGCCGCTGACCAGATCATCGCCGCGCATCGCGTCGCGGCGTAAGTGTCCCGGCCTGGCCGCCGCAGCTCCGTCTGCGGCGGCCAGCGCGCGGCTTGACTCATTTCAGCAGAAGATAAATTGATAATCGTGGCCGGGTCTATCCCGGCCATCGACGTCTTTGGAGGAGGCTATTGCCGTGCCTAAACCCCCCGCCGCGTGCCTGATCGGATGGCCGGCCGCGCATTCGCGCTCGCCGTTGATCCATCATTACTGGCTGCGGACGCTGGGTATCGAGGGCGGCTACGTCATTGAGGCGGTGCCGCCCGACGAGTTTCAGGATTTCGTCTTCCGCCTGTCGCTGCGCGGCTTTGTCGGCGCCAACGTCACGATCCCGCACAAGGAGCGAGCGCTTGCGCTGTCGAAGCCGGACGAGCGCGCCCGCGCAGTTGGCGCCGCCAACACGCTGTGGTTCGCAGACGGCGAATTGTGCTCGACCAATACCGACGTCGAAGGCTTTATCGACAATCTCGACGCCTGCGCCAGCGGCTGGGACCAGGCAGAGGATGCGCTGGTGCTGGGCGCCGGCGGTTCGTCGCGCGCCGTCGTGTTTGGGCTGCGCGAACGCGGCGTCAAGCGCATTCATCTCGTCAATCGCACCATGGCGCGCGCGCGCGCATTGGCGGATCAATTCGGCGCGAGCGTGTTGCCCGTGGCGTGGGATGCGCTCGGCGATCTCCTGCCGCGCGCCGGGCTTCTGGTGAATACGACCTCGCTCGGCATGAAGGGCCAGCCGCCGCTGGAACTCGATGTCGGCCGGCTGCCGTCACGCGCCGTCGTCGCCGATCTCGTTTACGTGCCGCTCGACACGCCGCTGCTGACCGCTGCACGCGCGCGCGGGCTGAAGACCGCCGATGGGCTCGGCATGCTCTTGCATCAGGCGGTGCGGGGATTCGAACTGTGGTTCGGACGGCGCCCCGAGGTGACGCCGGAGCTTCGTGCGCTCGTCGAAGCCGATCTCACGAATACATGATCGGCCGGCGCGCCTGAACCCGATCACGCCTTGATGATCGGTAGGCGGGGCGCCAGCCGTGGAATAGGCCTTTCCTCCCGGTGTTGGCGTTGGATTGGGCGCCGATCCAACTTTGGGAGGACTACCATGCCGAAATGTTCTTCATGGCCGCGCGTGCTCGCGGCCTCGCTGATCTGCGTCATCCTGCTCGGATCGGTGGTCTGGGCACAGCAGTCGCCGACGGTGCGCATTCGCGGCACCATTGAGGCCGTCGACGGGTCCATGCTGTCGATCAAGTCGCGCGAGGGCGCCGACATGAAGGTCCGTCTCACCGACAATGTCGCCGTGTTCGGCGTGGCGAAGACCGCGCTGTCCGAGATCAAGGAAGGCTCCTACATCGGCGTCACCGGCATGCCGGAGCCGGACGGCACCCAGAAGGCGGTCGCGGTGCATATCTTCCCGGAGAACCAGCGCGGTGCGGCCGAAGGTTTTCGGCCGTGGGATCAGCGCCCGAACTCGACCATGACCAACGCCACCGTCGCCCAGACGGTGAAGGGCACCGACGGGCAGAATATTTTGGTCAAATACAAGGACGGCGAAAAGAAAGTCGTGGTGCCGCCGGATACGCCTGTTGTCACCTTCGTCGCCGGCGACAAGTCCGAACTGAAGCCGGGCGCGAAGATCATCATCTTCGGCGCGGTGAAGAAGGACGACGGCATGTTGGAAGCCAACCGCGTCAATGTCGGCCGCGACGGCATCACGCCACCGATGTGAGTTAGTTCTGGCGGCGTCGCCTCTTACCCTCTCCCCTTGTGGGAGAGGGTGGATCAATCGCGCGGCAAGCGCGATTGAGACGGGTGAGGGGTTCTCTCCGCGGAGACAGACCCCTCATCCGGCGCTGCGCGCCACCTTCTCCCACAAGGGGAGAAGGGAAGAAAGAGCTCTCTCTAAACCGCCAGCACGCGATCGTCGATCTCGGCAATCGTATTGACGCCGCACAGCCCCATCGTGGTGAGCATTTCCTTGGCCAGGATGTCGAGCGCCTTGGCGACGCCGGCTTCGCCGCCAGCCCCTAAGCCATAGGCATAGGCGCGGCCGATCATGCAGGATTTGGCGCCGAGCGCGAGCGCGCGCACTACGTCCTGGCCGGAGCGGATGCCGCCGTCGAACATGATCTCCATCTTCGAGCCGACGGTATCGACGATTTCGGGCAGCACCTCGATCGAGGACGGCGCGCCGTCGAGCTGGCGGCCGCCATGGTTGGAGACCACGATCGCCTGCGCGCCGGTCTTGGCGGCTTCCTCGGCGTCCTCGACGTCGAGAATGCCTTTGAGGATCAGCTTGCCCGGCCAGATCGAGCGGATCCAGTCGAGGTCCTTCCAGCTTAGCGAGGTATCGAACTGCGAGGCCGTCCATTCCGAGAGTTTGGTGAGATCCTCGGTGCCTTTGACGTGGCCGACGATGTTGCCGAAGGTACGGCGCTTGCCGCGCAGCACACCCGCGACCCATGAAGGCTTGCTCGCAAAATCGATCAGCTTCGACAGCGACCATTCCGGCGGCACCGTCATGCCGTTCTTGATGTCCTGATGGCGCTGGCCGATCACCTGCAAATCGACGGTCAGCACCAGCGCCGAGCATTTCGCCGCGATCGCGCGCTCGATCAGCGATTTGATGAAGCCGCGGTCCTTCATCACGTAGAGCTGGAACCAGAACGGCTTGTCGACGCTGGCTGCGATATCCTCGATCGAGCAGATCGACATCGTGCTTTGGGTGAAGGGAATGCCGGCGGCCTGCGCGGCGCGGCAGGCATGGATCTCGCCGTCGCCATGCTGCATGCCGAGCAGGCCGACCGGGGCGAGAATCAAGGGCATCGCGGCGGGCTCGCCGAGGATCGTCGTGGAGAGATCGCGCTTGGAGACGTCGACCAGAATGCGCTGGCGGAACTTGATCTGCCGCAGATCCTCGGAATTGGCCCGCAGCGTGTCCTCGGTGTAGGAGCCACGGTCGGCGTAGTCGAAAAACGCCTTGGGAACCCTGCGCTTGTGCAACTGGCGCAGATCCTCAATGCAGGTGATGTGCTTCATGGACGTCCCGGCCCTTCTTGAAACTTCTTCGCTGCGTCGTCATCTAGCATGGTTGGATGGCCAGCCAAATCGCATCTCGCGGCGCCATTCCCGGGAGAACATCCCATGACCGGACCACGCAGCGCCGCCCCCACCGGGACCGGCCCGGCCGATAGCGAGGAAAAGCGCCAGCTCGACGACGCGCTGGAGGAGGGGCTGGAAGAGACCTTTCCGGCATCCGACCCGGTCAATGTCACCCAGCCGGCGCCTTCGAAAGGCGACCAGCACGTCAAGCGGCGCGGTTAAGCCGGCAGGCCGATGGCTGCTTGGCGTGAATATCCAGACATAACAAATAGTTATATTGCCTTTTGGCCGCCAATGGCCGTAATGATTCATCATATTTTTTGAAGCCATTTTAGCGGGCGAAGGATTATAACCCCCAGCACGCTACGATGGAGGCGTTCGGGATTCGTGGCCGTGATGGCCTGAAGACCTGGAATGGCTGGGGGTCACATGAGCCGCAAATATTTCGGTACCGACGGAATTCGGGGCCGCGCCAATGGTCTGATCACGCCGGAGCTCGCGCTCAAGGTGGGGCAGGCGGCCGGTCTGGTGTTTCAGCGTGGCGATCACCGCCACCGCGTCGTCATCGGCAAGGATACGCGTCTCTCCGGCTACATGATCGAATACGCCATGGTGGCCGGATTTACCTCGGTCGGCATGGACGTGCTGCTGCTCGGCCCGATGCCGACGCCGGCGGTCGCGATGCTGACCAAGTCGATGCGCGCCGATCTCGGCGTGATGATTTCAGCGTCGCACAATCTGTTCGAGGACAACGGCATCAAGCTGTTCGGTCCGCAGGGCTTCAAACTGTCCGACGATGTCGAGAAGCAGATCGAGCAACTGCTCGACGAGCCGATCGACCGTCGCTTGGCGCAGAGTGCCAGCCTCGGGCGCGCCCGCCGCATCGACGGCGTCCACGACCGCTATATCGAATTCGCCAAGCGCACGTTGCCGCGCGAGCTCTCGCTCGACGGCCTGCGCGTCGTGATCGATTGCGCGCACGGCGCGGCCTACAAGGTGGTGCCGGAAGCGCTGTGGGAATTGGGCGCAGACGTCATCGCGATCGGCGTCGAGCCTGACGGTTTCAACATCAACAAGGAATGCGGCTCGACCTCACCGGAGGCGCTTGCCAAGAAGGTGCGCGAGATGCGCGCCGATATCGGCATTGCGCTCGACGGCGACGCCGATCGCGTCATCCTGGTCGACGAGCGCGGCCACGTCGTCGACGGCGACCAGTTGCTCGCGGTGATCGCGCAGAGCTGGAATGAAGAGGGCCGGCTCGCCAAGCCCGGCATCGTCACCACCGTAATGTCCAACCTCGGCCTCGAGCGCTTCCTTGAAGGGCAGGGGCTCGGCATGGTGCGTACCCCGGTCGGCGACCGCTACGTGCTCGAGCAGATGCTCGCGCAGGGCTACAATCTCGGCGGCGAACCCTCAGGTCATATCATTCTCTCCGACTACGCCACGACCGGCGACGGATTCGTCGCCGCGCTGCAGGTGCTGGCCGTGGTTCAAAAGCTTCGCCGCCCGGTGTCGGAGGTCTGCCATCGCTTCGACCCGCTGCCGCAGATCTTGAAGAACGTGCGCTATCGCTCCGGCAAGCCGCTTGACCACGCCGAGGTGAAATCGGCGATCTTGGACGGCGAGAATCGCCTCAACGGCCACGGCCGGCTGCTGGTCCGTTCGTCCGGCACCGAGCCTGTGATCCGCGTGATGGGCGAGGGCGACGACCGCCTCCTGGTCGAGGAAGTCGTCGACCAGATCGTCAACGCGCTCGGCCACGCCGCGGCGGCATAAGCACGCTTTATCCAGAGGACGCGCGATTGCTGATCGGCGGTGCGCAGGAGCGCATCGCAGCTATCGGCTATTGCTGCTGGTCGCAACCGGGCGTGCGGCGTAAAAGGCGGCATTGCGTCCACGAATCCATTTCGGGAATGCGCCGTTGAACAAGCCCGTCATCGTAACGGAGGAAACCGCGACCGCGCCGGTGGTCGTGTCGGACGCGGCGCCGGGGCTCGCTGCGAAAGCGGCCGTGGCAGGGCCGGCTTACATTGTGCTCGCCGGCATCAGCTTCTCGCATTTCCTCAACGACACCATGCAGTCGTTGATCGCCTCGGTCTATCCGATCTTGAAGGACGCCTACGCGCTCGACTATGCGCAGATCGGCATGATCACGCTGGCGTTCCAGTTCACCGCGTCGCTGCTGCAGCCCGTCGTCGGGCACTTCACCGACAAGAAGGCGCAGCCGTTCTCGCTCGCGATCGGCATGGGCTTTACGTTTTTCGGCTTGCTGCTGCTCAGCGTCGCGCATCTTTATCCGATCATCCTGATCGCGGCAGCGCTGGTCGGGCTTGGCTCGGCGGTGTTTCATCCGGAGTCGGCGCGGATCGCGCGCCTGGCTTCCGGCGGGCGCTACGGCTTCGCGCAATCGGTGTTTCAGCTCGGCGGCAGTTTCGGCACGTCGATGGGACCGGTGCTGGCCGCGCTGATCGTGGTACCGTTCGGCCAGCCCTCGATCGCCTGGTTCTCGTCGATCGCGTTTCTGGCGATCGTGATCCTGTGGCGGATCGGCGTTTGGTACAAGCCGCAGATCACGACGAAGAAATCGGCTGTGGTGGAACGTCATCCGGACTTGCCGGATTCCCGGCGCGTCAGAATCGCGCTCGCGGTGCTGGTTGCGCTGTTGTTTTCGAAGCAGCTCTACGTATCGAGCCTGTCGAGCTACTACATCTTCTATCTGATCGAAAAGTTTCAGGTATCGACGCAGGCAGCCCAGCTCTATCTCTTCCTGTTTCTTGCCGCCAATGCGGTGGGCGCATTTTTCGGCGGGCCGCTCGGCGATCGCTTCGGGCGCAAATACGTCATCTGGTTCTCGATCCTCGGCGCGCTGCCGTTCACGCTGGCGCTGCCCTATGCCGGCCTCGTCGGCAGCGCGGTGCTGACGGTGTTGATCGGCCTGATTATCTCATCGGCGACGTCGTCGATCATCGTGTTCGCGCAGGAGCTGATGCCGCATCGCTTCGGGATGATCTCCGGCGTGTTCTTCGGCGTCGCCTTCGGCATCGGTGGACTGGGCGCGGCGGTGCTCGGCAAGCTTGCCGATCACACAGGCATCGCCTTCGTCTATCACCTCTGCGCATTCCTGCCGGCGCTCGGTCTGCTCGCGGTGTTCCTGCCGAAGATGCCGCAGCACGCGCGCTGACGAATTATCGCGAGGCGAGGGCGTAGCTCGCCGCATCAACAAAGTCTTAACGGCGCGGCAACACGCCGATTCTCAATACATCGTTAGGATGTATGACGCTGTCGCTTGTCGTGTTGCAAATGCATCGAAACTCGCGTCGCAAACATCGCCGCGAAGAAAGTCAGAGATTGTCAACCTTAAAAATTAGGGTTAAGCGCCGCTTAAGCATTTAATGCCATCGTCCGTCCGTGAGTTTTTGAAGTGAGGCCCCTTTGCAGTCAGCCTCACCGGACAAAAGGACGAGCCCATGCGTAGCGTTAAGTCTTTCATTGCCGCCGGTGCGGCCACTTTATTGTCCCAGGCGGCGTTTGCCGCCGACATGGCGATTGCGCCGCCTCCTTATGCTCCGGCCCCGGTGGTCGAGGATTTCGGCGGCTGGTATCTGCGCGGCGATATCGGCATGACCAATCAGAGCGCGAAGAGAATCGACAGCTTGACTGCGCAGACCTTCCCAACGACGACCGTGGGTCTCGGCTTCGACAGCTCGATGCTGTTCGACCTCGGTGTCGGCTATCGCTTCAACAACTGGTTCCGTGCGGACGTGATCGGCCAGTACCGCGGTCGCGCCAACCTCCACGGCTCGGACACAGTCGTCCTTGGGCCCGACGACATCGGAGTCAACAACTACACCGGCAGCAAATCCGAGTGGGTTGTCATGGCGAATGCCTATGTCGACCTCGGAACCTGGTGGTGCATCACGCCATTCATCGGCGCCGGTGTCGGTGGGTCGTACAACAAGCTCAGCGGCTTCCGCGACGACGGCGTTCGCTACACCGCAGGCGTCCTGTCCAACAGCGTTACTTACTTCGCCGACAATGGGAAGTGGAATTTGGCCTGGGCGGCCCATGCCGGTCTTGCCTATAAGGTCAGTCCAGCGTTTACCGTCGAACTCGCCTACAGCTACATGAATCTCGGCGATGCAGCCCCCGGCAACTACCGTGCGTTCGACAACAGCATCTCAGGTGCATCGTCGATCAAGATCAAGGACATCACCTCGCATGACGTGAAGCTCGGCGTGCGCTGGGATCTCACCAGCCCGGAGGTCTACGCGCCGCCGCCGCTGATCCGCAAAGGTTAATCGCGACCTTCGTTCGTTAACATTTGCAAACGGCGCGGGAGCTCTTCCCGCGCCGTTTTGCTTTTGACGGATCGCGATGCAGAGCTGCAACTGCGAAAAATGTTTGCCTGCTTTTCGGCAAGATTGCGCCAATCGGAAGGCGCAACAACCATTGGTTAAGGTTAACAGGCGATGATCAGCGCCAAGTTCAGAGTTTTCCGATGGAGCGTTGCGATGCGTCGTTTTTTGCTGGTGGCGGCAATGTGTGGAGCAGTAAGCGGTGCGCGGGCGGCCGATATGCCGGACTTTCCGTCCCTACGCGGCAGTTTCATCGAGGGGCCTAGCAGCACGGTGAATTGGCAAGGCGGCTACATCGGTGGACATGCCGCCTATGGCACTTCCAACATGAATTTTGCGAATTCAACGAGGACCATCGCGGCGCGCCTCTTGGACGGCACGGAGATGGAGAACGTCCAGCGAATATCGGAGTGGCCGATCATGGGAAAAGTTTCGGCCCACGGAGAGGGGTTCGGCGGATTCGTCGGCTACAACTTCCAGTGGACCGACGTCGTCGTAGGCGTTGAACTGAATTACACGCACGGCAAGTTCGGCGGCTCGCAGACCGGCAGCATGTCGCGGTTCTTCACGCTTCCTTCCGGATATACGGTTGGCGCCACCTATGAAGGGACTGCGCGGATGAATATTTCCGACATGGGAACGCTTCGCGTCCGCGGCGCTTACGCGTATGGTTCGTTCCTGCCTTATATGTTTGCCGGCATCGCGCTGGGGCAGGCCGATATCATTCGTACCGCCCGTGTTTTCGGAAATCAGGTCAATCCGGCCGCCGCGCCGGGATTCCAGAACGTACCGTTCGATGTCAGCGCTACCGACGGCCAGTATAGCCACTTGATCTACGGCTACTCGTTCGGCATCGGCACCGAAGTGATGCTGATATCGGGCCTGTTCCTGCGCGCGGAATGGGAATACGTGCGCTTTGCCTCTTCGATTGACACCAGCATCAACACGGTCCGCGCCGGCCTCGGCTACAAATTCTGATCCCGTCACGGCGGCGCCGGTCCGGCACCGTTGACAGAATTGCTGCCGCCTGTTGCACTGCCGCCCCAACGAGGGCGGCGCATGAAGGTCTACGGCGATACCAATTCCGGCAACTGCCTGAAGGTGAAGTGGGTGTGCGATCTTCTCGCGCTGCCCTACACCTGGATAGCGGTCGATACGCTCAAGGGCGAGACGCGGACCGCGGACTTCCTCAAGCTCAACGGCGCCGGCCAGGTGCCGACGATCGAACTCGACGACGGCCGCGCGCTGGCGCAATCCAACGCCATCATCCGCTATCTCGCCCGCGGTTCTCGTCTCATTCCGCAAGCTGCGTTCGCGGAAGCGAAGATGGACGAGTGGCTGTTCTGGGAACAATACAGCCACGAGCCCTACATCGCCGTCTGCCGCTTCCAGATGTTCTACCTGAAGAAGCCGGCCTCCGATCTCGACCCTGAAAAGGTCAAGCGCGGCTATGCGGCGCTGGCGCGGATGGAGCATCAGCTTGCGCTGACGCCGTTCCTGGTCGGCGACGCCGTCACGCTCGCCGACATATCGCTATTGGCCTATACCCGCGTGGCGCACGAAGGCGGCTTCCATCTCGACGGCTACGCCGCGGTGCGCCGCTGGATCGGCGAGACCGAGAAATTTCTCGCCCTTGCGCCGGCGCGCTGACTTCACCGGAATGCATCATGGCTGAGATTGCGAGGATCACTATCCGCCCCGCGCGCCGCGAGGACGTCGGCGCCATCATCGCCATGCTGGCGGACGATCCGCTCGGCGGCGCGCGCGAGCGGATCGAAGATCCACTGCCCCAATCCTATTTCACGGCCTTTGAACGGCTGCAGCACGATCCGAACATCTTTCTCGTCGTCGCCGAGGACGGCGAGGCCGCTGTGGTCGGTTGCCTGCAGCTATGCATTCTGCCGGGGCTGAGCTCGCAGGGCGCTTCGCGCGGCCTGATCGAGGATGTCCGCGTCGCCAGCCACTGCCGCAGCCGCGGCATCGGCGAGCAGATGGTGCAGTGGGCGGTTGTGGAAGCGCGCGCGAGGGAATGCAAACTGGTCGAATTGCTGACGCATCACACCCGCGTCGATGCGCAGCGGTTTTACGAGCGCTTGGGTTTTGCGCGCAGCCATGTCGGCATGACGTTGCGATTCTGACTTCTCTGACTTCGCCTGCGGTTGAAGCGCATTTGCGACCAATGCCTGAGGTAGTTGTCGGTGTTCGATCCAGTTAACAAGCGATAAACTACGCGTGCGTCCGTGATTTTACGGACAGGAGCGTCTCCGCTATGCCGGCGTCTCCCATGGGGCTTGGGCGGCTTTGGGGATTTCCAATGAAGAAATATTCGATTGTCCGGATCGGAAGCGAATATGTCGTGCAGGCCGGGGAGACCAGTATTTTGAAGGTATCGAGCCGGCGGGAGGCCGCCAAGCTGGTCACCGATGCAGCCGAACTTCTGCAGCAAGGGCCGCAGTCTTCAGAGGACGAACAGCCATCAATCGAGCGTGAAGCACCCGAAGCTTCTTGACGATCGGGCCCGATTCCCCTAATGACCGCGGCGGGACACCTCCCCCCAACGGGAGGCTTACTATCTGGAAGGATAGATCATGACCGTAGCGAAGCCCGCTTCGCGGCCGAACGTGCCGCATTTTTCCTCCGGCCCCTGTGCCAAGCGCCCCGGCTGGAATCCCCAAAATCTCAAGGACGCAGCCCTCGGCCGCTCGCACCGCGCGAAGATCGGTAAAGCGCGGCTCAAGCTCGCGATCGAATTGACGCGCGAAGTGCTGGAAGTGCCGGCCGACTACAAGATCGGCATCGTGCCGGCGTCCGATACCGGCGCGGTCGAAATGGCGTTGTGGTCGCTGCTCGGTGCGCGCCCCGTCACCACGATCGCCTGGGAATCCTTCGGCGAGGGCTGGGTCAGCGACATCGTCAAGGAATTGAAGCTCAAGGACGTCACCAAGCTGCACGCCGGCTATGGCGATCTTCCCGATTTGAGTAAGGTCGATCAGGCTTCCGACATCGTCTTCACCTGGAACGGCACGACGTCAGGCGTGCGCGTGCCGAACGCCGACTGGATCAGCGCGGACCGCCAAGGCCTCACGATTTGCGACGCGACGTCGGCTGCGTTTGCGCAAGCACTCGATTTCGCAAAACTCGATGTAGTGACGTTCTCCTGGCAGAAGGCGCTGGGCGGCGAGGCCGCGCACGGCATGCTGATCCTCTCACCGCGCGCGGTGGAGCGGCTCGAGACCTACAAGCCGGCCTGGCCGCTGCCGAAGATTTTCCGCCTCACCAAGGGCGGCAAGCTCAATCAGGGCATCTTCGAGGGCGAGACCATCAACACGCCGTCGATGTTGTGCGTCGAGGACTATCTCGATGCCTTGAACTGGGCGAAATCGATCGGCGGCCTGAAGGCCCTGATCGCGCGCGCCGACGCCAACACCAAGGTGCTGTCGGACTGGAAGGCGAAAACGCCGTGGATCGACTTCCTGGCCAAGGATGCGTCGATCCGCTCCAACACCTCGGTGTGCCTGAAGTTCATCGATCCCGCGATCACCTCGCTGACCGCCGACGCGCAGGCCGAGTTCTCCAAGAAGCTGGTTGCGCTGGTGGAGAAGGAAGCCGCCGGTTACGACTTCGCCTATTACCGCGATGCGCCCGCGGGCCTGCGGATCTGGTGCGGCGCCACGGTAGAAGCCTCCGACGTCGCGCTGCTGACGCAGTGGATCGACTGGGCGTTTGCCGAGACCAAGGCCGCGCTGCCGAAGGCGGCTTGATGCTCGACCCTCCCCTGGAGGGGGAGGGTCGACGCAGCGTAGGTGCGGCGGGGCGGGGTGATCTCTCCGCACCCGACGCACGCAGAATTCGCATCGACAGTTTCACCCCATCCCGGCGCTTCGCGCCGACCTTCCCCCTCCAGGGGAAGGTGTGAAGGAAACACCGCAATGTCCAAACCCAAAGTTCTCATTTCCGACGCGCTATCTCCCGCCGCCGTCCAGATCTTCAAGGATCGCGGCGTCGAGGTCGACTTCCAGCCCAATCTCGGCAAGGACAAGGACAAGCTCGCCGAAATCATCGGCAACTACGATGGCCTGGCGATCCGCTCGGCGACGAAGGCGACCGCGAAGATCATCGACAAGGCGAAGAAGCTGAAAGTGATCGGCCGCGCCGGCATCGGCGTCGACAACGTCGAAATTCCCGCGGCGACCGCCAAGGGCATCATCGTGATGAACACGCCGTTCGGCAATTCCATCACCACCGCTGAACACGCGATCACTTTGATGCTGGCGCTGGCGCGTGAAATTCCGCAGGCCGACGCCTCGACGCAGGCCGGCAAGTGGGAGAAGAACCGCTTCATGGGCGTCGAGATCACCGGCAAGACCTTAGGGGTGGTCGGCTGCGGCAATATCGGCTCGATCGCCGCCGACCGCGCGCTGGGGCTGCGCATGAAGGTGGTCGCGTTCGATCCGTTCCTGTCGCCGGAGCGCGCCAAGGATATCGGCGTCGAGAAGGTCGAGCTCGACGAATTGTTCAAGCGCGCCGACTTCATCACGCTACACACGCCGCTGACCGAGAAGACCAGGAACATCATCGACGCGGCGGCGCTCGCCAAGATGAAGAAGGGCGTCCGCATTATCAATTGCGCGCGCGGCGGTTTGGTCGACGAGCAGGCGTTGCTCGATGCGCTGAATTCCAAGCATGTCGCCGGCGCCGCCTTCGACGTCTTCGTCGAGGAGCCCGCCACCAAGAACGTGCTGTTCGGCCATCCCAACGTGATCTGTACGCCGCATCTTGGCGCCTCCACCACGGAAGCGCAGGAGAACGTCGCGCTGCAGGTCGCCGAGCAGATGTCGGACTATCTTCTCACCGGCGCGATCTCGAACGCGGTGAACTTCCCCTCGATCACGGCGGAGGAAGCGCCGAAGCTGAAGCCGTTCATCGAGCTCGCCGAAAAGCTCGGCTCGTTCGCGGGCCAGCTCACCGAGAGCGGCATCCTGAAGACGGAGATCACCTATGAGGGACACGTCGCCGAGATGAAGATCAAGGCGATCACCTCTGCGGTGCTGTCGGGCCTGCTGCGCCCGATGCTGGGCGAGGTCAACGTGGTCTCCGCGCCGGTCGTCGCGAAGGAGCGCGGCATGGTGGTCGACGAGATCGTGCGCGCGGCGCAGAGCGACTACGAAAGCCTGATCACGGTGACCGTCACCACCGAACGGCAGGAGCGTTCCGTCTCCGGCACCGTCTATCACGACGGCAAGCCGCGGCTGGTCGACATCAAGGGCATCCGCGTCGACGCTGAGTTCGGCAAGTCGATGATCTATGTCACCAACGAAGACAAGCCCGGCTTCATCGGCAGCTTCGCCAGCCTGCTCGGCGACGCCAAGATCAACATCGCCACCTTCCATCTCGGCCGCGTCAAGCAGGGCGGCGACGCCATCGCGCTGGTCGAGATCGACGGTCCCGTGCCGGCCGACGTACTTGCCAAGGTGCAGGCACTGCCGCAGGTGAAGCAGGCCAAGGCGTTGGCGTTTTAAAACGCGCATCCCCTTCCTTCCGGGGAAGGTCCTTCGCTGCGGTGCTGCCGCGGCGAAAATCCCGATCGAACCGATTCCTTCCTCGCCGCGTCTCATGACCGGGAGTGGTGGGCGTTGTTTGTCCGCCGCCATCCGGCGGGCGGTTCAGGAGGGTATCCATGCGATTGATTGCGAACAGCTTTTTGACGACGAGCCTCGTCGTTCTGACGGCGCTTGCCGCCGGTGAGGCGCAGGCCGCCGACATCGCCGCGAGCTCGGCGGTGGATGCCGTCACCGTCTATCCCGACGGCGCCAGCGTGACGCGCCTCGTCACGCTCGATCTGCCGGCCGGCGAGAATTCCGCTGTTCTCAAGGATTTTCCGCTCACGCTCGACCCCACGTCGCTGCGGGTCGAGGGTGAGGCCGGCGCAAAGCTCACGATTGGCGCGATCGACGCCAAGCCGCCGCGCGCGGCACCGCCAGTCAATTTGCCCGAACTCGACAAGCGCATCGAGGCGCTGAAGGACGAGCGGGTCAATTTGCAGGGCGCGATCGATGCGGCGAGAGCGCGGCGCAAGTTCGCCGAGCGATTTGCGGATATCGCGCCGGTCGGGATCGGCGACAAGGGCGAGGCGCGGCCGATATCCGAATGGCGCGCGGCCTTTGCCGCGGTTGGCGAAGAAGTCGCCAGCACCGAGGCCACGATCCGCGATGCCGAACGCAAGCAGCGCGACCTCGACCGCGAAATCGCGCGCCTCGAGCAGGACAAGGCGCAGAAGCCGCCGAACAAGCTGGAGGTGCGGATCGAGCTCGCGGCGGCTGCCGCGACCAAGGCGACGCTGCGGGTGACCTATGCGGTGCGCAGCGCGCGCTGGACGCCGCTCTATGATGCCCGTCTCGATACCGGCGCGAAAGACCGCAAGCCCGCGCTCGAACTGGTGCGCCGCGCCGAAATCACGCAGGCCACCGGAGAGGATTGGTCGAACGTCGCGCTCAGCGTCTCCACCGTGCGCACGGCGCGCGGCGGCAGCGCGCTCGAACTCAATCCGCTGATCGTGCAGTATCCGCAACCGCCGCGGCCTCGGGCGTCCGTCAGCGGTGCGATAGATAACAGGTTCCGCTCGGTGCCAGCGCCTGCCGCGAAGGTGGCGGAATCCCTCGCCGAACGTGCCGACGAACAGCAGGCCACGGCTGATGTCAGCGGCTTCCAGGTGGTGTTCAAAATTCCCGGCCGCGTCAGCCTCGGTGCCAGCGAAGGCGCCAAGAGCCTACGCGTCTCTAGCGTAACGCTCGCGCCTGATCTCGCGGTCCGCGCCGCCCCGGTGAAAGACCCGACCGCGTTCCTCGAGGCGAACTTCAAGCAGAACGAGGACGCGCCGCTATTGCCCGGCCGAGTCTCGATCTACCGCGACGGCGTGTTCGTCGGCCGTGGCCATATGGCCGCCGCGGCCAAGGACGAGACCGTGCGGCTCGGCTTCGGCGCCGACGACAAGATCAAGATCGAACGCGCGGTTCTCAAGCGCAACGAGGGATCGGCCGGCCTGATCGTGACGACGTCGAAGACCGACGAGCGCGCGTTCAAGACCACCGTGCGCAACGGCCATGATTTCCCGATCCGGATCGCGATAGAGGATCAGTTGCCGGTCAGCGAGAACGAGGAAATCCAGGTCGAGATGCTGTCGTCCACGACGCCGCCGACGGCAAGCAACCTCCGCGACAAGCGCGGCGTGCTGGAATGGGCGTTCGAGGCCAAGCCGGGCGAGGTGAGGGATATCAACTTCGCGTGGCGCATACGCTGGCCCAAGGACAAGGGCGTGGTGATGGTGCCTGCGGGGTGAGGCGTTAACCGATCATCTTCTCCGTCATGCCCCGCGAAGGCGGGGCATCCAGTACTCCGCAGCGCCAGAATGTACACACGATAGGCGCCGCGGCGTACTGGATCGCCCGGTCAAGCCGGGCGACGACGGGTAGAGCGGCTGAGACGATAGAATCACTTCGCCTTCAAGAATTCCCCCACCTCCAGCAGCACGAACTCGTTGTCGTCGGCCTTGTTGGGATCGCGGCTCGACGAGAACGGCAGATTGTTGTCGTTGCCGACGATGATATGCGTCTCGTCGACGCGCTCGACGTTCTCGATGGTGAAGAACGGAAAGGTCAGCACGCCGTCATTGAGCGGTTTGCGCGCCTTCTTGTCGGGATCCTTGATCTTCATCAGGTCGATATAGGCGATCTTGCGCACCGGCTTGCCGACATTGGCGTCGGAGAGCTCGATCTTGTAGACGCGCTTGAATTTGGCGAGGTCCGCAAAACAGTTCTCGCCGCGCTGGCCGGCCGGGCAGGCCTTGTCGGCGGTGCCTTCGCCATTGTCGCGTTCGATGATCAGACCCTGCGATCCGTCGATCATGTTGAAATCGCCGATGGCGTGGCCGTTCTGCTCGAACACGTAGTGCCAATAGCGGCCGGTGAATTTTTCGGCCGCGGCGTCGAATTCGAGGATCCGCGCGGCTTCCTTGCCGTCGACCTTCTCAAAGTCCTTCTTCTCGGCATTCCACAGCGGGCCCTCGAGCAGGCCATAGAGGAACTTGCCGTCCTTCGAGCCGGCAAAACCTTCATAGCCCTTGGAGCGGCGGAGGTTGACGGTGGTGTAGCTGGCGCCTGGAGCTGCAGGCGACTGCACCGACCAGTGATCGGGCGAGCGCACCGGCTTGCCGTCGGCGGTCGTTTCGAACACCGCCAGGACCTTGCCGGTCTTGTCGGCCTTCAGCACATAGGGCCCGAACTCGTCGCCGATCCAGAAGGTGTCTCCGATGATCTGAAAACCTTCGGTGTCGAAATCCGCGCCGGTGAGATAGCGCTTGGCGGTGTCCTCATGCAGGATGCGGAACGGCACCTTCTTGTCGGGATCGTGCAGGAAGACGGTTTCCTGTCGCTCGATCTTGCCGCTCGCCCAGTCGATCTTGTGCCGGTTCAGATAGAGCATCGAGTCGGCCGAGTTGTAGCGCGAGCCCATGCCGTTGTCGGTAAGCACCCAGAACGAGCCGTCAGCCATCACCTTGATGCCGGAATGGCCCTGCAGCGGCTGGCCCTTGAACGGCAGCGAAACGCCGGTCGGGCGTTCGTAGGACTTGCCCATCACGGTGCCCGCGGCGTCGACGCGGCGGCCGGTGGTGTATTTGCCTGATGTCTTGAGATCGTCAGGCGCATCAGCGGGCGCATCGATAAAGGTCTGCGCCGGCAGCACGGCGTGGCCCTTCAGCGTGGCGGGAAACTCGCCTTCACCTTGGGCGAAGGCGGCGCCGGCCAGAAACATGGACGCGACGGAGCAGAGCAATGACACGCGCATGGCGGATCTCCTGTTGAATAGCGATGCGGTGTGTCTTGCGCAGCGGCTGTTACAGCCGGCTGACAGTTTTGTGAAAGCCGCGTAACGGCGTTGGATAAGGCTGAGGTCTAGGTGTTACTGCGCTGCAGCCGGCCGCATGGTTTGCGGCAGCAGGAACGGCACGCCGGCGTCAGTATAGTCGATCTTCACATCGACCTCAAAAATCCGGCGGATGGTCTCGGCCGTGATCGCATCGCTGCGGCCGCCATCGACGGCGAGCTTACCCCGATGCAAGAGCACGATGCGGTCGGCGAAGCGCATGGCGAGATTGAGGTCATGCAGCACGGCGATGACGGCCGTGCCGTTCTGCGCGCGCCGCTTTGCGGTTTCCACCAGGTCGATCTGGTGGCGCATGTCGAGGCTCGAGGTCGGCTCGTCCAGCAGCAAGAGGCCCGGCCCATGCTGCGCCTCGCCGCAGGCGAGTTGCACCAGCACGCGGGCGAAATGCGCGCGCTGCTGTTCGCCGCCCGAGAGCGTCGGCAATTGCCGTTGGCTGAAATGCGCCAGATCGACCTCGCCGAGCGCCGCATCGACCAGCCGTTGCGCCGCGGCGCGGCCGGCATCACCCGCACCCATATGAACGATCTCCTCGACCGTGAACGGGAAGGTGACGTTGACATGCTGCGACAGCATCGCGCGGTGGAGAGCGAGAAGGCGCGGCGGATAGCTTTGAATGTCGCGCTGCTTCAGCCTGATCTGGCCGCGCGTCGGGCGCAGATCGCCGGACAGCATTCGCAGCAGCGTCGATTTGCCGGCGCCGTTGGGGCCGACGATCGCGACCATCTCGCCGGGAGCGACGCAAAGATCAATGCCATCGACCAGCGTGGCGCCGCCAACGACCATTGAAGCCGACTGCGCTTCGAGAATGGCGGTCATAGCGAAACCAGCCCGCGCTGGCGGAGCAGCATCGCCAGAAAGAATGGCGCGCCGATCGCAGCCGTCAGGATGCCGATCGGCATTTCCGCGGGCGCGACGATGGTGCGGGCCAGCGTATCGGCGCCCACCAGCAGCACCGCGCCCAGCAGCATGGAAGCGGGTAACAGCAACCGGTGCGCCGGCCCGATCACCAGCCGCAACAGATGTGGCACCACGATGCCGATAAAGCCGACGACGCCGCAGACCGAAACCGCCACACCCGTCATCGCCGACACCAATATGATCGAAATCCGCTTCAGCCGTTCGACGTCGACGCCGCTATGGAACGCCTCGGCCTCGCCGAGCACCAGCACGTCGAGCCCACGCGCAATCGAGAGGCAGGCGATAGCGGCGCACCCCAGCACCGGCGCCAGCGTGGCGAGCTTGGGCCAGGTCGCGCCGCTCAGCGAGCCCAATAGCCAGAACGTGATGTCGCGCAACTGGCGATCGTCGGCGACGAACACGAGGAGCCCGATGCCGGCATTGGCGATGGCGGCAATGGCAATGCCGGCCAGCAGGAAAATCGCGATCGACGTCCGCCCGGAGCGGCTTGCGATCGAATAAAGGATGACGGTGGTCGCGAGCGAACCGGCGAAGGCCGCGATCGGCAGCAACTGATGCTGCATGAAGCGGAAGTTCTGACCGATCTGGCTGTCGGTGAAGACGATCGCAGCCGCCGCCGCCAGCGCGCCGCCGGAGGAAACGCCGACCAGTGCGGGGTCGGCGAGGGGGTTGCGAAACAGCCCCTGCATGATGGCGCCCGATGCCGCGAGCAGCGCGCCGATCATCGCGGCCGCGCCGATCCGTGGAATCCGGATCGACCACAGCACGAGCTGGTCGCGCGCGAGGCTTGGACCGGCCCCAGCGTCACCCCACAGGCCGAGTGCGGCCGGCAGCCGCGCCAGCGGAATTCCGGCAGCGCCTACCGTCAGCGCGATCAGCGCTGCGCCGGCCAGCGCGGCGAACAGGCAGATGAGGGTCAGTGAGGCGGGAGGGCGCAACGCGTATCCGCTGCGGCGCTTGGCGCTACCCTCGGTCAGAACGGTCATTTCCGGCAGTCGGCGTTGAGTGCCGCAGGCTTGAATTTCTCGGCCTGCGGCGCCAGCGCCGGATAGAGCTTGATCGAGAGGTCGCGGGCGGCGGCCGCCGTGCGCGGCCCGAAGCCGAGCAGATAAAGGCCTTCCATCGAGATGAAGGCCTTGTTGGCCGCAACGGGGGTCAGCGCGAAGGCCGGATGAAGATACACCGTCTCCGCGACCACCGAATCCTTGCCGCGCTGGATCGAGAGCACTACGTCGGGCTTCGCCGCGACGATCGCCTCGTCATTGATGATCTTGTAGCCGTCATAGCCGTGAATGGCGTTGACGCCGCCGGCCAGCGCGATGATCTCGTTCGCCGCGGTGTTCTTTCCGGCGGCCATCGCCCGGCCGTTCAACAGCGACATCACGAACATCACGCGCACTGGCTTCGTTACCTTGGCGCGCAGCTCGCGCAGTTGCGCCAGATCGTCCGACACCGCCGCGGTCAGGCATTCGGCCCGCTTGTCCGCGTCCATGGCGTGGCCAACCAGCTTAATCTTGTCGAGCAGGCCTGCTTCCGAGAACGTGTCCGGCACCAGCACCAGCGGCACCTTGGCGGCCTCCAGGACGTCGATGGTTTCCTTCGGCCCGGACCCTTGCGCCGCCAGCACCAGGGAGGGGTTGAGCCCGAGCACGCCCTCGGCCGAAAGCTGGCGCATGTAGCCGACATCGGGTTTCTCGCGCGCCGCGGCCGGATAGAGGCTGGTCGAGTCGACGCCGACGAGACGGTCCTCGAAACCGAGCGCATAGAGAATTTCCGTGATCGCGCCGCCGATCGAGACGATCCGCGCGGGGTCTGCGATCGTGACGTCGCGATTACGGGCATCATGCACCGTAACGCCCGCAGCGAGCGCGACGCCGCCGAGCAGGAAGCAGCCCGCGGCGGCCGACACTGCGAGCGTGCGACAAACTGTCATTTCCGGTTCACCAGGTCGGTCACTTCGTCAGGATCAGCTTGTTCTGCGACGTCAGCCGCAGACGGTAATGCTCCTCGCCATGCGCGATGATGATTTCGCGCTCGGTGGCGAACAGTTCGCGGCTGTCGATCCGGTTGCCGCTGATGGCAAGGGATCTTGCTGCGGGAGCGGGATTGCCGGCTTGCGTCCGGGCGGCTCCGAGCTTGTCTCCTGTTGTCGCGGACATTTTGCGCTTTGGTGCCCCGAAAAATTCAATCGATCTACGCTTGTATAGTTGGGCGGGGCCGCAATCCAACCGCCGCACTTTACAATTGATATAAAGTGCCGAATGCGGTTCTTGACCGCCCGGAAACCGCCACGTAACCAAGCATGATGCGATGCTGGCACAATGCCTGCATCCTGAATGTGGCAGCCAGCAAGCAGCTCGCAAGTTACGCGCAGCGCCCGCCAGCCAAGAACAGATATCGGGGCTGGGGTTGTATGGCTGACGGGGCTAGGATTTCGCGTGCCTTCTTGTTGGGCGCGTCGGTGTTTTCAATTGCATTGCTGGTCGGGGAAGCCGGCAACGCGCAGACGGCGGGTACGCAGGCCGCTACGTCTTCGCCTGAGCAGAAGAAGCAAGCGCGGCGCAAGCCGGCGAAGCCGCAAGCGGACCAGCAGGCCGCTGCGCCTGTAATGAACGCGCGCGCGCAGATTGGGACCGGCCCGGTGCAATCGCTCGATACCCTCACGGTCGTGGCGTCGAAGACCGAGGAGCGCGCCATCGACGCGCTGGCGCCGGTCAGCGTGGTGACGCTCGAGCAGATTCAGGGCCTGCAGCCGAACCGATTGTCCGACATCTTCTACAATGTGCCCGGCGTCTCGTTCCAGGAGCGCGGCGACGATCCCTCGACCGTCATCAACATCCGCGGCCTGCAGGATTTCGGCCGCGTTGCCGTCGTCGTCGATGGTGCGCGGCAGAACTACCAGCGTACCGGCCACAACGCCAACGGCTCGTTCTTCCTCGATCCGGAGCTCGTCGGCGGCGTCGACGTGGTGCGCGGGCCAACTGCCAACATCTACGGCTCCGGCGCGATCGGCGGTGTGGTCTCGTTCCGCACCAAGGACATCGACGACGTCGTGCGTCCGGGCGAGCGCTGGGGCGTCGACATGACCGGCTCTGGCGGTACCAACAGTGCTCGCGGCCTCGGCTCGATCTTCGGTGGCGTGCGCGCGGATCCCAACGTCGACGTCTTCGGCGGCGCGGTCTACCGCACGCAAGGCAACTACAAAGACGGCAACGGCACCGAGATCGGCAACACCGGCAACGAGATCGCGGCCGGCCTGATGAAGCTCACGGTGCGGCCGGCCGACGGCCACGAGATCAAGCTCGGCGGCATTTTCCAGGATTACAAATACAGCATCGGACAGTTCAACCGCGGCCCGACGACGACCGCAACGCCCGCGGCGGCGATTGCCGGCTCCTCCGTCTATGCATCGGACGCCAAGAACTACACGGGCACCATCACCTGGAAGTACTCGAAGCCCGATGATATGTGGTTCGACTGGAACGCAACGGTCTACGGCAATCGGACCGACAACGACCAGATCAAGACCTACAACAACCGCATCACAAGCGGCGGCGGCGTTTGTTCGCTCGCCAATCCTGGCAACAACATTTCGGGCTGCGTGGGCGACAGGCGCGGCTATGTGCTCGATACTCTAGGCATCGACGTCAACAACACCACGCGCTTCAATGTCGGCGACTGGCGCAACGCATTCACGGTCGGGTTCGACGCGTTTCAGGACGATGTGAGAACGAGCGACAGCCGGGGCAATTCGAACATCACCACGCCCAGCGGCCTGCGGACCGTCTCCGGCGGTTTCGCGCAACTGAAGCAGAACTACTCGACCTGGCTCGAAATCATCAGTGCGATCCGGTACGACCGCTATGACCTTCATTCGGCGACGGTGGCGACCGGCGGCGGCGGCGACCGCTTCTCGCCGAAGATCACCATCGGCGTGACGCCGGTGGCGGGTTTTACGCCCTATGTCAGCTATGCCGAAGGCTATCGCGCGCCCGCGATCACGGAAACGCTGATCAACGGCTCCCATGCGAACGGCGGTGCGCCGTTTGGTTTCAACTGCCCGGACGGCAACTTCGGCCTGTTCTGCTTCCTGCCCAATCCCAACCTGCGGCCGGAGGTCGGCAAGAACAAGGAAGCGGGCGTCAACCTGAAATATGACGGCATCTTTGCCGCCAACGACAGTTTCCGCGGCAAGTTCAACATCTTCCGTAACGACGTCAGTGACTACATCGACCTCGTCCCGTTCGGATTTACTGCGATGCCGCCGTTCGGCACGCTCCCCCAGTTCTACCAGTACCAGAACATCGGGCAGGCCCGGATCGAAGGCGTTGAGGCCGAGACGGTGTACGATGCTGGCTCATGGTATGTCGGTGTTGCCGGCCATCTGATCCGCGGCAAGAACGTCGCGACCAATATCGGCCTTTCGACCATCACGCCGCGCAAGATCACCACGACCGGTGGCGTGCGGCTGCTCGATCGCAGGCTGATCCTGGCAGCGCAGTGGTCCTCGTTCGGCGCCAACAACGACGTGCCCGCCAACTATCTGCCCTCGACCGGTTATGAACTGGTCAATCTCTACCTGACCTGGAATGCGACCAAGGACATCGTCTTCTCGGCCTCGATCGACAACCTCCTGAACCAGTACTATCGGCCCTATGCGATTCCGCGCAGTTCGTCCGACAACAGCACGCAGAACGACGTGCTGTGGTCGAGCCCCGGACCGGGTAGGGTCTATAAAGCCGGATTGAAAATTCACTTTGGCGGAGTTTAGTTCGACGGGCTGACAAACCGATCAAGTTGCACCGGGCCGCGCTGATGCTCCAGCGCGGCTTCGGTGCATCCATGTTTCCAACCAACTCAAACGGTACGCCAGGCGCACCCCAGCAACCCAGCAAGGAGATTTCAAATGTTTATCGCGATGAACCGGTTTCAGGTGAAGATTGGCTCTGAAGCGGCTTTCGAGAAGGTGTGGCGCACGCGCGAGTCCTATCTCAGCAACATGGCCGGCTTCGTCGAGTTTCACCTGCTGAAGGGACCCGTCGCCGAGGATCACACGCTGTATTCGTCGCACACGGTCTGGGTCGACAAGGCGGCCTTCGAAGCCTGGACCCGTTCGGAAGAGTTCCGCCGCGCGCATGCCCGCGCAGACAATCAGACCGGCGAAAGCCTCTATCTCGGCCACCCCAAGTTCGAAGGGTTCGAGGTGATCCTGAGCGAGCGCAAATCCAGCGCCGCCGCTTGACGGGGAGGGTGCCATGCTGAGCACGGAGTTTGCCGACCTCAAGGCCTATATGGCGGAGAATCCGGGTGCGGTGATCGAGGACGTCGCGCGGGAGCGCAAGGTCACGCCGCGCGCCGTGCTCGAAGCGCTGCCCGACACGATGGTGCGCATCGGCCCCGGCGACGAATTCGCCGCCGCGATGGCCGACGTCGCGCAATGGGGCGAGGTGACGCTGATCGTCCACACCGACGATGCGATCTTCGAGTTTACCGGCGCCATCCCCGCCGGCGAGATCGGCCGCGGCTACTTCAACCTGATGCAGCCGAAGGGGCTGCACGGCCATCTCCGGCACGAGCGCTGCGGAGCCATCGCTTTTGTCGAGCGGCCCTTCATGGGCAAGTCGTCGGCCTTCATTGCATTCGTCAATGTCGACGGCGGCATCATGTTCAAGGTGTTCGTCGGCCGCGACGAGCAGCGCGCGCTGCGCGGCGACCAGTTGCAGCGCTTTCATGCGTTGGCGGAAAGGATCGCGCCCGCCCGCGCGGCGTAACCGATCCGCATTGTCAGCCCGGGAGACGATCATGCAGCGAACGATGCTGAACGTTATGATCCGTTGGTGCGGCGTTGCCGGTGTGGCTGGAATGCCAGGCGCGGCGCTCGCCGCCACCGACGTTGCGCTGCTGCCGCGCAACCTGTCGCCCTGGAACATGTTCGTGAATGCGGACGTGGTGGTGCAGGCGGTCATGGTGGGCTTGGCCTTCGCCTCGCTGGTGACGTGGACGATCTGGCTGGCCAAGACCATCGAAATCCGCCGCAAGACCGCGACGGCCAAACGGCGCTTGAGCATGCTGGAAACCGATACGGTGTTGGCCAAGGCCGAGCAGGAAACCCGCGGCGGCAACGATGCGGTGGCGCAGATCATTCAGTCCGCCGCACGCGAAGCCAGCCTCTCCGGCGGACATTTCGACGACGGTCTCAAGGAGCGTGTCGCGCTGCGGCTGGAGCGGGTCGAGGCGGCGATGTCCAGGCAAATCGCGCGCGGCACCGGCGTGCTCGCCACCATTGGCGCCACCGCGCCGTTCGTCGGCCTGTTCGGGACGGTCTGGGGCATCATGAATTCGTTCATCGGCATTTCCGAGGCCAAGACCACCAACCTTGCCGTGGTCGCGCCCGGTATTGCGGAGGCGTTGCTCGCAACCGCGCTCGGTCTCGTCGCGGCGATTCCGGCGGTCGTGATCTACAACCATCTCACGCGCACGATCTCAGCCCATCGTGCGCTGCTCGGCGATGCCTCGGCGCTGGTGCTGCTCCTGATCAGCCGCGAGGGCGACCGCGGTGCGTTCCGCCTGGCGCGCGCTGCGGAGTAGGCAATGGGCGCGAAGCTCGGACATGTTGTCGGCGGACGGGCGCGCGGCGGCGACGATCTTGTCGAGAATCACGAGATCAACGTCACGCCGTTCATCGACGTGATGCTGGTGCTGCTGATCATCTTCATGGTTGCCGCGCCACTCGCTACCGTTGATCTCGGCGTCGATCTCCCGGCCAGCGCGGTCGAGCCGTCGCCGCGCCCGGACAAGCCTGTGTTCGTCACCGTGAAGCCGGACCTGTCGGTTGCGGTCGGCGAGGACGTGATCGCGCGCGATGCGCTGACCTCTACGCTCGATAGCGCCACGCAGGGGAAAAAGGACGAGCGTATCTTTCTGCGCGCCGACAAGGCGGTCAGCTATGGCGACCTGATGGAGGTGATGAACCTTCTGCGCAACGCCGGCTATCTCAAGATCGCGCTGGTCGGCCTCGACGGCCGAAGCTAAGGCCATGAACGCGTTCGCGCTCCACGATGTCTCCGACCAGGTCGCCGTCCGGCGCTGGGGCGCATCGGCGTTTGCGATCGTGGCGGCGCATGCCGCGCTGGTCGCCGTTGCGATAAATTGGACCACGCAGCGGCCCACGCCTGGCGTCTCGACGCCGGCGATCATGGTCGACATGGCGCCAGTCTCTTCCGCGCCGCAGCCGACACCGATGGACCTCGCGCCGGGACCGGTGATGCAGCAGGCCGACGCCTCGCCGCCGCCCGAGGCGGCGCAGCAGGAGGTCGTGCCGGAGCAGATTGCGCCGACACCTCCACAGGAGAAACCGGAGGTCGTCGCCCCGCCGGAGCAGAAGGCCGAGCCTACCCCGCCGAAGCCCGAGCCCGCCAAGGTCGAGCCCGAGAAAAAGCCAGCTCCGGTAAAGCCAAAGGTAGTGCGTGCGGAGGCAAAGAAGCCGACGGAGGCTCCGCCCGCGCCGCGCACAACGGCTTCCCCTCGGGCTGAGCGTCAGGCACCGGCTGCGTCGGCGGTCAGCTCTGGCGCGTCAGCGGCGGCCATTGCTTCCTACAACCAACTCGTCCTCGCCCACCTGCGTCGCTTCAAGCAATATCCGCCGGAGGCCAAGGCCGCCGGCAAACAGGGCGTTGGCCGGGTGAATTTCACCCTGAGTCGCAGCGGTCAGGTGATGGCGAGCAAACTGGTCGGATCAACCGGCCATGCGGCGCTCGATGCGGAGAGTCTGGCGACGCTTCGTCGGGCGCAACCATTCCCGCCGTTTCCGCCCGACATGAAGCAGGCTTCGATGAGCTTCACCATGCCGGTGTCGTTTGGGCTTCGCTAGCTACTCCTTCACCGCGCCGGTCAGCGACGACACGTAATAATCCACGAACAGCGAATAAAACAGCGCGACCGGCAGCGAGCCGAGCAGCGAGCCTGCCATCAACGCGCCCCACTGGTAGACGTCACCGGTGACGAGCTCGGTCAGGATCGCGACCGGCACCGTCTTGTTGGCGCCGCTCTGGATGAAGGCGAGCGCGTAGATGAACTCGTTCCACGACAGCGTGAAAGAGAAGATGCCGGCCGAGATCAGGCCGGGCACCGCGAGCGGCAGCGTGATCCGCCGCAGGATTTGCAGCCGTGTGGCGCCATCGACCAGTGCGCATTCCTCGAGCTCATAAGGAATCGACTTGAAATAGCCGATCAATAGCCAGGTGCAGAACGGCACCAGGAAGGTCGGATATACCAGGATCAGCGCCATCGGTGAATCGAACAGGCCAAACTGCACGATCACGGTGGCTAACGGAATGAACAGGATCGAGGGCGGCACCAGATAAGCGAGATAGATACCCAAGCCCACATAGGGGCTGCCGCGGAAGCGCAAGCGCTCGATCGCGTAAGCTGCGAGCGTCGAAGCGAACAGCGACAGGAAGGTGGAGCCGATCGCCACGAACATCGTGGTCTTGAGCCAGGTCGGATAGGCGGTGTCGAACAAGAGATGCTTGATGTGCGCCAGCGTCGGCGAGGAAATCCAGAACGGATTGTGCTGCTTGTAGTTCAGAAGCTCCGCGTTCGGCTTGAACGAGGTGATCGCCATCCAGTAGAACGGGAACAGCAGGATCAGCACGAAGCAGGCCAGCGGCAGATAGATCATCATCACCCGCCGCGCGCGGGAATCCCACGCCATGGTGTCTGGCGTGGCGCTGGCGGCGTTGGTGGATTGTTGGGCAGCTGCGTCAGTCATTGGCTTCTCCCTGCTGCCATTTGCGACGCGCCAGGCCGAAGTAGCTGAACAACGTCGCGAACACGAGGAACGGGATCATCGAGACCGCGATCGCTGCACCCTCGCCAAGCTCGCCGCCGGCGATGCCGCGCTGGAACGCCAGCGTCGCCAGCAGGTGCGTGGAATTGACCGGACCGCCGCGGGTGATGGCATAGACGAGCTGGAAGTCGGTAAAAGTGAAGATGATCGAGAACGTCATCACGATCGCCAGAATCGGCATCATCATCGGCAAGGTGATGTAGCGGAAGCGCTGCCAGGCGGTGGCGCCGTCCAGCATCGCAGCTTCATAGAGCGAGGGTGAGATGGTCTGCAGCCCCGCCAGCAGCGAGATCGCCACGAACGGAATGCCGCGCCAGATGTTGGCTGCGATCAGCGAGAAGCGCGCCGGCCACGGCGTGCCGAGGAAGTCGATGTTGGTCGAGCGGATATGCAGCACGTCGACCAAGAGATAGGAGATGATCGAGAACTGCGGATCGTAGATCCACCAGAACGCCAGCGCCGACAGCACCGTCGGCACGATCCACGGCAACAGCACGATGGCGCGCAACAGGCTCTTGAGCGGGAAGTGGTTGTTGAGCAGGAGCGCCAACCAGAAGCCGAGCGCGAATTTCCCGAAGGTCGCGATCGCCGTGTAGAACACACTGTAGAACACCGCGCCCCACCACAAGGGATCGGTCCACAGATACTGGAAATTCTCCAGGCCAATGAAGATGCCGCGCTGGCCGATCGTGGTGTCGGTGAAGGCGAGCCAGACGCCGAGGCCGAGCGGGTAGGTGAGGAACACCGTCAACAGCCCGATCGCCGGCGCAAGGCACATCACGATCAGGAACGGCTTGTAGTCGAACAGGCGCGCGATCCAGCCCGGTTGCCGGAGCGCCACGCCGCGCGATGGGAGAGTAGTTACAGACATTGAATGCGTCCACCGTCGTCATTGCGAGGAGCGAAGCGACGAAGCAATCCATTCCTCCTCTGCGGCGCTATGGATTGCTTTGCTTCGCTCGCAATGACGGTTGATCCAGAGTGCGGTTCAGCGGCGGCCCTACCGCCCCTGCCGCCGGAAGTACCGTTTCGCACGCTGCTCCGCCTCCGCAGCGGCGGCCTCCGGCGTCTGGGCACCTGTCGCGACCGCGGCGCACATCTGGATCAGCACGTAGTCGGCGCTGACCGCACCGGTTGCGGTCGAAATCGGCCCCTTGTAGCCATCGTAGTAGGTGCTCTGCATGGTGTTCTTGAAGATCGAGACCTTGGGGTCGCTGGACCAGACCGCGGCGTCGGCATAGGCGGCAAGCGGCTGCGACCAGTAGCCGGAGTTGGCGTTGAGCCACGGCTCGTACTGTTCCTTTTCCATCATGAATTGCAGGAACGCCTTTGCGGCATTGGGATAGGGGCTGTGCTTGAACAGCATCGCGTTCAGCGTCAGGCCGGCCATCGGCGAGACCTTGGCAAGGCCCTTCGGCAGCAGTTGATGCTCGCTGTCCTCGGCAATCGCCTTGGTCGCCGGATCGTTCTTCAGCGAGAAGTACAGCGAGACGCCGTTGGCGGTCAGCGAGATTTCCTGCGAGGAGTAGGCGCGGTTGTTGCTGACGTCGTTCCACGACGACGTCCCGGCGATGAAGGTCGGGTACAGTGCCTTGACCCACTTCAGCGCTTCGATGGTCTCCTTGCTGTTGATGATGATATTACCCTCTTCATCGAGCAGCGAAGCGTTGTGCGACCACAGCGCCCAGTTGGCAAAACCGTTGCCGTCGCCCTTGGCGTTGCCCAGCGCGAAGCCGGCCGGCTTGCCGGCCTTGTGCAGCTTCTGGCAAAGGTCCACAAATCCGGCACTGTCTTCCGGGACCTTGTCGTAGCCGATCGATTGCAGCACCGATTTTCGGTAGATCAGCGGGCCGGCAGTCGCGCCGAACGGCAATCCGATCCATTTGTCGCTCTTGCCGCGCTTGCCGTACGTCTGCGCCAGCGGCAGCCAGCCGCCATAGCGCTTGCCGAGATAATCGGTGACGTCGTTCAGTTCGACCAGCTTGTCGACATAGATGTGCGGCGCATCGGAGAAGCCGATGATGATATCCGGGCCGGCGCCGGAATTCGAGGTCACCGCGGTCTGCTGGCTGATGTCTTCCCAGCCGACGAAGTCGACCTTGACCTCGATGCCGGTCTCCTTGGAGAATTTGGCCGCGTTGGCGCGGAACACGTCCTCATCGGCCTGCACGAAGCGGACCGGGCGCAGCATGCGCAAGGATGCGCCTTTTTCGATTGCGAACTTGGGGGCGGGGACGTCGGCGGCTTTGATGGTGGATGCGGTTTGCGCCGATGCGCCGGTCACGGCCAGAGCCGCTGCCGAGGCGCCCAAAGCCAACGCATCGCGACGGGTGATGTCGTTCCTCATGGTGCTCTCCCTGTATCGGTTCCCGGCGTTGAATCGCCGGTGAACCCTGTCGTTCAAAACGCTTTCGCCGTGTTAGCTGTTGGGCCCTCGGTCCATGCTGACGGGTTGCCAGCGACGGAGCGAGGTGTTTTGCAGCACCGACGGATTGACACAGCTTACCGGCCACATGCCGGACAGGACCAGTGACAATTCGTAGCCCACACGGCGCTTGCGCGCCTCGTCAAAACGTGCCGAGGCCGACGCCACATGGGCGGTCAGGGTGACGTTTTCCATCGAAAGTATCGGATTGTTGTGCGCCGGCGGCTCCTTTTCCAGCACGTCGAGGGCGGCGTGCGCGATCCAGCCCTCCTGCAGCGCCTTGATCAGCGCTTCCTCGTCCACGGTGGCGCCGCGGCCGGTATTGATGAAGACGGCCGAATTTTTCATCTGGCGGAAATGCTTCTCGGTCAGCATGTGATGCACCTCGGGCCGGGCCGGCGCGTGCATCGAGACGAAATCCGACTGTTGCAGCACCTCCGACAACGTCGCCGGGATCACGCCGTGGTCGTACATCAGCGTTTCCTGGATGAACGGGTCATAGGCCATCATGCGCAGGCCGAAGGGGGCGGCGCGCTTGGCGACGGCGCGCGCCACCCGGCCGAACGAGATGAAGCCGAGCGTCTGGCCCATCAGCCGCGGGATCTTCAAAAGCGCAGGCCGGCCCTCGGACCAGCGGCCGGTGCGCGCCATCTTGTCCTGCTCGACCAGCCGCCGAAAACCCGCCAGCAGCAGCATCATGGCGTGGTCGGCGACCTCTTCAATGAAGGTGTCGGGAATGTTGGTGACCGGGATGCCGCGGGCGGTGGCGGCCTTGACGTCGACACTGTCGACGCCGACGCTGCCGAGCGTGATCACCTTGCAATTTTCCAGCGCGTCGATGACGGCTTTGGTAATCGGCATGCCCTTGGCGTAGATCGCGTCCGCGGTTTTTGCGGCAGCGATGAATTCCGCCTCGTTGGCCGGCGCCTCGATGATTTCGGCCCCGATCGGATCGAGCGCTTCCTTCTCATAGTCATAGCCGCCGCCGGCGACCGTGAAGCTCGCGCCCTTCGGCGTCACCACCCTGAATTTCGGCATTTCCTGCTCCCGATTTTATTTTTCGGTGTTGGTTGAGGCGGCGGGCGCCGCCACTTTCATCGTTGACGTACTTTTCACCTTTTACGCGACTTGACTTGCTTCGGCTACAATTGCCGGTTGCTGCTTGGTCGGCAGCATCGCTTTCTGCCGGATTTCCGCTGGCCTTCGTAACAAAGCGCTAAAGGGTCTCACGATATTGTGCGCCGAATCAATCGGCCAATCGCGTGCTACGCGCCTATTTTCCGGAGATCCCCGTGAAGCTGACCAATCTCAAGATCACCCCCAAACTCGGCATTCTGGTGGGCGTGACCCTGCTCGGCCTCTGCGTCGCCGGTGTGCTCGCGGGCTATTTGATGCAGCGTGAGATGCTCAATGCTCGGATCGAGCAGACCAAGGCGATCGTCGATATGGCGCGCAACATGGCGCTCGGCCTGCAGAAGCAGGTTGCCGCCGGCCAGATGACCAAGGAGGCGGCGATTGCCGAGTTCAGCAAGCGCGGCAATACGCTGACCTTCGACAATGGCAACGGCTACGTGTTCGCCTACACGATGGATGGCGTCGCCGTGCTCGCCCCGGTTCCCAGCCAGATCGGCCAGAACCGTATGGATATCGACACCGGTGGCCGAAAGCTGGTGCGCGAACTGCGCGACGGCATCGCGGCGAACGGCGAAATCATGCTGCGCTATGAATTCCGCAAACCCGGACAAGAAGAGCTGATCCGCAAATTCTCCTACGCGGTTCCGATCCCGGGCTGGAACATGTTCGTCGGCACCGGCGCCTATCTCGACGACCTCGACGCCAAAATGAAGCCGATCGCGGCAGTGCTCGGGCTTGCCATTCTCGGCATCGCGCTGGTTGCAGGCAGCATCGCCTGGATGATCGGCCGCAGTATCTCGAAGCCGCTCGGTCAGCTCGGCGCCCGCATGCAGGACCTCGCCGAGGGCCGGCTCGACGGCGAAATTCCCGGCATCGGCCGCGGCGACGAGATCGGCGCGATGGCCGCGACCGTGCAGATCTTCAAGGACAACGCGGTTCGCATCCGCGGGCTTGAGCAGAAGGAAGCCGAGGTGCAGGCGCGCGCCGAGGCCGAACGGCGGGCGGCGATGGAAAGCATCGCCAGCGACTTCGAACGCAGCGTGACCGGCATCGTCCGCTCGGTTTCGACGGCGGCCGCCGGTATGCAGAGCACCGCGCAATCCATGACCACGACCGCCAGCGACGCCAGCGCGCGGGCGGCGACCGTCGGCGCAGCGTCGCAGCGTTCGTCCGACAATGTCGGCACGGTGGCGTCCGCCGCTGAGGAGCTCTCTAGCTCGGTCACCGAGATTTCCCGCCAGGTGACGCGCTCCAGCGAGATCGCCGCCAAGGCGGTCAGCGACGCCGAGCGTACCAACGCCACCGTCGGCGCGCTCTCGACCGGCGCCGAGAAGATCGGCGAAGTGGTCAAGCTGATCCACTCGATCGCTGCCCAAACCAATTTGCTTGCGCTGAACGCCACCATCGAAGCGGCGCGCGCCGGCGATTCCGGCCGCGGCTTTGCGGTGGTGGCGTCGGAAGTGAAGGCGCTCGCCAACCAGACCGCGAAGGCGACCGAGGAAATCTCCGCGCAGGTTGCGGCCATGCAGGCTTCCACCAGCGAAGCCGTGGCGTCGATCGGCGGCATCTCCGAGACCATCGCGCAGATGAGCGAGATCACCGTCTCGATCTCGACCGCCGTCGAGCAGCAGGGCGGCGCCACCCGCGAAATCGCCCGCAACATTCAGTCGGTGGCGGCCGGATCGAACGAGATCTCGGCCCATATCGGCGGCGTCAGCACCGCTGCGGCCGCAACCGGCAAGGCAGCATCCGAAGTGCTGGCGAGCGCCCGTGAACTCGACACCCAGTCCGGCATGCTGCGCAGCGCGGTGGATGAGTTCCTAGGCAAGGTGCGCGTGGCGTAAGGCAGAATTGTAGGGTGGGCAAAGCGTAGCGTGCCCACCATTCACAAAGACGGTCCAACGAATAGATGGTGGGCACGGCGCTAAGGCGCCTTTGCCCACCCTACACAATGCGGCAGCCGCCTTACTGCTTCTCGATTCCCGCGCCCGCAATCAGCTTCTCCCACACCACGAGCTGCTCCTTCACGAAGGCGTCGAACTCTTCCGGCGTGCCGGAGAATGCTTCCATGCCGCGCTCCGCTAGCTGGCTCTTGATGTCGGGGCGCTCGACGACCTTGCGGATTTCCGCGTTCAGCCTGGCGACGATATCCTTCGGCATGCCGGCGGGGCCGAAATAGCCTTGCCACGAGGTGATATCAAAACCCTTCACCGTGTCGTTCATGGTCGGGAGATCGGGCAACAATGCCGAGCGCTGCTTGGTGGTGACCGCGAGCGCCTTCAGCGCCTTGGCGTTGACGTGGGGCAGGCCGGTCGGCACGTCGATGAACATCATTGAGACGCGGCCGGCGATCAGATCGGTCAAGGCGGGCGGCGAGCTCTTGTAGGGGACGTGAAGCAGATCGATGCCGGCGAGGCGGGCAAACGTTGCGCCGGAGACGATCGCAGCCGAGCTGCCGCTGGCATAGGAGTATTTACCCGGCTCCTTCTTCGCCAGCGCAATCAGTTCGGCCACCGAGTTCGCCGGAATATCCGGGTGGATCACCAGCATGAAGGGCAGGTCGCCGCTGCGCGCGATCGGCGTGAAGTCCTTGACCGGGTCGTAGGTCATGTTCTTCATCAAATAAGGATTTGCCGAATGCGGTGTGTTGGTCGACACCATCAGCGTGTAGCCGTCCGGCGCGGAGCGGGCGACCTGGCTTGCGGCGAGCGAGCCGTTGGCGCCCGGCTTGTTTTCGATCACGATGCCGGCGCCGAGCGCGGTGCCGAGCTCCTTCGAAATGATGCGCGTGGTGGTATCGGTGCCGCTGCCGGCCGCGAACGGCAGCACCAGCGTGATGTTGCGGTTCGGGTAGGGGGCCTGCGCGGCAGCCGTGGCGATCATCGCCAGCATCAGGGGAGCCGCTGCGGCGACAGGCCGATACCGCTTCAATAACGCGAACATATAGTTGTTTCCTCGGTTGTTGTTCTGTTGAAATGGCCGGCAAGCTAGCCTGCCGAGGGACAAAGTGGAAGCCCGCAGGACACACCACGCAACATGCCGTGCCCCGGGCGCAGCGCAGCACGAAGTGATGCGCTGCTGAACCGGGGCCCACTGTGGCTGGATCCCGGCTCTGCGGAGCAGCGCGAAGTCGCGCTGCACCGCGGCCGGGACACGAGAGTTCATGCCTTGGCCGAAGCTCGCCTTGAAGCGATCACGACGCCGGCCAGCACCAGCGCATAGCCCACCAGATGGAATAATCGCAACTGTTCGCCGAGCCAGAGGATCGCCATCGCCGAGCCGAACACCGGCACCAGGTGGAAGAACGGCGCGGCACGGTTGGGCCCGATCAGCGCCAGTCCGCGATTGAAGAACAGGTACGCCAGCGTCGAGGGAAAGATCACGGCATAGCCGAGCGTTGCCATCGAGATCAGGTCGAATTTCAGCGTGGTGCCGGTCGAAAATTCCCAGATCGAGAACGGCACCAGCATCAGCGCGCCGCAGCAGGTGGTGAATGAAATCAGCGACAGCGCGTGCGTCACCGGCCGGCGCGGGATCAGCGCCGAATAGAGGCCAAACGACACCAGCGAGCTTGCAAACATCAGGTCGCCGCGGTTGAAGCTGATGCCGGCGAGCGCGCTAAAATCGCCGCGCAGGATGATGGTCAGGACGCCCACGAGCGAGATGGTGATGCCGGCGAGCTGCGCACCCGTCAGGCGGACACCGAACAGCGCCAGCGACCACAGCGCGACAAACAGCGGCCCCGCCGACTGGATCAGAAGCGCATTCAGCGCCTCGGTATATTGCAGCGCCCAGTAGGAGATCGCATTGTTGTAGGCAAATCCGACCAGCGACAGGAACAGCATCATCGGCAGATGCGCGCGCAGCACCGGCCAGTCCTGCTTCAGATGCGGCCAGGCGAACGGCAGCAGGATCAGAAAGGTGCCGATCCAGCGGACGCAGGACAGCGTCAACGGCGGTACGTGCCCGGCGACATGGCGCGCCAGCACGATGTTGCCGGCCCAGAACAGCGAAGTCAGGCTCAGCAGCAGGTAAGGCTGGTTGGTCAGCCACCGGACCGGATGGAAGGCAGGCGATACTGGTGCGGGCTTGGTCATGGTCGCGAAGCGAGTAGGGCGAAAATTCCGCCGCACGACAAGTCCCGCGCGCGCAATGCTACAATGCCTTGCGCATCAGTTTTGCGCCTTTTCCTTCATGGCGCTGGGAAACTGCGACGGCACTGCGCGAAGCACCCCCGCTGTCATACCCCGCGAAAGCGGAGTATCCAGTACGCCGCGGCTTCTCGATTGACCGCGAACGTCAGCTACTGTTCGTCATTGCGAGCGAAGCGAAGCAATCCATCGTGCGGCATCACGGATAGATGGATTGCTTCGTCGCTTTGCTCCTCGCAATGACGTGGTGAGATACTGCAACCCCTCAAATGCGCGGGATACCCGCGTCGTTGATCACCTTCGACCACTTGTCGATCTCCGACGTGATCAGCGCGCGCATTTGCTCCGGCGTGCTGCCGCGGACCTCGCCGCCGGTTGCCGTCTCCAGCGCCGTCTTCGTTGCAGGGTCGGCCAGCATCGACTGGATCTCCGTGTTCAGTCGCTTCACGATATCGGGCGGCGTGCCCTTCGGAGCTACCAGCCCGGCCCAGGTGCGAACGTCGAAACCCGCAACGCCGGCTTCCTGTGCGGAAGGCACGTTCGGCAGCAGCTTGGTGCGCGCGGGCGAGGTAACGGCGAGGCCGCGAATGGCGCCGCTTTCGATCTGGCCTGCGAGCAGCACGGTTGTCCCGACGATCACGGGAACGTCTCCGGCGAGCAGGGAGGTGACGGTCAGTGAGTCACCGCGATAGGGGACGTGCACCATCTTTGTGCCGGCGGTGACGTTCAACAGCTCGCCCGCGAGATGATGCGTGCTGCCGAAACCGACCGAGCCGTAGCTCAGGGCATCGGGCTTGGCTTTCGCCTGCGCAATCAGGTCCGAAAGCGTCTTCGCCTGATGGTCGGCGCGCACCGCGATCACCAGTGCGTAGTAGACCATCGTCGACAGCATATCGAAACTATCGATCGGGCTATAGGCGAGCTGCTTGTACAGCGCGCCCGAGATCGCATGTGCCCCCGTGACGAGGCCAATCGTGTAGCCGTCCGGCGCGGACTTGGCGATGGCGTCCGCAGCGAGATTGCCGCCGGCGCCCGGCTTTGCTTCCACCACCACCGCCTGCCCCAGCCGCTTGGAAAGCCCGTCGGAGACGATGCGCGCCATAGTGTCGGCGGCGCCGCCCGCCGCAAAGCCGTGCAGCAGCCGGATCGGCCGGTTGGGATAAGTTTGCGCAGCGGCGATGGAAGGCACCAGGCAGGTGAGGCTAAGCGCTGCGGCAGCGATGCAGCAGCGCAGGGCAAGCAACCGTCCACGCAGGACGTTCAACGATCGAGCCATCTGGTTCATCCCTCGTGTTTTGTTTTTTTGAACGTCAGTTCCGGCTGGTGGTGGCGTGCGCGATTACTTCACGCCGCGCATCGCCGGAGAAAATTCGCTTGCTTCCTTGGCTGGCCCGACGCCCCAGACGTCGCGCGGCAACCCGATCCAGGTCTTCGGCCGCTGCGGACGATCGTGGTGCCAGGGACGCGGCTCGAAATAGCCGAGCTCTTCGTCGAGCATCAGATCCATGCTGTAATAGAGCTCGATCAAGTAGCCGTCGGGGTTGTAATGGTAGACCGCCACGTTGTGGCCGGGTCCATGCCGCACCGGTCCCCAGAGAATCTGGAACTTGTTGCGGCCGAGCAGGTCGCAGGCCTGGTGCATGTGCGAGGCGTCGCGCAGCTCGAAGGCGAGATGATGCAAGCGGCCGTCGGTGCCGCGCGCAAAGTTCATCGCGTGGTGTTCGGGGCCGCAGCGCATGAAGACGAAATTTTCCTCGATGCGGTCGGAGACGCGGAAGCCGAGAAGGTCGCCAAAGAATTTGGCGGTTCGCTCGGGATCGGGCGTATGGAGCGCGACGTGGCCGAGCTTGGCGACGGCAAGGCCACGGATCGGCTCAACGGCCTTGCAGAACTCCCATCTGGAAAACAATTCGATCCGGTGTCCGTCCGGATCGTCGAAGACGAGTGCCTTCGCTATTCCCGGCGCCGTGTCGCTCCTGATCTCCGATTTGATACTGAAGCTTGCCAGCGATTTCTGCAGGTCGGCCGGATCGAGGCTGGGCGCAACTTCATAGGCGATGGAGGTCAATTGCGAGGCCGCGCCGCGTTCGAGAACCAGCGTCAGCTCCTCGGACTCGGTGCCGAGCAGGATCCGGCCATCGCTGCGCTGGATGACGCCGAGCCCTATGATGGACTGGTAGTAGTCGAGCTGCGCCTCGATGTTTGGCGTGGTGAAAGTGACGTGTCGCAGCCGCTTGACCTTGATCATCTCGTGACCTCTTGAATTCAGGCAGAATGTTTGGGCTGTGCGGGCATCCAGCTCAATCCGGGGTCATCACGATTTTGCCGAACGCCGCACCGGAATCGAGCAGTTCATGCGCGGCACGAACTTCGGAAAGCTTGAAGCGCCGAGAGATCGACGGGCGAATGGCGCCCTCGGCGAGATAGCCGATCACCTTTCGCATGATGTCGCGCCGGCCTTCGCGGTCGTTATCGTAGATGTGAAAGGAGAAGCAGCGGATCGCCGGGCAGATGTCGAGATACTTCCGCATCTCGCCCATCAGGTTTTCGGTCGGCAGTCCGGCAAACGCGTTGTAGGAGACGATGGTGCCCCATTTATCGAGCGCACCGAGATAGGAATAGAATTCGGGGCCGCAGACGTGATCGAGGACGAGACTGACACCGCGTCCGTCAGTTAGAGCGCGGGTGCGGGCGACGACGTCCTCATCGCGATAGAAGATGATCTCATCGGCCCCCATCTTTCGCGCGAAGGCGGCCTTCTCCGGCGTGGAGACGGTGCCGATCACCTTCATGTCGGCCAGTTTTGCGAGCTGCACCAGCGACGTCCCGACCCCGCCGGCCGCGCCGATGACGAGGGCGGAGTGGGGCGGCGTAGCGGAGCCGCAATTGTGCAGCAGTGCCCAGGCGACCTGGTAGTTCGGCAGGCACACCGCGTCCTCGAACGCAACGTTCCCGGGCAGTACATGCACCGCGTCCGCAGGCGCGGCGACATATTCGGCGTAGCAGCCGCCGCGCTGGGCGAGGTCGCGCGCGCTCAGGAGCACCCTTTGGCCGACGACCAGCCCGCTCACCTGCGCACCCACGGCTTCGAGGATTCCGGCGACATCATTGCCGGGATTGGCCGGCAGCGGCGGCATCCATTTGTAGACGCCGCTGCGGATCAGCTTGTCAGGCTGGCCGACGCCGAAGGCCTGGGCGCGGATCAGAACGTCCCGCTTGCCCAGCGCAGGCATCGGCACATCGACATAGTCGAGCGCGTCCGGGCCTCCAGGGCGATGCACCAGTACAGCCTTCATCCGAGCGGCTCCTCAATTTAGCTATTTTCGAAAATATGTCTCATTGCGAAAATCATTGCAACGGGATTCTTTTTGGTTAGGATCGCGGGCTTCGGGGTCGCGAGAGAATCAATGACAACGACAGCCCTCAAGGCGCGCAAGGAGTTCGGCAAGACGCTCGCCTCCGACATCGCACACCGGCTGCGAAACGAGATCGTCACCTGCCAGCTCAAGCCGAATGAATCGCTGAAGTTCGATGCGCTGCGCCTGTCGTTCGGCGCCAGCTTCACGACGCTGCGCGAAGCGTTGACGTTGCTGGCGGCGGAAGGGCTCGTCGTCGCCGAGGAGCAGCGTGGCTACAAGGTCGCGCCGGTGACGCTCGAGGATTTGCACGACCTGACGCATGCCCGCATCCTGATCGAGGTCGATCTGATGCGACGCTCGATCGAAAAGGGCGACGACGACTGGGAAATAAGGGTTATCTCGTCGCTTCACCGGCTCGCCAGGATCGAGGAGCGGGCCCCGGAAGATTATGCAAGCAATACCGAATGGAAGGCGGCGCACCGCCAGTTCCATGAAGCGCTGGTTTCGGCATCGGGATCGCCGACGCTGCTTGCCGTGCGAAACTCGCTGTTCGATCGCGCCGAGCGCTACCGCAATCTGTCGGCCATGTTCCGGCCGCACCCGCGCGACAAGGCCGGCGAGCATCGCGCGCTGATGCAGGCCGCGATCGGGCGCAATGCCGATCAGGCGTGCAATCTGATCGCCAGCCACATCCAGACCACCTCCAACAACGTCGCAAAATACGCTTCCGGCGTGATCAGCGCCGGCTGATCGCCTGCGCCCGCTAGCGGACGCCTTTCTCATAAAAGTGCTCGGTGGAAGCCGCCCTGGCGGCGGATTTTGGTTGCGTTCGGCGATATTTTCGAAAATAGTCGTCTTTGACGAAATTCCAGTTCATCAGCCCGTCCCAACCGAGAAGGATACACGTCCCATGCGGCTGCTTTCATTTCTGAACAATGGCAGGGAGACCTGGGGAGCGATCGTCGGCGATGGCGTGGTCGACCTCGGCAGCAAGCTGTCCCACGCCACGCTGCAGGACTTCATCGCAAGCCCCGATTTCGAAAAGCGCGATCATATCGTGGCCGGCCACAAGCCCGACCTGAAGCTCGCCGACGTCAAATACCTTCCGGTGATCCCGCGTCCTGAAAAGATCGTCTGCGCCGTGCGCAACTATCTCGACCACCACCAGGAGGCGGTGGCCCACGGCATGAAGCGTGAGATTACGGCGTTTCCGCCGATCTTCCTGCGCGTCTGGCGTTCCCAGGTCGGGCATGACGCGCCGGTGATCCGGCCGAAAGTGTCGACGCATCTCGATTGGGAAGGCGAACTCGCCGTCATCATCGGCAAGCCCGGCCGTTATATTTCCGAGGCCAACGCCATGGGCCATGTCGCCGGCTATTCGATCTATAACGACGTCAGCGTGCGCGACTATCAGATGCATGCGCAGCAGATTGCGGCCGGCAAGAATTTCGTCGGCACCGGGCCGTTCGGGCCGTGGATGGTGACGACGGACGAATTGCCCGATCCGACCAAGCTGAAGCTCGAGACACGCATCAACGGCAAGACCGTACAGAAGTCCGACACCTCGTTCCTGATCTTCTCGATTCCGCGGCTGATCAACTACGCCTCCGAGATCTTCGATCTGATGCCGGGCGACGTCATCGCTACCGGCACCCCGGCCGGCGTCGGTTTTACGCGCAAGCCGCCGATGTTCCTGGTGCCGGGCGACGTCGTCGAGGTCGAGGTGGAGAAGATCGGCGTGCTGCGTAACCCCGTGTTCGATGAGGCCGCGCAGTGATGGCCTACGATATCAGGAAGACGCAAGTCTCGATCGAAGAAGTCTGGCACGAGCGCGGGCCGCGCCGGCCACAGCCGCTATTGATCGGCACCGTGCTTGCCGTCATCAACAATCCCTATGCCGGCCGCTATGAGCCGGATCTGATGTCGTTTCAGGCCGGCTTGCGCGATCTCGGCCGGCAACTGGCGCGGACGTTGTGCGAGCGGCTGGGCGGCAAGGACGTTGTCGAAGCCTATGGCAAGGGTGCGATCGTCGGCGGCGACGGCGAGCTCGAGCACGGCGCGGTCTGGCACGAGGCGGGTGGCGCTGCGATCCGCGAAGTGATCGCGCAGGCCAAGGCGATCGTGCCTGCGGCCAAGACCGTCGGCGCGATTGGCACGCGGCTGATGGTGCCGCTCGGCCATATCGAGGCGGCTTACGTCCGCAGTCATTTCGGCACCGCCGAGATGACGATCTGGGACGCGCCGCGGCGCGACGAGATCGTGTTCGGACTGGTGATGGCAACCGGCGGCCGCGCCCACGCGCGCATCGGCGGGCTTTCGGTGGATCAGATCTCAGTGCACGACGGGCAGCGGTGAGGCGCTAACGCCTGGTAGGGTGGGCAAAGCGAAGCGTGCCCACCGTCACAAGCGCGATGTTGAATGGTGGGCACGGCGCAATAGCGCCTTTGCCCACCCTACGAATCCCTACGTATCACGCTAGAACTTCCGCACCAGATCCGGCGTGATCTCGCTGAGCTTGCGGATGCCAAGCAACGCGAGATCGCGGTCGATCTCGGCTTTCAGAAGCGCGATCGCGCGTTGCACGCCGGCTTGGCCGCCGGCGATCGCGGCATAGAGGAAGGGGCGGCCGACCCAGACGAAATGGGCACCGAGCGCGAGCGCTTTGATCACGTCGGTGCCGCGGCGGATTCCACCGTCGACCATGACAGTCATGCCCTTGGCTTCGGCCGCGATCTCCGGCAGCGTGCGCAGGCCCGAGATCGTGTAATCGAGCTGACGGCCGCCATGGTTGGAGAGCATCACGCCGTCGACGCCGCTCTCGCGTGCGACCTTCGCATCCGCCGGCGAGACCAGGCCCTTGACCACGAGCTTGCCCTTCCACCTCTTGCGGATCATTTCGACATGCTTCCAGGCGAGCTGGTCGCGGGCGCCGATGTTGCGCATCAGGTTTTTCGCCAGCACCGGCGGGCCGCGCTGTGCGTCCATATTCTCGAAATGCGGCATGCCGTGGTTGATCACGGTGCGCGCCCAGGTGCCGAACAGCCAGTGCGGATGCGTGACCGTGTCCCAGAACACGCGCGGCGTGATCGCAAGCGGCACCTGAAAACCATTGCGGATGTTGTTCTCGCGATTGGGCGGCACCGGCACGTCGGCGGTGACGACGAAGGTATCGTAGCCGGCCGCCGCCACGCGATCGACCAGCGGCTCGATCCGCTCCGGCAATCCTGCGAGATAGGCCTGGTACCACGTGGCCTGATTGGCGGCGCGGACATCCTCCAGCGTGATCAGCGACGAGGCGCTCAAGATCATCGGCACGTTCTCGCACCTAGCGGCCTGCGTCAGCATGATATCGCCGCGATAGGCGCACAGCGCCGAGGAGCCCATCGGTGGAATGCCAAACGGCGCGGCGTAGGTCTTGCCGAACAGCGTGGCGGTCTGGTCGCGGCCGGAGACGTCGTTGAGCACGCGCGGCACGAAGCCGTATTCGTCGAAGGCTTTGCGGTTGTCGCGCAGCGCGGCATCGGTCTCGGCGCCACCGGAAATATAGCCGTAGAGAAATTTTGGAATCCGCCGACGCGCAACGGATTCGAAATCGTCGAGCGAAAGATACTTCTGAAGAGCCCGCGGCACTGCGCTCTCGGTGCGGGTCACGGTCGGAGGCGGCGCAGCCAAGCTTGTGGATTTGTCGAGCACGTCGGGCGTTCCATCTTTTTTTGGTTGTTATCGGAAGGCAGGTTAGCGCCGGGGAGGCGGCCCGCCAAATTTCTGGCCGGCCTTGTTGACGGATTCGCTGACGTCGCCGAGCATTTTTCGCGTCTCGGCGATCACCCGCCCGGACTTCTTGTCGAAACTTTCGATCAGCTCGCGCAGCGAAATCACGGTCGGCAGCAGTTCGCCGCCATATTTGTCGCTAGCGAGGCTGCCGAGGAAATCCTTGGTCTTGTCCATTGCGCCGTCGACCGCGCCGATGCCGGATTCGGCGGTTGCGATGATGGACGTGATCTTCGCGCCACTGTTTGAGAGCGAGGCGGTGAACGTCTCGAAATTCCGCAAAGTATCCTTGATCGCCACCTCGTTGTCGGCAATCACGCGGTCGACGTTGCGCAGCGCGACGCGGATTTTTTCCTGGGTATTGAGCATTCCTTCCGGATCGGCGGTGAGCTCCGGAATGCCGTCCGCGCCCTTGGGCGGCGGCGGCGCCTCATCGGTGCCGCCGGTAAACGAGATCGCGGCGATTCCCGTCAGCCCCTGAAATTCGAGGCCGACCTGGGTGTCGCTCTTCACCGGCGTGTTGCCGTCGATCATGGCGAGCGCGACCACGCGGCGCGGATGGTCGAGCTTCAGCGACACCACTTCGCCGACCCGGATGCCGGCGAAATTCACGCTGCCGCCGTTGCGCAGGCCGGAAGCCGAGCCTTCGAAGATCACGCGGAACGGCACCCTTTGCTTGATCCCGGCGAGCTTCTGATAGCCAAGCCACGCACCGAGCGACCCGGCGATCAGGGCCAGGGTCAAGGTGCCGATCATCACATTACTGGCGCGGACTTTCATCGAAGTTGCCTTGACGAAGCAGGCCTAAGAGATAACGGCTTTCTGACGGCAAGTCACCGCCGCGAACCACCCGGAACTGCGACGTGTACTCAAAGCTCGGCCATACCGATGCACCTCTCGTCCGCTCTGCTCTGAAAATGGACAGTGGCCGCCAGGACAGCGAATCCGTTTGGGGCCAATTTCAGCCGCAAACGATCCTTCCTCCTGCGCTGGCCGTCGTATATGAGAGATTTGCCGTCCTTTTAGGAGCGAATTGGCGGCGTGGATGGCGGCGGCGGATAGTTGATCCAAAATCCGACACTTCATCGATGTAAGCGCGGGCAGGCATTTCAACCGGGGCATCGCATGGTAACTCCATTTACGACGGCGCAATCCGGAGTGGCGATGCGGCGCTGGGGGCCTCCCGCCAATGCGGCGCTCGTGGCGATGGCGCTACTTACGGCGTTGACCGTCGACGCCGCGGCGAGACAAGCGCGCCCCGCGGCACCCACTGAGGCGACAGCGCCGCGCGATGTAGGCGAGCCGATCATGGCGATCGTGTCGATCAAGTCCCAGCAGGTCACTCTCTACGACGCCGAGGGCTGGATCCTGCGCGCGCCCGTGTCGACCGGCACCACGGGACGCGAGACGCCGGCCGGCGTCTTCACCGTCGTCGAGAAGAACAAGGACCACCGCTCGAACATGTATGACGATGCCGAGATGCCGAACATGCAGCGCATCACCTGGAACGGCATTGCACTGCACGGCGGGCCGCTGCCCGGGTATGCGGCTTCGCATGGCTGCGTGCGGATGCCCTTCGGCTTTGCGGAAAAGCTGTTCGACAAGACGCGGATCGGAATGCGGGTGATCATCTCGCCAAACGACGCGGCTCCGGTCGAGTTTTCTCACCCCGCGCTGCTTGTGCCAAACGCGCAGGCCGTCGCAGCCGCGCCGGTGCGTGCCGAGACGTTCGCGCGCGAGGCCGCGGAGGCCGCCAGGACGGCCGACGAGGCGAAGAAAGCCGCCGTAACAGCGGCACGCGAGGCAGCATCCCTCACGGCGTCGCTGCGCAAGCTGGAAGGGCTCAAGAAGCGCGCCGACGCTGAGCTCGCGGTAGCCGACAGAGCGATCGGCGCCGCAAAGACGGACGAGGCCAGGGCGCGAGCCGAGGACCTCAAGCAGAAGGCCGCCGCCAGGGCCGCGGAGCTGGGGACGCAGCTCGATACCGCCCAGGCTGACGCGACGTCGAGGCCGACCGCCGCCGCGGCCAAGGATGCGGCCAAGGCGGCCGCGACCAGGAAGGCCGACGCCGCCAAGGCGGCGGGCGAGGCGAAGCTCGCGCTCGAGCCGGTCTCCGTCTACATCAGCCGCGCGACACAGAAGCTCTACGTGCGGCGCAACACGCATAAGCCGGCGCCGGACGGCGGCGGCGAGGTGTTCGATGCGTCCATCGAGGTTCCGGTCACGATCCGCAATCCCGAGAAGCGGATCGGCACGCATGTTTTCACGGCGATGGCGCATAGCGACAAGGGCTTGCGCTGGACCGCGGTCACGATCGATGACGCCGATGACGCCAAAAGCGCACTCGACCGCATCGCCATCCCGCAGGATGTGCTCGATCGCATCGCGCCGACCGCATTGCCGCGATCCTCGATCATCGTCTCGGACGAGCCGCTGAGCCGCGAGACCAACTATCGCACCGAGTTCGTCGCGGTGCTGAGCAACCAGCCGCAGGGCGGCTTCATTACGCGCCAGCCTACGCCCGATGTCATTGCAAGCGGCAACGACTGGGGTGGCGATAGCTTCTTCCCCTTCTTCTCGCCCAATTCGAACCCCCAGCCTGGCACTACGCGCCGGCGCGGCGGGCAGTACTATCAACAGATGCAACCGGGCTGGACGTGGTGAGACGCGGCACGCCGCGCGCAGGCCGTATGTTCGCTCACAGGTCCTGGGCAGTTCGAGGCTTTCGTGACGCGACAAACACTCCCGTTAGCACCAGCGCAAAGCCGATGAAGTGGAACGCCTGCGGGTGCTCGCCGAGGAAGATGATCGACATGACGGTGCCGAACACCGGTACCACGTGAAAGAAGGGTGCTGCGCGGTTGGCGCCGATCATCTGCACGCCGCGATTGAAGCAGAGATAGGCGATCGTCGACGGGAACAGCGCGACGTAAGCGAGCGTCAGCAGATTCGCGGCGTCGATCTGCATCAGCGGCCGCGCGAACAGCTCCCAGATGAACAGCGGAATCAGGCAGGCCGCGCCGGCGCCGAAGGTGAAGGCGACGAACGACAGGCCGTGGATATCCGGGCGCTTCAGCGACAGCACCGAATAGATCCCAAAGATCGCGAGCGCGACCAGGAAAATCAGGTCGCCGATATTGAAGTCGATCTTCGACAGCGTGGTGAGATCGCCGTGCAGGATGATCACCAGCACGCCGGCCATCGAGAGCAGAACGCCGGCCGCCTGCGCCAGCGTCAACCGCACCCCGAGCAGCACGAGCGACCACACCGCGACCACCAGCGGTCCCGCCGACTGCAACAACAGCGTGTTCAGCGCCTGGGTGTGCTCGAGCGCCCAATATTGCAGCGTGTTGAAGGCGCCGATGCCGGTGATCGAGAGCACGACCATGATGCCGAGCCGGCCGCGGATCGCAGCCCAGTCCTTGACGAGATGCTTCCAGGCAAACGGCAAGATGATCAGGAACGCGAACGACCAGCGCAGGAACGACAGCGTCACCGGCGGAATGTGGCCGGCGGCCAGCCGCCCGACGATGGCATTGCCGGCCCAGCACAGCGCGGTGATGCTGAGCAGCAGATAAGGCTGATTGGCGAGCCAGTTCCCGGATCGTGCGGGTGAAGTCTGTTCGGTAGCCGACATTCGAGGGACCGGTTCATGGTGCCGCGGCCCGCCCGGCGATCGACGCCGGGCCGGAATGTGGCCCGGCCCTGGTCACAGACACCGATTTGCGCCGCTCATCAATGGTGCAGATGCATCGCGACCATGCAGCCCGCCTTGCTGGCTGTTTGGGGTTGCCAGCAGGCAGGCAAATATGCAATCAAAGGACGATTGATTCATGTGACCCAACCTTGGTTTGTTTTTCGGGGGCGCATGCAGTGAGTTATTCCGGGCTATTTTCAGTATTGGGCGTTCGTTCGATCGTTGGGACCACGGTTTGCGCGACTCCGCTCTCAAGCGTTTCGCCTGTCCGTGACACTGAATTTTTGCAGATGATGGGTCATTCCGTGAACAAGCCGATGTCGGCCGAAGAAGCCGAAGCCGAAACACGTCACCAGTTTGCCGTTCGCGCCAATTCCATTCTGGCGTTCATCGAATGCGATGAAGAGCAGCGCCCGAAATTGCGCCAGGCCATCATCGAGGCAATGCGATGGGCGCAGACGCAGCCCAGACTCGCCAAATAGGCTCCGCCGCGGCGAAGGCCGCTCACGCCACGAGAGCGCGCGCGATCGCGCCCGCAGCCTTCACGGCGTCGTTGGGATCGAGTTCGACCTGCAGGCCGCGCTGGCCGCCATTGAGGAATACGCTGGCATGGCCGAGCGCAGCTTCTTCGATCGCGACCGGCACACGCTTCTTCTGTCCGAACGGCGAGATGCCGCCGACATGATAGCCGGTCAGCCGTTCGGCATCCGCCGGCCGCATCATCTTCGCCGCCTTGGCGCCGAACGCGGTCGCGAGCTTTTTCATGCTGACCTCGCAGTCCGACGGCACCATGGCGCAGACCGGCTTGCCGTCGACCTCGGCCATCAGCGTCTTCAGCACGCGCGCGGGCTCTACGCCGAGCGCTTCCGCCGCCTGCAGCCCAATGCTCGCGGCATCCGGGTCGTAGTCGTAAGCGTGCAGGGCGAATTTCACGCCCAGCTTTTCCAGCGCTAGCGTCGCACGGGTGGTTTTGGACATGGCCTTTCCATCATTGCCGAACATTAATGCGTTTCTCGCCCGTGCAAGACCGGGAGGGCCAGGATTTTACGGGGATATCAATGGGTTGGAGCTGTTCTAAGGCCCCCTTAAAGCCGCCTTCTTGCTTGCCTAGATCACCTGCTTCCTTTATCCGGTGGGGCGCCCTGCACGCGAGCGGCCCCGGCCGTGATTTTGGCTGGGCGAGCTTAGGGCATGGTCCGGAAACACAGGTACCGGTTCTCCGGTGAAATCATGCTGGAACCAAGAGATTTGCAGGGAACATCTTAAAAATGGCCAATGTTGTCGTCGTCGGCGCCCAATGGGGTGACGAGGGGAAGGGCAAGATCGTCGACTGGTTGTCGGAGCAGGCCGATATCGTCGTGCGCTTCCAGGGCGGCCATAATGCCGGCCATACGCTCGTCATCAACGGCGAGACCTACAAGCTCGCACTGCTGCCGTCCGGCGTGCTGCGGCCGTCGAAGCTTGCCGTGATCGGCAATGGCGTGGTGTTCGATCCGCAAGCCTTCCTCGACGAGGTGGTGCGGCTGAAGGGCCAAGGTGTCGCCGTCAGTCCGGAAAACCTGCGCATTGCCGAAAACGTCACGCTGATTCTGCCCTTGCATCGCGACCTCGATGCGCTACGCGAATCCAGTAACGCCGTCACCGCAATCGGCACCACGCGCCGCGGCATCGGCCCGGCCTATGAGGACAAGGTCGGTCGCCGCGCGATTCGCCTGATGGACTTAGCCGACCTCGACACGCTGCCGCACAAGATCGATCGGCTGCTGGCGCATCACAACGCGCTGCGCCGCGGGCTCAATCTCGAGGAGATCGACGGCAACGGCATTCTGAAAGAGCTTACCGCGCTGGCGCCGAAGCTTTTGCCCTATGCGGAGACGGTGTGGCGGCTGCTGGATATCAAGCGCCGCGAGGGCAAGCGCATCCTGTTCGAGGGCGCGCAGGGTGCGCTGCTCGATGTCGATCACGGCACCTATCCCTACGTCACCTCGTCCAACACGGTGGCAGCGCAAGCGGCAACCGGCACCGGCATGGGCGCGAGTGCGGTCGGCTACGTGCTCGGCATCTGCAAGGCCTATACGACGCGAGTTGGCCAGGGCCCGTTCCCGACCGAGCAGGACAACGAGATCGGCCGCAAGATCGGCGAGCGGGGCCGCGAGTTCGGCACCAACACCGGCCGCCCGCGCCGCTGCGGCTGGTTCGACGCCGCCCTAGTGCGGCAGACAGTCCGCACTTGCGGCATCACGGGTCTGGCGCTTACAAAGCTCGATATTCTCGACGGCTTCGACACCATCGAGGTCTGCACCGGCTATATGCTGGACGGCAAGGAAATCGACCATCTGCCGGCGGGCGAGGGTGCCCAGGCCCGGGTGGTGCCGGTCTACGAAACCATCGAGGGCTGGAAAGAGCCGACCGCCAATGCCCGCTCTTGGGCGGATCTGCCGGCCCAGGCCATCAAATATGTCCGCCGGGTCGAGGAACTCGTGGGTTGTCCGATCGCATTGCTTTCCACCAGCCCCGAACGCGAGGATACTATACTGGTGCAGAACCCGTTTGAGGCTTAACGGGATGTTACCGCCGGGGCTGCAGTATTGAAGAGAAATGGCTGATTATTACCCGCTGATCGCACGCGCTATCGCCGGCCTGGACCCCAATGCTCCAGGCGAGAGCCGCCGTGCGCTCTATGAGCGGGCGCGTACCGCGCTGATCGCGCAGTTGCGCAGCGTGCAGCCGCCGCTTTCCGAATCCGAAATCACGCGCGAGCGGCTGTCGCTGGAAGAGGCCGTGCGCAAGGTCGAATCGGAAGCCGCCCAGCGCGCCCGCGAAGCTTCGCGGCCCGGCGGTGGCGGGGCTGCGCGCGGCGGTGATGCCTTCCGCCGCGCCAATGCCCGCCCGCCGGAAGCGGCTGCCACGCCGCCGGGTACGCCGCGCCCGCGTCCGCCATCTCAAGGCCCCTCGCGCGATGGCCGTCCGCCGCTTGGCGAGGAGCCACGCCCGCCGCGCAATCTGCGCGCCGATGCGCCACCGCCCGGCGCGCCGCGCCCGCAGCCGCCGCAGATTCCGACGCAGGATGCTGGCCTGCCGCCACCGCCGCCTCGCGAGCGCGGCCCCCGTCGCGGCCCAGACAATGGTAATGGTGGCCCGCCGACGCCGCCGCAGCCGCCCGGCATGCGCGGCTTCCGCGACATCGCAGCCGATGCCGACGATCTTGGCCGCGCCGCGGCGCAAGCCAACCGCAACGCGCGGAAGACTTATGCCAACGTGCCGTCGCCCTCGCCGGAATTCGACCGGCTCGAGCCGAGCATGGAAGACCGCGGTGCCGATCCCGAAGCGCCCTATTCGTACGACGAATCGCAGGCGGAAGCCGACCGCTACGCGTCGCAGCCGCCGTTGCGCGATCGTCCGCGTCTGTCGCAGGATCGCGACCAGCCGAAAAAGCCCGCCCGCGCAGGCGCCGCGTTTCCGTTCAAGAGCGCGATCGCGGTCGGCATCGTGCTCATTCTGGTCGGCGCCGGCATCCTCTGGGGCAAGTCGGTCGTGACAGCCGTGAGCGGCCTGTTCAAATCCTCATCTGTGGTGGAAGCGCCGAAGGATCCGGCCGCGCCGCAGTCGCGCCCGAAGATTCCCGACCGTGTCGGCCAGCCGTCGTCGAGCGAGAACGTGGCGCCCGTGGCGCAGCGCGTCGTGCTGTATGACGAGGATCCGTCCGATCCCAAAGGCAAGCAATATGTCGGCTCGGTGATCTGGCGCACTGAACCGATCAAGGCGAGCGGCAATCAGAAGCCGGACGTTGCCGTGCGCGCCGATATCGAGATTCCCGACCGCAAGTTCAAGATGACGATGTCGTTCCGCCGCAACACGGATACCTCGCTGCCGGCGAGCCACACCGCGGAATTGACCTTCATCCTGCCGCAGGATTTTTCCGGCGGCGGCGTCGGCAATGTGCCGGGCATCTTGATGAAGTCCAACGAGCAGGCGCGCGGCACGCCGCTGGCGGGGCTCGCCGTGAAAGTGACCGACGGCTTCTTCCTGGTTGGCCTTTCCAACGTCGATTCCGACCGCGCCCGCAATTTGCAGCTCCTGAAGGAGCGCTCCTGGTTCGACGTGCCGCTGGTCTACGTCAACCAGCGCCGCGCCATCATCGCGATCGAAAAGGGCTCTCCGGGCGAACGCGCGTTCAACGACGCGTTCGCACTGTGGGGGGAGTAGCTGCGGAGAGCGCCCCTGATGCGCGCTCAAGCGTGAGTTGATACCGCCGCGGTAAAGCCATCGATTGCCGCGGGCGTCGCCAAACAGTCCAACACAAAAAAGGCCTCAGCATTGCTCGCAGTTCTGCCGAGGCCGTTCTGCGTTCGACTTCGAGCGAAGCAGTCTATCGCTCTGCGGAGGCGGCCCGTCGCCGTGCGCCTTCGCGCTCCATCACGGCGCGGCAGCCCGGGCTGACATGCGCGCGGTTCCTGACCATGCAGGCGGTGATTCGCTGGACGTTGGGGACTTCATGGCCGCAGAGCCGCATGGCATCGCCGGTGCACATCTGCTGCGCCTCCGAGAAGGCGAGGCCTGGGCGTGCGGAAAGCGTCGTCGCCGCGAGAGCGATGGCGAAGAGAAGTGCGATCTTGCTTGTACGATGGATAGTCATGAGCCGTTCCCCAAGGGTTGCGTGCGTGCGGTGCTGGCCGCTCTTCATTGGGGGCGCTGCACGCGGTTTGCGCTGCCGCACACGTCGTCCGTCACCGGGAACTCACCCGGTGTGGTTGCTCGATTTCTGCCGATGTCCGAATCGAAAAGTGCTGCGCGGCCCCACGCGAATTATGCGCCAATGCTGCGAAGCTGCAATGGCTCGCTGCGAAGCTGTAATGGCTCGCACCAACACTTCTCAAGACTGTTGCGTGCGCGCCACGTCGAGCGAAGCGCGAAAGTGAAAACGACTCGGTTTTGCGCTGCGCTTCTTGTGTCAGCCTGACGGTTCCGGAGAAGGAACAGATGCGAGTCTTCCGGACGCCGTCTCAGCCGTGATCGAACAGTGCGGCGAACGGCCGTGCGTTCCGTAACGCGGCGACCGTGATTTCGGCTTCCGGTGAGGCCTCCCGAAGCCGATGCTGCTTGGCCCGAACGCCCGGCAGATGGCCGGGCCCGCCTTCACCTCCCCAAAACTCCGTAAAAATGCGCAAAATCAGCGTTCCGGAACAACCACCCGTTAGGGAAGGCTGAGTACGATCAGCGGCTACTCGCACCCGCCTCATTGCTGTCGTTGAAGTGAAAAAGGCTGCCGGGACCAGCCTGTCGAATGGCACTCAAATGCGCGTTCATGCCGCTGCCGATGGATTTGCGAAGATGCCGGCCATCCGCGCGGTGGGCCGTAAAGTGACGCGGCGTGCCGGCATGACCGGTGCGGAGGCGGCATAGCCATGCCTGCTGCATCGCCGAACTTGCGCGCGGAATTGAACGGCGCCGAAAAGGAGGGACCCGAGCACGACGCCCGGATTTTCGGGGAGGTGACGGACCTGTTCCTGTCCAATGTCGATCGTCTCGGTGAATCGCAGATCGCAGCCGTCGATGGCGTTCTCGCCCACCTGATCGAGCGGGTGGACGCGAAAACCGTGGTCCAGCTCAGCCAGGCCCTTTCCACCATCGACCGCGCCCCGCGCCAGACCATCCGCAAGCTTGCATTTCACGAAAACCACTTGCTGGCGGCACCGGTTCTCAGATGCTCCAACTGCCTGTCGGAAGCCGACCTTCTTGAAATCGTCAAAAGCCGCAGCCAGCAGCATTTGCTGGCAATATCGGACAGAAAGATCCTCAATGAGGCGCTCACCGACGCGCTGATGCGATTTGGCGACGTCCACGTCTCCAGCGCGCTCGCGCGCAACGCCGGCGCGCGTTTCTCCGAATGCGGCTACGCGACGCTGGTGGGGCGGGCCGAGCGCGACGAAGTCCTCGCGGAAAAGCTCGGGCTTCGATTGGACATTCCCGGCAACCTGCTTCGGGAGCTTCTGGGCAGAGTTGCCGACGTGGTCCGCGCGCGGTTCTTGACGGCGTCGCGACCTGTTGCACGGAAGAAAATCCAAGGTTCTGCCGGGGCTGCCGGACAGGGTGACGCGGCACGGAAGGCGATTGATTATACCCAGGCGCAAAGCGAAGTCGTCGCGCTCAATCGCACGGGCAAGCTCAACGATTCGATCGTGAACCGGTTTGCGGTGCGGGGTGAATACACCCACGTCGTCGCAGCGCTCGCCCTGAAGGCCGACGTCAAGGTCGAGGCCATCGAACCCTTGCTCGAGCCCGACCGGGTATACGGCCTGATCGTCGCGTGCAAGGCGGCGCTGCTGAGCTGGTCGACAACGACGATGATCGTCCGCAACCGTCCGAACTGTCCGCCATCCACCGACCGGGAACTCGAGCAGTGCGTGGCGATCTATGAATCGCTGCTGCTGTCGGTGGCGCAGTGGACCATTCGTTTCGGCTCCGACCGGATTCTTGGGAAGAACAATGAGCCCGCGGCGGCTGTAGCGGCTGCCGGCAGAAGGTAACCGCGTCGTTCACTGATCGGACTACCCGAACCAGCCTTGCGTCCAGCCATTTCTTGCGTCCAGCCATTTTCATGTTGCTGAACGCTGTTCATCCGCCCTCGGCGCAACCTGATTCAGATGCTGGTGCTGTCAGTAGTTCTCGGGCAATGGGAAGGTGGAGCGGCCAAATTTACTTGGCCCTTGAGCTGCTGTATTGGGTAACCAGCGCCAGGAGGCAGTTTCATGAAACGCTATCTGATCTTCGGAGCTATCGGCCCGTTCGTCGGCGGATTCCTGATGCTGTTCGCGACCACGGTGGCCTCGGGCTACTGGACCGACACCAACTGGTCGGAGATCGGGAAATTCCTCGGCGCTTTCGCCAAGACGCTGCAATACAGCTATCTGTTCGGCATCGTGCCTGCGCTGATGATCGGCGCCATCGACGACATTCTCTGTCACGTCAAGCGCATTCCTTTCGTAGCGCGTATCCTGATCGTGGGCGCCATCGGATTTGCGGCGTCAGAACTGCTCTATGGTTCGCGCGGACCGGATACCGGCATGGTGCAGTTTCTGCTCTACGGCAGCGTCGCCATGGTACCTGCGGCGCTGTCGTCGTGGCTCGCGCACCGATACGTGGACGAGCCGCAGCCAGTGCATTCGACGTAAGTGTGCAGCACTCCGCAGCTCGGTAGGCAAAGGCGCGCTTGCGCCGTGCCCACCATCTATCATCGGCGCGTCAATGTTCGTTCCGCCGGTTGAACGTCAGGAATTACCTGACCCCGGCCGTCAAGTTGACGCTTGGCAGACGAATGTCAGGCTGGTCCGATCGGGGAATGCAACGTAAAGGAGCCTCGGCGTTGTCAGTTTTCGCCGGCGAACCAACATGCGCGCGTCCATGATCGCGGAGTTAAGTAACAGGCTCTCCTCCGGTTCGGGCCGAAGCAAGGAAGCTGTCTGGCTTTTCACTGCGCTGGTTCTGACGGCCGCCATTCCAGTCCTGCTGCTCGGGGGATGGATGGCCTATATCACCGCCGACCAGGAACGAAGCTACGCCCGCCAAGCCGCCACCGAGGCGCTGACGCAAGTGGCGCACCGGATCGAGGGCGAAATTTCCCACGAAATACAAGTCGCGGAGACGCTTGCAAGCTCGGCCGCGCTCGACGATGGCAATTTGGGCGACTTCTATCGCGAGGCGAAACGAATAGTCGCCGCCCGTCCGCTGTGGGAGACCGCCTTCCTGACCAAGCCGGACCGGGAACAGGTCCTCAACGTATTGCGGCCGCTCGGCGCGCCGCTTGGGCCGGTGACCGACAGCGAAAGCTTCGACGCCGTGCTCCGCACACGTAAGCCAGTCCTTGGCGGGCTAGGGCCGTACCAGGCCTCCATCGGCAAGCGGCTCGTGGCACTGCGTGTGCCGGTTGTTCGAGAGGGCGAACTTCGCTACGTCCTGACCGTCGGGCTGTTGCCCGATCAGATCGGTACCATTCTTGGTCAGGCCGGTCTGCCCGTTGGATGGGCCGGCACCGTCGTTGACGCCAAGGACGAGATTGTCGCACGAACGCCTGATGCCAGAGCCGTCAGTACAAGCGCGAAGACGCCCGCGGTGCAGGAAGTCATCGCCCGCGGCGGCTCGAATTCGCTGCGCACCCAGACGCGGGAGGGGATGGATGTCGAAACCGTCCATCGCGGCTTGGTGGGCACCGAAGGATGGTCGGTTCACGTGGGCGTTCCCGTCGCTGAACTGAATGCTCCCGTATCCCGCTCGCTGCGGCTGCTGGTCGCAGGAACGGCGGCGAGTGTCGGGCTCGCCATCGCGCTTGGACTGGTGATCGCCCGCGAGATCGCGCAGCGGCGTCGCATGGAGGCGCTTCAGTCGGCCGCAGCGCTGCTGGACAGCGAAAAACGCGGCGCGCTTGCCATCGATGCCGCCGAACTCGGTACCTGGCGCTGGGATCTGACCGCAAATGAGTTCAGCGGTTGCAGCCGCTTTGGCGCATTGCTGGGGTTGCCGAGCGACCGATCGGGCGAAACCAGATGGACCGCGGACCGGATCTTTGCGTTGCTCGAACCGCCGCACCGCGCGGCTCTGGCCTCGTTCGGCGGCGCTTGCCTCGAAAGCGGCAAATCAGGCAGCGTCGAATTTCCGGTTCAATCCGACGATCGCGGTGATTACTGGTTACGTGCGGCAGGCAGGGCGGAAGGTCCGCCCAACCGGCGTCACGTGATTCACGGCGTGCTCGCCGACATCGATATCCTCAAGCGCGCGGAGGCCGAGCGTTCTCACTTGCTTCGTCGCCTGGCTTCGGCCCAGGAAGAAGAGCAGCGCCGGATTTCGCGAGAACTGCACGATCAGATCGGCCAGACGGTGACGGGATTGTCTCTCGGCCTGAAGGCGCTTGAACAGGGATTGGCAAAAGGCGGCAATACGGAAGCAGCCTCCGAGCAGGTGCGATGGCTGGAACAGCTTGCCGCGCAGATCGGCCGGGACATTCACCGCACCGCGTCGGACCTGCGGCCGACCGCGATCGACGACCTCGGAATCTTCAGGGCGATCGAAGCCTACGTTGCGGAGTGGCAGGAGCGTTATGGCATTCGTATCGATATCCAGACGTTCGGGCGGGACAATTCGCTGCCTCCCGATGTCGCGGCGGTGCTGTATCGACTGGTCCAGGAGGGATTGACCAATGTCCTGAAGCACGCCAGCGCCAGCAAGGTCAGTATCGTGCTCGAGAAGAAATCGGACGGGCTGGCGCTTGTTCTCGAGGATGACGGCGTTGGCTTCGATCCGGAAAGCGTCAGCCGCAATGCGATGGGCGGCGGTCAACCGTCCGGACTTGGCCTCTCCGGCATGAAGGAGCGCGTCGCGCTGCTCGGCGGCACGATCGCGGTGGAATCCGCGCCGGGAAGAGGCAGCACGATCTTTGTCCAGATCCCGCTGGAAGTGCAGGAGATGGAAGTGCAGGAGACCGGCACATGACGCCCATTCGGATTGCGCTCGTGGATGACCATCCGGTCGTGCTCGCCGGCATACGCGCGCTGCTTCAGGGCGTGCCCGAGGTCGAACTCGTCGGCGAGGCGAATACGGGGACAACGGGGCTGAAGGCGATTTGCGAATGCTCCCCCGACATTGCGGTGATCGACCTTTCGCTGCCTGACATCAGCGGCCTGGAACTCGCGCGCAGGCTGAGCAAGCGATGCCCGGCGGTAAAGATCATTGCGCTGACCGTGCATGAAGACCGCGCCTATATTCATCCGGCTCTCGAGGCTGGCGCACGGGGATATCTCTTGAAGCGATCCGCCGGAGACGAACTGCTTCGCGCGATCAGGGCCGTCAACGAGGGCGTCATCTACCTCGATCCCGCTATCGCCGACAAGGCGTCAACGAGCGCTCCCGAACTGACGTCCGCCGATAACGGCGATGGCGGCGAACTCAGCCGGCGCGAAGAGGATGTGCTCAAGCTGGTCGCTCAAGGGTTCAGCAACAAGCAAATCGCCGGCGAGCTGGAGGTGAGCGTCAAAAGCGTCGAGACCTACAAGGCGCGAGCATCCGAAAAGAAGGGCCTGCATAGCCGCGCGGATATCGTCCGCTACGGCATCAGGCGGGGCTGGCTCGCTGCTCCGAACTGAGCGCTTGGGAATGCCAATTCCTGCCTCGTGCAACTAAAGCGTCGGGATCAAGCTGCCTGAACGATCCCGCATGCGGCACTTATCTCGGACATGACATCATCGGCTACTTTGCCGCCCCTGTGCGCGCGCCGGGCTGCAGATCACTCAGTGGCACGCAGCTCTTTTTCCGGCGATGATTCTTCGCTGCGCCCTGCACCTTCAAGACCTTGCCAGCCGAACAGGAGCCGTCATCGACGTAGATGGTGGAGTATGGATCCATCATCAGCGGTTCGTAAGAATGGAGCTTCTGGGCTATGCACGGCTGGACGATGAACAAAGCCGTCAGGAACGCGCCCCAGCCTGCCATCTTGCAGGAAATCCTTCGCACCTTCATTGGTCCGCACTGGAATCCGTCAACCTGTCTGATGCTGCGGCTGGGCGTTGAGGGCCTCGCCGAATCCAGGCTGCGGGCTGGCTTGTAAAGCTGCCTGCGCGGCCTCGGCCTCGTATTCGTCGACCAATATCTGAAGTTTTTCGGCAAATCCTGGATCGGCCGCGCCAATCGCCAGACGCTTGAAAAAGACAGCGCGCTCATGCAGCAGCTCGGCCCGAGACAGCTTGATCAATTTGCGTTTGGTTCGACCCACCCTTCTTGCTCCCTGTCCCATTGCGCATGCGACTCCACAAATGATCGCCATCCTAGAATGCAATCTTGCGCCGGCGCGTCAGGAAAAACCTGTCAACGGCAATGATGCTTACACTGTGCCTGCTTTTGCGGATGCGATTTCGGTGACGCTGTTGTGACCCGGGTCGCCGCGCGAATCATTGTTGCAGGCCAGGCAGATGGCTTTCGATGTGAGACGTCGGTTAACGCCCCATCGTTCGTATCGGTGCGGTGTCCTTTCCGAGCAAGGAACGCAATACGCCAAAGGTCGCTTATCGATTGTCCTGCCACCGAACATTCCAGCCCCCGTTCCCCGTAGCACCCGGATCGTGATTGTCCGCGAACTAGTCTTCGCTCTCGTGCGCCCCCGCCATCGCTACCAGGAGCACGACGCTGAGGGCGCCGGCCGAGATGAGGGCGTTCATCCTCAATGCCGCCGGAGGGACTCCCAATCCGTAGTGAATGAACACGGCCATCAGGAGTGCGGTCACGCCGGCACTTGCGATAAAGAAGATGACGGCAACAGCCAGGTCTATGATCCTCATCGTCGGCTACCTTGCTATTTCTCTCTGCTTGCGAGGAGTTCGATCGTGACGAGGCCAAGGAGAACAGCCGCGCAGATCAGCGCCTGCTCTCGAAGTACGGATCGGGCAAAGCCCAGGCTATGATGCGCGAGGTGCGCCATCGCGTAGGCTACGATCGCTGCACTTCCCGGTGCGAGAAAGACCAGTCGCGAGATGGACGAATCGCTTCATCTGTCTTGACTTCGTGCCGTTGATTTGTCCGAAGGCGTCTCAATGGCGGGTCGGCCCGCTGCGCGCGTCCCACCTGCTTCGCGCGCAACCGCATATTAGAATCATGCTTCGTTCGGGGATGTCAGGAAAAGCCCGGCACGAGCCAAGGCGCGCATGCGCGCGCACAAGTGCAATTTCGTGCAGCGGCCTGCGACACGTCGCGAGATCGGCTCCTCACACTTGGTCGTCATCGCCCGGCTTGCCGCCTCCGCTAAAGCTACGGCGAGCCAAGAGAGAAAGCCTCGGCGAAGCCTTGGCGTAGCCGGGACCGGGCGACTCAGTATTCCAGAGACGTCAATGATAGAACCGATAAGCCGCGGCGTACTGGATCCTCCGCCGGAGCCTGTCATCGGGCGCGCATTCGCGCGACCCGTTGGCGGGGATGACAGCGTTGATCTTTCGGATCCGACCAAGCAGCGACCGCATGACGCAACTTGCGCCTCGCATTCGCGTTACCATCTGATGGCCATGCCAGACGACGATATCTTTACGCCGCCCCGTTCGCGTTCCGGACCATCATCCCGGACGCGCGCGCCCGGACGTGGGCCGGTCATCGACCAGGAGGGGCGCGAACTCCCCGAGCCGAACCTGCATACGCGGTTCGAGGGAATGCGGTTCGATTTCGGTCATTCCGCCGCCAATCCGTTCGGCGAGTTGACGCGTGAGCAGCGGATCGCGCGGCTCGATGCCATCGCCAAATTGCTGGATGTCGCCTTCATCGTGCCCGGCACCAATTTCCGCTACGGCATCGACGGGCTGATCGGCCTGATCCCGGTGGTCGGCGACATCATCACGACGGCGATTTCGCTGTGGGTGGTGCGCGAGGCGCGTGCGCTTGGCGCCCCCTGGCACATCACGGCGCGGATGCTTGCCAATGTTGCGGTTGACGGCGCGGTTGGCCTGGTGCCGGTCGCGGGCGACGCCTTCGACGTCATGTTCCGCGCCAACGTCCGCAATGTGCGCATGCTCAAGCGCTGGCTCGATAAGCAGCCGCGCTAAAGAAAAACGCCCCCGAAATGATTTCCGGGGACGCGCTGCTTGAAAAAGTAAAGCTTTAGGCGGCGTCGGCCTTGTCGTCGGTGGCGGCCGGGCGCGGACGACGCGGCAGCGGGAACGCCTCGCTTTCATAGAGCGAGCGGATGCCGCTCTGGTCAAAGCGCGCTTCCTCGACCTGGAGATAGGCGCCATTCAGCGAGTCCGCAGGCAGCTCCTCGATCGCGAAGCGAACAGCTTCCGCCGCGGTGCCAAAACGCCGATAGGCAAACCCGGCCCGCTTTTTCTTGCGGATCGCGGCGGGAAACAGTTCGGCGGCGGTGTTGTAGCTGAATGGACGCATGGACGGTGACCTCAATCTTTTTCGGCTCTTTTCGTATGAGCAATGGGGATTGGATGACGGTGGGCCACAATGGCGGGCCACGCCGTGCACGTCATTTCAGAGCCCAATATAAGCTTCTTTGACGAAAATGCGACCCCTGAAGCCCGACATCGGGGGTGATGATGAATCCACGCATGGCTGCGGGATCCATAAATTAAATCAAGTTATTTCAATGGGTTCCCTGGCTTACAGCTTGCCGAGCAGGAGCAGGATCAGGAGCACGATTAAAATCACGCCACCGAGCCCCATCGCGGAATGGCCCCTACCATAGCCGTAGCCGCCGAAACGGCCGGAAAAGCCGCCCAGCAGGAAAATAATCAGAATAATGATGAGTATCGTTCCAAGCGACATCGCACGCTCCCCCGAGGCCCGCGGGCACGCGGAAAACGGCGCCCGCGGCCTGGATCAAAGCATATCCCGGGCCGCACGTCCTTGGTCGATCCGCCGAAGTGGAGAGGGGACACCTGTCATTCCGGGGCGCATCGAAGATGCGAACCCGGAATCTCGAGATTCCCCGATGCGCAATTGCGCATCTGAGGTCTGGTCCTTCGGACCATCCCGGAATGACGACTACGTCGTCACTTCTTCGTCTGGTCGATCGGAATGGATCGGAGCTTATTTCGGCTGCAGCTTAAGCGCCGCCGAGTTGATGCAGTAACGCAGGCCGGTCGGGCCGGGGCCGTCGTTGAAGACGTGGCCGAGATGGCCGTTGCATTTCGAGCACAACACTTCGGTGCGGATCATGCCGTGGCTGAAATCGCGCTCCTCATCGATATGGCTGTCCACCGCAGGCCGCGTAAAGCTCGGCCAGCCGCATCCGGAATCGAACTTGGCATCGGATTCGAACAGCATCTGGCCGCAGCCGGCGCAGGTATAGGTGCCGTTGCGGTGCTCGTGCTCATACTCGCCCGAGAACGGCCGCTCGGTTGCCTTCTCGCGCAGCACGGCGTACTGCATCGGCGTCAATTCCTTGCGCCATTCGGCCTCGCTCTTGACGACCTTGCCGGATGTCTTGGTATCGGACATTTGCCCTCCTCAATTGGTAGCCTTCGCGTTGCGCACCAGCGTCGGCTGCTCGACATAGCTCTCCGCAAAGATCTTCTTCAGGTTCTCGATCTTCGGGATGTCGTTGAAGACAATATAGGGCTGGTTCGGGTGCAGCGTCAGGTAGTCCTGGTGATAGTCTTCCGCCGGGTAGAACGCCTGCAGCGGGCCGACCTTGGTCGCGATCGGCTTCTTGTAGACCTTGGCGGCGTTGAGCTGGGCGATATAGGCTTCCGCCACCTTCTTCTGATCGTCATTGGTGGTGAAGATCGCCGAGCGATATTGCGTGCCGATGTCCGGGCCCTGGCGGTTCAATTGCGTTGGGTCGTGTACGACGGAGAAGAAGATCTGCAGGATCTTGCCGTAGCTGATCTTCTTCGGATCGTACTTGATCTCAACCGCCTCGGCGTGTCCCGTCGTGCCGGTGCCGATCATGGTGTAGTTCGCGGTCATCTTGCTGCCGCCGGAATAGCCGCTCACCGCGTTGAGCACGCCGGCGGTGTGCTGGTACACGCCCTGCACGCCCCAGAAGCAGCCGCCGGCGATCACGGCGGTCTGGATGCCGTCGGCAGCCTGAACGTCGACGGCCGGGGCCGGAATCACGACGGCCTCTTCCGAGGCGCGCGAAGGCGAGGCGGCGAAGGCAGCGATGGCCAGCGTGCCGATGGTGGCAGCGGCGAACGACAGGCGGCTGAAATGGCGAGGGGACATGGTTTCCTCTTTCGGCGTTGGTTGGGGCAGTCTAGAGCGGGACCGGCGTTCTGCAATCGGCTCAATTCTCGCCGATGCCCATGATACGGCGCTGGCTGCGGATTGTTACGGCGTGCGCCACACGAGTTCGTGAATAGGGCCATCTACGCAAGTATTTGGAGGGGTGATCTCGATCACTTGACCAGTGCGGGCCTGCCTTTCCACAATGAATCGGTGGTCGCGCCGTGACCAAAATCCATGCGCCGGAGCGTTCCGCTGATGTTGCGGCACTTGTTGCTGGGTCTCGTCTTGCTTGTCGCCGCCGGCCCCGCGCGGGCCGCGGGCGATGTCGAGACCTGCCGAAATAACGCAGCGGAACCGGCAGCCCGGCTCGCAGCCTGCGAAAGCGTGATTGCCGACGAGAAGATCACGGGGACCTCCAGGGCAGCCGCCTTCTGGTATCGCGGCGATGCCCTGGTGAAGAAGCGCGATTACGATGGCGCGATCGCGGCGTTCACCGCCTCCCACGAGATCGCGCCGCAGAATATCAACGTCATCAACGCGCGCGGCATTGCCCACAGCCACAAGGGCGACGACGAGCGCGCGCTCGCCGACTACGATCTGTGCCTGCAGTTGCGCCCGAGCTTCGGCAGTGCCTACAACAACCGCGGCGTCATCTTCATGCGCCGGGGAGAGTTGCAGCGGGCGCTCGATGAGTTCAACCTGGCGGTCAAACATATCTTCAATGACCAGAGCCGCTATCTGCACCACTACAACCGGGGCCGCGTGCAAGGATTGATGAAGCTGTACGAGGCCTCGCTCGCCGACTATGCCGAGGCGCAAAAGGTCAATCCCGACGGTCCGCACGTTCCGGGCTACCGGTGCGTTACCTACGCCAGCATGGGCAGGTTCGATGACGCGCTCGCTGACTGCAATGCGGCGCTGGCCAAGTCGCCGAACAACGTTTACGCGCTGACCAGCCGCGGCAATGCCTATCTCGGCAAGGGCAATCTCGACGCCGCCCTCAGCGATTACAACCAGGTGCTCAAGATCAATCCGAACTACGTCCGCGCCTATGTCGGCCGCGGGCAGCTTTTCGAGAAACGCCGCAACCTTGCCGCCGCACGCGCCGACTATCGCTCGGCGGCCAACGCCGTCGCGGCAAGACGCGAGGATATCGATACTACACTTGCGCGCGGTATCGCCAAGGAGCGGCTGGAAGCTTTGTTGGGTATCGCCGCGCCGTCGCCTGCGGGCAAGGCTTCGCCGTCGGCGCCACAACCGGCGGGACCGCGCAAGGTCGCGTTGATCGTCGGCAACGGCGCCTACAAGAATGTCGCCCCGCTGGATAATCCGCCGCGCGACGCCAAACTGATCGCATCGACCTTTCGCGAACTCGGCTTTGCCACGGTGACGCTGGCGTCCGATCTCACCCGCGACAGATTCTTCGCCGCCCTGCACCAGTTCGGCCTGGAGGCCGAAAAGGCGGATTGGGCCGTCGTCTATTATGCCGGTCACGGCATGGAGATCGGCGGCGTGAATTATCTGATCCCGGTCGACGCCAGGCTGAAGGCCGATAGTGATGCGGAGACACAGGCGGTCGCGCTCGAGCAGGTGATTGCCGCGGTCGCCGGCGCGCGAAAGCTGCGGCTGGTGATGCTCGATGCTTGCCGTGACAATCCCTTCGAAAAGACCATGCAGCGAACGATCGCCCTGAAGCTGGTCAACCGCGGCTTCTCCAACATCGAGCCGGAAGCCGGCTTCATGGTGGTCTACGCTGCCAAGCACGGCGAGACCGCGCTTGACGGCGATTCCCTCAACAGCCCGTTCGCCACGGTGCTCGCGCGCGTCATCAAAGAGCCGAAGATCGAGGTGCGCAAGCTGTTCGACATTGTCCGCGACGACGTTTGGAAGGCGACCAACCGCACGCAGCAGCCGTTCACCTACGGCTCATTGCCGGGACGCGAGGATTTCTACTTCGTGGCGGGGAAATAGGTCGCTGCCGTCATTGCGAGGAGCGAAGCGACGAAGCAATCCAGACTGACTCCGCGGTGAGATTCTGGATTGCTTCGCTTCGCTCGCAATGACGGAAGAAACCGTCACACCACCACACTCAGCCTTTTCGCCGCGCGCGTGATGCCGGTGTAGAGCCATCTCGCCCGACTGTCCTGAAATGCAAAACTCTCGTCGAACAGCACGACGTCGTCCCATTGCGAGCCCTGCGACTTGTGCACGGTGAGCACGTAGCCATAGTCGAACTCGTCATAGGGCTTGCGCTGCTCCCACGGGATCGCCTCGATGCCGCCCTGGAAGCAGTCGTGTCGCACCGAGACCTTGGTGACCTTGTGGCCGAACTCTTCGTCGGGTGACAGCCGCATGCTCAATATCTGCGATTTCGATCGCGGCTGTGTACGCGACTTCACGCGCCACAGTCCGCCGTTGAACAGGCCCTTCTTGCGGTTGTTGCGCAGGCACACCAGCTTGTCGCCCGCGACCGGCAGGGGATCCTCGATGCTCTGCTTCTGCCGTATCCGCATGTTGTAAGCGCGGCGGGTGTTGTTGCGGCCGACCAGCACCTGGTCGGCGCTCATGACGCGGTCGGGATCGAGCTCGCTGCGCGGCACCACTTCGCTCTCGCCGTGGCGGCCGATTTCGAGCTCGCGGCCCTCGCGAATGTCCATCGACATCCGCACGATCGGGTCGTCCTGCGCCTGCCGGTGCACCTCCGTCAGCATCGCGTCGGGCTCGCAATTGGTGAAGAAGCCGCCGCCCTGGATCGGCGGCAACTGCGCGGGGTCGCCGAGCACGAGCAGTGGACAGTCGAATGACATCAGGTCGCGGCCGAGTTCGGCGTCGACCATCGAACATTCGTCGATTACGATCAGCTTCGCCTTCGAAGCCGGTGCGTCGTCCCACAACTCAAAGCTCGGCTGCTCGACGCCGGATTCCTTGGCGCGATAGATCAGCGAATGGATGGTGGAGGCGTTGTCGCAACCCTTGTTGCGCATCACAAGCGCCGCCTTGCCGGTGAACGCGGCATATTTCACCTCGCCATCGACACCCTCGGCGATGTGCCGCGCCAACGTGGTCTTGCCGGTGCCGGCATAGCCGAACAGGCGAAACACCGGCGGCGTGCCGTTGCGGCCCGGCCTGGCCTTCAGCCAGTCGGCAACGGCCTTCAGCGCGGAATCCTGATGCGGCGTAAAAATGGTCATGGGGTCCAGATGGAGAGAAGAGCGGGCGGAAGGCCGCGACTCAACGGACTGTAAAGCTAACCATTCGCGCGTTCCATGCAAGACAACTTCCGTGACGCGGAATTGCCATTTCGCGACCAAGGCTAGACTTGCGATTTGCGGAGAATACACTGCCCGAAAACGACAAACGGTCTTGAACAAGCGGTCCTGGGAGGCGCCATGAAATTCGGCATCTTTTACGAGCTGCAACTGCCGCGTCCCTGGGAAGAGGGCGACGAACTCCGGCTCTACCAAAATGCGCTGACGCAACTCGAGACCGCCGACCGGCTCGGCTATGACTATGCCTGGGTGGTCGAACATCATTTCCTGGAAGAATATTCGCACTCGCCCGCACCAGAATCCTTTCTCGCCGCCGCCAGCCAGCGCACCAAAAACATCCGGCTTGGCCACGGCATTTTCCAGCTCACCACCAACCATCCCGCGCGCGTCGCCGAACGGGTCGCGGTGCTTGATTTGCTCAGCAACGGCCGCTGCGAGTTCGGCATGGGCGAGAGTGCCTCCATCACCGAACTGACGCCGTTCGGCCGCGACATGGAGACCAAGCGCGAGGTGTTCGAGGAGGCGGTTCAGGCGATCTTCCCGATGTTCACCAAGGTCGGCACCGAGCATCACGGCAAGTATTTCGACATCCCCCTGCGCAATGTGGTGCCGAAGCCGGTGCAGAAGCCGCATCCGCCGCTGTGGATGGCGTGCTCGCAGCTCCCGACCATCGAGCGCGCCGGCCAGAACGGTTTCGGCGCGCTCGGCTTCCAGTTCGTCAGCGCTGAAGCGGCGCATGCCTGGGTGCATGCCTATTACAATGCGATCACCAAGCGGCTGAAGAAACTCGCGGACTACGAGATCAATCCGAACATGGCGCTGGTGTCGTTCTTCATGTGCGCCAGGACCGATGAGGAGGCCCGCGCCCGTGCCGACGGCGCCACCTTCTTCCAGTTCGCGCTGCGCTATTACGGTGCCTCGCAGAACCGCCAGCGTCCCGACCCCGGCACCGTCAACATGTGGGACGAGTACAACAAATGGAAGCGTGAAAATCCTGAGGCGCAGGAGGCTGCGCTGCGCGGCGGCCTGATGGGGTCGCCGGAAACCATCCGCAGAAAGCTAAGACGTTTCCGCTCATCCCACATCGACCAGGTGATCCTGCTCAATCAGGCGGGCAAGAATACCCATGAGCACATCTGCGAGTCGCTGGAACTGTTCGCCAAGGAGGTGATGCCCGAGTTCCAGAACGACCCCGAACACGACGCCTGGAAGCAGAGCGTGATGAGCGGGGCGATCCAGCTCGAGGAGATCGACACCGAGGCCTTTACGGATCGCTATGGCAAGCTCGCGATCAATGTCGCGCCGGCGCAGAAAGTGGCGGCGGGTTAGAGGCTACGGCGGACTGGGTTCGAGGCGGCGCAAACGCGCCGCCTCGCGTTGTTGCGCTTCAGTTGGAGTTCGCCGCTGCAGTAAAGCTCCGATCCACAGCCTTATTGACGTCGAGCTTCTTCGACAGGATTCCGTAATGCGTGGCGCGATCCGACGCCTCCTGAATCTCGCGAACGATGTTCTCGTCGATTGCAATCGGATTGGTGCGTTGCGCCGTGTAAGCGCTCAATAGCACGTCTTCGGGTAGCTTCGTCAGCTCGGCAGTGTTCTTCGCATACTCGCCGAGATGATCGAGTGACCAGAGGCGCGCCTTGTTGAGCCGTTGCACGAGGTCCTGTACGGCCGCGCGCTTGGTGGCGATGGCGCTATCAGAGGCGACGATGAAGGTGACGGTGGGAGTAAGGCCTTCGCCGTTCGCAACGACCCGCGCGTTGTCCTTCAGCGTCGCATAGGACACATAAGGTTCCCACACCGCCCAGGCGTCGATCGATCCCGCCACCAGCGCAATCTTCGCATCGACCGGCCCGAGCGGCGCAAAGGTCGCGTCGTCGATCTTGTATCCGGCCTTCTCCAGTGTCGCGTTGATCAGGAACTGGCCCCAGCCCCCGCGTGTTCCGGCCAGACGCTTTTCCTTGAGGTCGGCGACGGTTTTGATTGCCGAATCCTTGCGTACCAGAATAGCCTGCGTGCGAGGATCGGAGCGGGTGCCGCCGATGGCCTTGATCGGAGCGCCGGCGGCATACACGGTCAGGAACGACAGATCCCCGGTATAGCCGACATCGAGCGCTCCAGCGTTCAGCGCTTCCAGGATCGGCGCGGCAGCAGGAAATTCCGACCATTCGATCTTGTATGGCAAATCTTTCGCATAGCCCGAAATTTCGAGCAAGGAACGATTGCCGCCCTTCTGGTCGCCGACGCGGAGCGTCACGGTTTCCGCGGCCGGCGTCGATGCGGTAATCGCCACGCCCATCGCCGCGCTGAACAACGTTGCACCGAAGTGACGGAGACGCGCGCGGGGACGCGATTCAAGTTTGGTTGCGTTCATGTTTTTGATCTTTCTCGTTTCATCCGCTGCATTGCGTGGGCGCAATCAGCGATGCACAAAGCCTACGAGCGACCGAAACGCAGTCAATGAAATGGCTGACTGAATTGCGTTACGAGGTCGCAATGAATCATTCGTTCGAATTCATTGTCGTGAAATCAAATCGTGTGCAGTGTAGCCGTCGCTTAAATACTGTGCAGTAAGTAGTCGCAAAAAGTCTTTCGAATCGTGCCGTCGAACGTTCGTCGCGCAAAGCGATCGACAGGCAAAGTAACGGCGCCGTGAAGCGTTGAACCCGGTTCCGATTGTGTGTGCTGCGGGAAAAAATATCGTCGCAATCATTCGTCCAACAATAAATGCGTTGTGTCATTGTCGAATGACAGAACGCGCGTCGTTATTTTTCGTAGGCGCTCGACAGTCTAAATCGACGGTCCCATCATTCTGACATTGCATGGTCGCGCGACGACGTTGCGCGCATGGTCGTCAGGAGATCTGGAATGAAGCGTCGGGAGTTTCTCGGATTGTCGGTTGGAAGCGCAATTGCTGCGCTCTCCTCGCGTGCAGAGGCGCAAACAACTGTCAAGGAAATCAGGATTGGTTACCAGAAGACCGGCGTGCTGGTGATCGCGCGGCAGCAAGCCGTGCTCGAAAAACGGTTCGCAGGAAAGCAAATCGGCATCAAGTGGATCGAGTTTACGTCGGGGCCGCCCTTGCTGGAGGCCATGAGCACCGGCAGCGTCGATCTCGGCGCGGTCGGCGATACGCCGCCGATCTTCGCGCAGGCCGCAAACGCCAGCATCGTCTATATCGCGGGATCGCCGATCACCAATGGGCAGGGCATTCTCGTTCCCGCCAACTCCAGCATTCGCACAATCGCCGACCTGAAGGGCAAGCGCCTCGGATTCACCAAAGGCACCAGCGCGCACAACGTGGTGATCGCCGCACTGGAGAGAGCCGGGCTGACCTATGAGGATATCACGCCCGTCTATCTGACGCCGCCCGATGCTGGACCGGCATTCGCCAATGGCAGCATCGAGGCGTGGGCGGTCTGGGATCCGTATTTTGCGATCGGCGAGAAGCGCCAGAACGGCCGGATTCTCGTCAACGCTTCTGAAGTCGCCAAGACCAATTCGTTCTATCTGGCCAATCGCGATTTCGCGAACACTCATGTGCGGGAAACCCGCGAGGTGATCGACGGCCTCGCAGAGGCCGCGCGCTGGGCCGAGGCCAACCGCGCCGAAGTCGCGAGCGCGCTCGCCGCGGTCACCGGCGTGCCTCTCGAGGTTCAGGCCGTCGCCGCCAACCGCGCATCTTTCCTGATCGGGCCCGTGACCGACGAGATCGTCACGACGCAGCAGGCCGTTGCCGATCGCTTCCACAAGCTCGGGCTGATCCCGAAGCAGATTGCCGTGCGCGACATCGTCTGGCGCCATACCCAAAGCTGAGTTCCTTAGAACAGGACGTAACTCATGAAGCGTTTGATTCAACGCTGGATCGCCAGTGCCGTGCTGTCGATCAGCATGGTCGCAGCGACCGTTAGCGTCTCCTACGGCCAGGAGAAGGTCGTCCGCATCGGCTTCCAGAAATACGGCAAGCTGGTGCTGCTCAAGAGCAAGGGCACGCTGGAGGAGAAACTGAAAACCTCCGGCTACAAGGTGGTATGGACGGAGTTTCCATCCGGTCCGCCGCTGCTCGAAGCGCTCAATGTCGGCGCGATAGATTTCGGCAACACCGGCGAAGCGCCGCCGATTTTCGCGCAAGCTGCGGGCGCGCCGATCCAGTACGTCGCCTACGAGCCGCCCGCGCCGAAAGGCGAGGCGATCCTGGTGCCGAAGGACAGCAAATTGAACTCAGTGGCTGACCTGAAAGGCAAGAAGGTCGCGCTGAACAAGGGCTCCAACGTTCACTATCTCTTGGTGAAGGCGCTGGAGAAGGCCGGCATCAAATATTCCGAGATCGAGCCGGTGTTTCTGGCGCCAGCGGATGCCCGTGCGGCGTTCGAGCGCGGCGCCGTGGATGCCTGGGTGATCTGGGATCCGTTCCAGGCTGCCGCTGAAGCTGCCACCGGTGCGCGCACGCTCGCCGACGGCACGGGCCTGGTTTCAAACTATCAGTTCTATTTCTCGTCCAAGAAGTTCCTGGAGAGCGATCCGAAGATCATCGATGTCGTGTTGGCCCAGCTCAGCGAGGTCGACGACTGGGCCAAGGGCGACATCCATGCCGTCGCCGAGCAACTCGCGCCTGCGGTCGGACTCTCCGTTCCGGTCGTTGAAGTCGCGCTCAAGCGGCAGGCGTACGGCATCAAGCCGATCACCGAGAGCGTAATCGCCGACCAGCAACAGGTTGCCGATACGTTCTTCACGCTTGGGCTTATCCCGAAGCAAATCAAGATTTCTGATGTGGCCCGGAGGTCCGGATCGTGAGCACGCAACCCAACGCCAATATTCTCTGGTTCCTGCCGACCCATGGCGACGGTCGCTATCTCGGCACGACCACTGGCGGCCGCGAGGTGAACTTCAACTACCTGCGCCAGATCGCACAGGCCGCCGATCAGCTCGGCTATTTCGGCGTGCTGCTGCCGACCGGGCGAAGCTGCGAAGATTCCTGGGTGGTTGCTTCGGCTGTCGCGCCTTGGACTGAGCGCTTGCGTTATCTCGTGGCCGTACGACCCGGCTTGCAATCGCCAAGCGTCGCCGCGCGCATGACCGCAACGCTCGATCGGGTGTCGAACGGGCGCTTGCTGATCAACGTCGTCACCGGCGGCGATCCGATCGAGAACAAGGGCGATGGCATCTTCCTCGATCACGACGAGCGCTACGAGGTGACGCGCGAGTTCCTCCACGTCTACAGTGATCTGCTTGCAGGCAAGACCGTCAACGTCGAGGGCAAGCACATCCGCATCGAGGACGGCCGCCTGCTGTTCCAGCCGGGGCAGTCGCCGCGCCCGCCGCTCTATTTTGGCGGATCGTCGGATGCCGGCATCGAAGTTGCCGTCGACGCCGTTGACAAATATCTGACCTGGGGCGAGCCGCCGGCGCAGGTGGCCGAAAAGGTCAACCGCGTGAAAGCGGTGGCTGCAAGCCGCGGCCGCAAGCTCTCGTTCGGCATTCGCCTGCACGTGATCGTGCGCGAGACCAATGCGGAGGCTTGGAAGGCGGCGGATGAATTGATCCAGCATGTCACCGACGAGACGGTGGCTTCCGCACAAAAGATCTTCGCGCGGATGGATTCCGTCGGTCAGCAGCGCATGGCACAGCTTCATGGCGGCCGTCGTGACAAGCTCGAGATCAGCCCAAACCTCTGGGCCGGTGTCGGCCTGGTGCGCGGCGGGGCAGGCACCGCTTTGGTCGGTGATCCCCAGACGGTGGCGGCGCGGATCAGGGAATATCAGGACATCGGCATCGATACCTTCATCATGTCGGGCTATCCGCATCTGGAGGAGGCCTATCGCTTCGCCGAACTGGTGTTCCCGCTGTTGTCGCTGACGCGGCACAACAATATCACGCCGATCCGCGTCAACACGGGCCCGTTCGGTGAAACCATCGGCAATGAGTACCGGCCACAGAAACAGGCATCGCAATCATGAGTTTGATCGACAGTCTTCCGCGCGTGGGCGCACCGAAATTGCCGCGGGTCGACGGCCTGATCCCGTGGGTCGTGCCGCTCGGAATCATTCTGATCTGGCAGGTCGCGTGCGTCACCGGCTTTGTCTCGGTGCGGGTCCTGCCGGCTCCTACCGACGTGGCACTGGCGGGATGGAAGCTTCTGCTGTCAGGTGAACTGGCGCGCAACATCTGGGTGAGTTTCTGGCGCGCCAGCGTCGGCTTCTTGATCGGCGCCAGCATCGGCTTCTCCTTCGGCCTCGCCAACGGCCTGTCGCAAATCTCCAGCAAGCTCACCGATACGACACTGCAGATGGTGCGCAACATTCCGCATCTGGCGCTGATCCCGTTGGTCATCCTGTGGTTCGGCATCGACGAATCCGCAAAACTATTCCTGGTCGCGCTCGGCGTGTTCTTCCCGATCTACCTCAACACGCTGCACGGCATCCGCACCGTCGATCCGCAATTGATCGAGATGGGACGGATCTACGGCATGAGCGATGGCGAGTTGTTCCGCCGGGTGATCTTCCCTGGAGCCTTGCCGTCAATCTTCGTCGGTCTGCGCTTTGCGCTAGGCATCATGTGGCTGACGCTGATCGTGGCGGAGACCATCGCCGCTTCCTCCGGCCTCGGTTACATGGCGATGCAGGCGCGGGAGTTCATGCTGATCGACGTCGTGGTGCTCTCCATCCTGATCTATGCCCTACTCGGAAAGCTTGCCGACAGCGCCTCGCGCGCGCTTGAGCGGTTGACGCTCTCCTGGCACCCGGCCTTCCAGAAACACTGAGGACAACAAATGCAAGAAGCCCTTCGTTTTCGTTTGTCGGATGCCGAGCCCTTGAGCCGCGCCGAGATCAAGCAAGCCCCGTTTGCGCGTCGCAGGCCGAGAACTGCGTCTCGCGGCCTTTCGCTTACCATCCGCGGCTTGCGCAAATCGTTCGGCGACAACGAGGTATTGCGCGGCATCGACCTGCACATTCCGGCCGGCCAGTTCGTCGTCATCGTCGGCCGCAGCGGCTGCGGCAAGAGCACGTTGCTGCGGCTGATCGCGGGCCTCGAGACCGTAACCGCGGGCAGCATCGACTTCGGTGAGGAGGCGCGCGCCGAAGACATCCGCGTGATGTTTCAGGAACCGCGGTTGCTGCCCTGGGCGCGGGTGCTTTCAAATGTCGAAGTCGGGCTTGGTCGCGAACGGGCATCGCAGGATGCGCAGGCGAGGGCGGAAAGCGCGCTGGTCGAGGTTGGTCTCGACGACAAGCGGGCGCAATGGCCGGCGGTTCTGTCCGGCGGACAGCGGCAGCGCGTGGCACTGGCGCGGGCGCTGGTGAGCCGTCCCCGCGTGCTGGCGTTCGATGAGCCGCTCGGCGCGCTCGATGCGCTGACACGGATATCGATGCAGCGACTGCTCGAACGGGTCTGGCACGACCAGGGCTTTACCGCGATCCTGGTGACGCACGACGTGTCGGAGGCCGTGGCGCTGGCCGATCGCGTTCTGGTCATCGATGATGGCGGCATCGCCCACGACATCGAAGTCGATATCCCGCGCCCCAGGCGGCGCGGCTCGGCGGAACTTGCTGCGCTGGAGGGCTCGATCCTGAAGAACCTGCTGCAAGGGACTGAAGACACGTCCGACCTGTGAGGTGGCCATGAACTCGATCGTCTGCAACGTTTCGATCGACCGCGGGGTTTCCGCAGGCGATTTTCGCCAGGCGATGCGCCGGTTGACGGGCGGCGTCAGCGTCATCACCGCGGGCATAGGCTGGGACATCTCAGGCATGACGGTTACATCGGTATCGTCGTTGTCCGTCGACCCGCCCGCCTTGATCGTCAGCATCAACCGGGAAGCCTCGTCCTGGCCGCTCATGAGACGATACGGCTTCTTCGGCGTCAACATCCTGACCTCGGACCAGATCGACATCGCCGACCGCTTTACCGGGAAAGGCGGACTGAAGGGCACCGAACGCTTCGATGGCGCGCATTGGACGACGCGCGTATCGGGAGTGCCGCTACTAACAGACGCCCTGGCCGCGATTGATTGCGAAGTCGAGGATATGGTCGAACGGCATTCCCATGCGATTGTCATTGGGCGCGTGCTGGATGTTGCTGTCTCCACGCGTACCGCGGCGCTGGCCTATTGGCAGGGGCAGTACGTCGCCATCGACCGCGACGAGGACGCGCTCAAACTGGCGGAAGTGAGTCTGCCTGCATCGCGGGCCACGCGAAGGACCTGACGATCCCGGCGAAAGTTCCGGATTTCTCGCGCTCGACGGCTGGCCATTTGCGGCCCGGCATTCTAGATATTCGCGATGAAGCGGATTGCGACTTGGGTGTTTTACGGCGTCGGCGCGATCGCGATCGCGTATCTGGCACTGTATGCCTATGCTGTTTTCACCGGGCGCGACCTGCAGCCCGGCGATCCCATCCACATTTTCCGCAAGCCGGATGCGCCGAGTTATTCGTGATGCATCGTGTCCCGGACGCGCTGCAGCGTGGAACGCTGCGGCGCAGAGCCGGGACCCATCGCCAGTTACAAAGAAGATGGACCCCGGCTCTGCAGCGCATCGCTGTCGCGCTGCGCTGCGTCCGGGGAACGGGTTGTCTACCCCGCCGTCATAAACCGCTGACTGTCGCCTGCACCCGCCGGCGTAATCGGTATCCCGCCGTCGGCATATTCATTCAGTTTGTTGCGCAGCGTGCGGATCGAGATGCCGAGGATGTTGGCGGCATGGGTGCGATTGCCGAGGCAGTGCTTCAGCGTCTCCAGGATCAGGTCGCGCTCCACGTCCGCGACGGTGCGGCCGACGAGAGCGCGGGTCACCTGTTCGGCGGCAAAGGTGGCGTGGGCCACGGCGGGCGCGGTCTTGGCGAGGTCGAGGCGGTCGCCATCGGGGGTCAGGATGGCCTCAGGCCCAATCTCGTCCCCCTGCGCCATCAGCACCGAACGGTGGATGGTGTTTTCCAGCTCGCGAACGTTGCCCTGCCAGCGGTTCGATGTCAGCACCCGCCGCGCATCGGCGGAGATGGGGCGCAGCGGCACGCCGTTGGCGTCGGCGTATTTCTTGGCAAAGTGCTGCGCCAGCTCGAGGATGTCGGCCGGACGGTCACGCAGCGGCGGGATCTTCAGGTTGACGACGTTGAGGCGGAACAGCAGATCCTCGCGGAAGGTGCCTTCGCGCACGGCGTCTGCGAGGTTGCGGTTCGAGGTCGCGATGATGCGGATGTCGACCGGCACCGGCTTGGTGCCACCGACGCGGTCGATCACGCGTTCCTGGATCGCGCGCAACAGCTTGGATTGCAGCCGCACGTCCATTTCCGAGATTTCATCGAGCAGCAGCGTGCCGCCAGTGGCTTCCTCGAACTTGCCGATGCGGCGGGCGACCGCGCCGGTGAAGGCGCCCTTCTCGTGGCCGAACAGTTCGGATTCCAGCAGGTGTTCGGGAATTGCCGCGCAATTGATCGAGATGAACGGCCGCTTGGCGCGGGTCGAGCGGGTGTGGACATAACGCGCCAGCACTTCCTTGCCGGTTCCGGATTCGCCAGTGATCATCACGGAGGCGTCGGAGCCCGCGATCTGCTGCGCCAGCTTGATCACCTTGCCCATCGCTTCATCGCGATAGACCAGATCACGCGAATCATTGGCGACGGCAGCAAGCACGGCGGCGATCAGTTCCGGATCCGGCGGCAGCGGGATGTATTCCTTGGCGCCGGCGCGGATCGCGGCGACCGCGGCGCGGGCATCGTTGGAGATGCCGCAGGCCACGATCGGCACGTGAATATGTTCGGCTTCCAGCCGCATCACCAGGTCGCGAATGTCGAGGGCGACGTCGACCAGCAGCAGGTCGGCACCCTTGCCGCCGCGCAGCACGGCCATCGCCTGTTCGGTCGCCTCGGCATGGGTCACCGAAGCTCCGTTTTCCATCGCGATCTTGGTGGCGGTCGTGAGCTGGCCCTTCAATGTGCCAACGATGAGAAGCCGCATGTTTGTCTCCTGTCCGTCTGTTCGCGCCTCACGGGCGCGTATTGTCAAAATTGTTAGTTGCGTTCTGCCTTGATGATTTCCGTCATGGTCACGCCGAGCTTGTCTTCGACCAGCACGACTTCGCCACGCGCCACCAGGCGGTTGTTGACGTAGATGTCGATGGCTTCGCCGACGCGGCGGTCGAGTTCGAGCACAGTACCGGGTCCGAGCTTCAACAACTCGCCGACATCCATCTTGGAGCGGCCGAGCACGGCCGAGACCTGCACGGGCACGTCGAATACGGCCTCGAGGTCGGCTGCGATGCGCGAGGCCTGTTCGTCCTCGTTGTAGGCGAGATCGTCAACCGGCGGCGCGTCCGCGGCGTTGAGATCGGGTAGTGGTACCTGTGCGTCGGTGTCACTCATGGTTCAGTCCTCATGGCCTTCACATTGCGGCCTGATCGTGGGACGCCAGATAGCGCCCGACGAGTTCGCTGATCTTCGCTTCGATGGCCGCGCGTTCCAGCACGACGCCGCCGTCGGCCCATTCGATCCGGCAGTCGCCGGTAGCGATGCCGGGCTCGGCCAGGATCACCAGCCGGCCCTCGAAGCCGCTTTGGGCCGCCTGGCGTTCGATCTTCTCACGAGCGGCCTCGTAGAGCTGGTCGTTGATGCGGACGACGAGATGCGGGGTGGCGACCAGATGCGAGAAGCAGTCGCTGACCAGCGCCATGATCTCGCCGAGCGGTTCGCGGGCGATCAGTTCGCTACACAGCTTGCGCGCCACCGCGACCGCGACATCGACGGCCTCGGTTTCCATCCTGGCCTCGATGCCGGAGACACGTGTGGCGATGCCCTTGATGGCGATGCCGATCTCTTCCAGCGCCAGCGCCGAGCGGCGGTCGCTCTCGACTTTGGCCTCGTGCTGGGCTGCCTCGTAGCCGGCGCGGTAGGCACGTGCCTCGGCCTCCGCGACCTTCTGCGCGATCTCGGCGGCCGTGGCGGCACGCTCGCGTGTCCTGTCGGGCGCTGCGAAGTCGATGTCGAACAGGAATTTTGCGGGCGCGGCCATCAATACACCAGTTCGTCGTCGGCGCGGTTCTTGGTCAGGGTGATTTCGCCCCTGGCGGCCATGTCCTTGGCGAGGTTGACGAGCAGCGCCTGCGCCTCGTCGACATCGCGCAGCCGCACCGGTCCCATCGCGGCCATGTCGTCCATCAGCATCTTGCCGGCGCGCGAGGACATGTTGCCGAGGAAGAAGGCGCGCACCTCTTCATTGGCGCTCTTGAGCGCGATGCCGAGCTTGTCCTTGTCGACGTTGCGCATCAGCGTCTGGGCCGAGGCGGAATCGAGCTTGATCAGGTCGTCGAAGGTGAACATCAGCGCCTTGATGCGCTCGGCGGATTCGCGGTTTTCCTCTTCCAGCGAGGTGATGAAGCGAGTCTCGGTCTGGCGGTCGAAATTGTTGAAGATTTCGGCCATCACCTCGTGGGCGTCGCGGCGGCGGGTCTGCGACAGGTTGGACATGAATTCGGTGCGCAGCGTCTGCTCGACGCGCTCGATGACTTCTTTCTGGACGGCTTCCATCTTCAGCATGCGGCCGACCACATCGAGCGCGAGGTCCTCGGGCAGGATCGCCAGCACGCGCGCGGCGTGCTCGGGCTTCAGCTTCGACAGCACCACCGCGATGGTCTGCGGGTATTCGTTCTTGAGGTAGTTGGCGAGCACCTCTTCCTGCACGTTGGAGAGCTTCTCCCACATGTTGCGGCCGGCGGGGCCGCGAATTTCATCCATGATGCCGCTGACGCGCTCGGAGGGCAGATATTGCTGCAACAGCCGTTCGGTGGCGTCGAAGGTGCCCATCAGGGCGCCGGAGGCCGACATCCGCGAGACGAATTCGAGCAGCAGGTCTTCCACGACATCGGCCTCGACGGTGCCGAGCGTCGACATGTGGATCGACAGTTCGCGCACCTCGTCGTCGTCGAGCAGCGACCACACCTTGCCGCCATATTGCTCGCCCAGCGCCAGCATCAGGATGGCGGCGCGCTTCGGCCCGCTCAACGGCTTGCCTTTGGGCCGGTTGCTCTGACGGCTCGCCAGCGCCGAGATGACGGTGGTGATGTCGTTGGCGTTCGAGGTTTGCGGTACGGCGGCCATGTCAGCTCTCGGCGGGTTCGCTCAGCCATTGGCGAACAATGGAGGCGGTCTCGTTCGGATTACGTTCGGCCAGTTCGCCGACCCTGTGCACGGCCTGGGCGTGGACCTGGCCCTGGACCTGCGCGACGTCGATCAACTGGGCGGTGCCGCTGGTGCCGGCAATCAAGGCCTGATTGGGCCCGAGTTCTCCGTTTGGACCGCTGCCCTCGATCAATGCGGGCGTCGGTTCGGCCAAAGCGGGAACGACTTCGGCGGCCAGGATGCGCTTGACCAGCGGGCGGATCACCAGGAACAGCACCACGAGGCCGAGCAGCATCATGACGCCGAGCTCGATGACGTACATGACGTCATCCTTGGTGAATTGCAGCATACCCAGGAGCCCGCCCGGCTCGACGACCGGTGGCACGGAGGGCGCTTCGGCAAAGCGGAGATTGACGACCTCGACCTGATCGCCACGCTTCTGGTCGAAGCCGATCGCCGAGCGCACCAGCGTGGCGATGCGGTCGAGCTGCTCCTTGCTGCGGTCCTGATAGACCATTTCGCCTTTTTCGTTCTTGGTGTAGGCGCCGTCGACCAGCACAGCGACCGAGATCCGGTTGACCCGTCCGGCCTCGGTGACCTCGGTCTTGGTGGTGCGGGAAATCTCGTAGTTGTTGGTCTCCTCGCTCTTCTTGCTCTGGTCGCGGGCCGCCGGCGTGGTGTTGGTTTGATTGCCGGGCAGTTCGTTGTTGACCGTTACCTGGCCGTTGTTCTCGGCAGTGAGGGAAGATTCCTCGCGGGTCTGCGTGGAGCGCAGTACGCGTCCCTCGGGATCGAACTTGTCGGAAGTCTGGGTAACCTTGTTGTAGTCGAAGTCGGCGGTGAGCTGGACGCGGGCGCGGCCCTGGCCGACCACCGAGGAGACGATCGCCTCGACTTCGTTGCGCATGCGCTTCTCGAAGGCGGTGCGGCGCTCGTCGCCGACGGCGATCTCGGGGTCCTTGCTGGCGCCGTCGGCCAGCAACCGGCCGGCTTCGTCGACGATCGACACCCGCTGCGGCTTCAGTCCGTTGACGGCGGAGGCAACGACGTGACGGATGGCACGGATCTGCTGGGGTTCGAGGCTGCCGCGCACCCGCACTACGATCGAAGCCGACGGCTCCGGCGCCTCGCGGGCGAACAACGGCCGTTCCGGCAGCACCAGATGGACGCGGGCGGCCTGGATGCGGTCGATGGCGCGGATGGTGCGGGCGAGTTCGCCCTCCAGCGCGCGCAGATGATTGATGTTCTGGACGAAGCTCGTGGTGCCGAGGGCGTCGGACTTGTCGAAAATCTCGTAGCCGACGCCGCCGCCCTTGGGCAGGTTGCTTTCGGCCAGCTTCATCCGCAGCCGCGTGACCTTGTCCTTCGGGACCATGATGACCGCGCCTTCGTTGCGCAGCTCGAAGGGAATCGCCTGGCGCTCCAGATCCTTGATGATGCCGGAGGAATCTTCGGTGGAGAGGTCGGTGAACAGGGTGGTCATCTGCGGCGTCGTGACGCGCATGATGACGAAGGCGAAGAAGCCGATCAGCGCGGTCGTCACCGCAACCATGGCCATCAGCCGCGCTGCGCCCAAGCCTTTCAGGAAAGCAACGAGACTTTGCACCAACCGCCCCCAGGGATTCGGCCCGAGGGACCGACTGGGCAATTATTGCCTAGGGGATGGTTTCCATATGGTTAACAACCCTTAAAGCTGCCGCGAATAGTTCCGGCATGAAAAAAACCGGCTTCGTAAAACGAAGCCGGTTTTCATCAAATCTTTCGGTTCGCCAGAGTTACTGGCGATATTGCTGGATCCGGGTGGTCCGCAGGCCTGCCAGGCCATGCTGGTCGATGGAAAACTGCCAGGACAGGAATTCGTCGACGGTCAGCGTATAACGGCTACAGGCTTCCTCGAGGGAGAGCAGGCCGCCACGGACCGCGGCGACGACTTCGGCCTTGCGGCGGATCACCCAACGTTTGGTTCCGGGCGCGGGCAGGTCAGCAATTGTTAACGGACTGCCGTCAGGCCCGATGACGTATTTCACCCTCGGGCGATGGGGTTCTGTCATGGTGTACTCACAAACTCTCAACCACTGAACTCACCATGGTAACCTACGCCCCGCGGCTTAAAATTTGCCTAAGCCTGCGGCTTCAATACGAATCTCCTTGAAAATGATCGAAATGGCTCCGGCCCGGTTCCCTGTGACGCTTTTGCGTACAATCAGGGATTGCCGGGCCGGGAGCGGTGGATCAACCGAGGCGAGTGGGCCGGGCTTAGCTGGAAGAGCTCGGACGGACCACGCGCTTTATCTTGTCGGTGGTGTAGCTCTGGCCGCCGATCGACAGCAGCGGCGGAGAGGCGCTGAGATCGACTGAATCGACGATGCCCTGGACTTCGGTGGAAATCGCGACGTTGTTGCCCGAACTGTCCTTGCCCGTGGCGGTCAGGGTGTAAGTGCCGGCCGGCCACTGCACGCCGTCATTGCCCTTGCCGTCCCAGACGAAACTGGAGCCGCCCTTCTTCAGCGTATAGTTGCCTGTATAGGCGGTCTGTCCCGCCGAATTGGTGATCGTGATCGTCGCGCTGGTGTCTTTCTCGGAATTGAAATTCCACGTCGCAGATTTGTCGAACTGCGCCTTGCTGCCGTCGACGGCGACCGTGTTGCCGACATAGACCAGCGCCTGCGTCGCCTGGGCGCTCTTTTCGATCTCCACCAGCGCCTTCAACTGTTCGTTCGACTTGAGCTGCTGCTCGATGCCGGCGAACTGCACGAGCTGCTGGGTGAACTGATTGGTGTCGAGCGGATCGAGCGGGTTCTGGTGCTGCAACTGCGTGGTCAGCAGCGTCAGGAAGGTCTGGAAATTATCCGCGATTCCCGTCGTCTTCTCCGACGCGGTGTTGTTGCTCGTCGCGGTGCCGGTTCCCGGCGCCGAGACGACCGTTGTCGGCATGGTTGCATCGACTGCCATGGCGATCTCCTTAAACCCTGATATCGACGCCGCCGCTCGAACCGAGCATGCGACCATAGGTGCGGCCGGCGACCACGGCCGGGACGTTGTCTTCTTCGCCCACCACCAGACGGTGGGCGTTGGGATTGGATTGGTTGCCGTCGTTCTGGCCCTGCGAAGACTGGTCGCGCAGGCTGAACTGCAGGCCGCCGTTGCCGGTCGAGAGGCCGGCGTTGTCGAGTGCGCGCTGCAACTGGTTGGCGTCCTGACGCAGCATCGACAGCGTTTCCGGCCGTTCGACGGTCAGATGCGACGTCACCTGGCCGTTGCGATCGACATCGATGCGGACGTCGATGCGACCGAGTTCAGCGGGATCGAGCCGGATTTCGAAGCGGGTCTTGCCGCTCTTGGCGGACGCGGCGATTTCCATCGCAAGCCCGCTCACCGGCACTGCCGCGCTTGTGGCCGCCGTGGCGGTGAGTTGGGTAGCGGCAGCCGCCGTCGTGGTGGGAGCGGCCGGTTGCTGCGTCTGGATCGCACCAGGAGCCTGCAGGCCGTTGCCGGACGCGTTGACCGGCGTCTGGCCGACGACATCTGGGGCCGCAAAATGTGTGTTGGTGTTGGCGGCCGACGGCACGATGGAATTGCCCGAGGCGTCGGCCTTCACGGCCTCGGCGATGCCATTCTCGGACTTAAGCTTGCCTGCGGCTTCGGTCGGCGGCGTGACGGCGGGCACGATGGTATCAGCGGCAGGTGCTGCGGGTGCGGTAGTGGTCGTGGTCCCGGCGGTGTTTTCCGGCGTGACCGCCGTCGTCGCGCTTTTCCTGGCGAGATCGGGGTTCTTGAGCGGCACGGCCGATTTGGTAGCGGCGGGTGTCGCTGCAACCACGGCGGCGGCCTGAGCGATGCCGGTTGTGACCGACGGGTCGGCGGACGTGGCCTGGGCGCTGACGGCCTGGCCGATGCCCTGCGCGTTGGTCTTGGTACCGTCCCCTTGCGCAGCGTTCGCGGTCGTGGAGGCGGTCGCTTCGGCGCTTTCACCGGCGGGACTGGCTGGCGCGGTCTCGGCGGCGAGCGAAGCGGAGGCTGCGATCGCAGCCGCCGCGATGGCAAGCGGCGCGGTCACCTTATCGGTCGTGGGTACGGCGGAAGCCGTCGTCGCCGGCGGCGTTGCGGCAGCAGGGATGGCGGCGGCAATCGCGTCGGCCGTTACCACGGCCGTTCCATTCTGCGCCAGTTCGGTCTGATCGGTCGCGGGTGAGGCGTCTCCGGAAGAAACCTGCGTCGCTTCGTCGGAGGACGCCTTCTCGGACTTCGGTGCGTCGGACTTCGATTTGGCGCGGCCGGTCTTTGCGGACTTCGTCTCGGCATCGGCGTTGGTGTCGGTGTCGACCTTGCCGTCGTCGCGTGTCTTGCCGTCCCTTATCTTGTCGTCCCGTGTCTTGTCGTCGCGCAGCTTGGCCGCGGCGTCGCGATTATTCGAATCGTTGCGCGCGGCCTTGTCGGCCTTGTCGGATGCGGCGGCGCTGTCGCGCGAACGGTTGTCGGAAGCTGATTGCGCGTCGTCGGAGCGGCGCGGGCAGGGCGCTGCGTCCTGCGCGCGGTCGTTGTGGCTCGCGGCCGTGTTGCTGTCGACCAGCGCCGCGAAGCTGTCGTTCCCGGCGGGCGGATCGGAATCCGGCCGGGCGGACCTCGCCGCCGCGCTCTGGAAAGATGCATTTGCCGATACTTCTGACGTGACACTAACCACGGTAACCCTCGCGCTGAGCTCTCGGCTACCATTCAGCAAGGACCGGGCCAGCCGCTGTGGTAAAAAATATCACGTTATTTCAAATACTTAAAAAGGTGACGTCCGGATTCCGGAGCGTGACCACGGCCGCCTTTTCTGCCCGGCGGCAAGATTTGCCGTCCTGGACAAGCTCCAAAATGGGGATCGGCTGATTGCTTCACGGGAATACGGCCTATATTAAAGAGCGGCGTCCGATCCGGCCCGGTATGGCCGAATTGCGCCTTAAGGCCTTATGCATAAAGGCTTTTTAAATCCCTGGCCGCGAACCGCCATGGCGCGTTCGCGATTGAAGTCGATGACCCCTGGCATGCGAAACAGTTTGGATCTCGAAGGCCGTCCGCAGGACACACGGATCGTGGTCGCCATGTCCGGCGGCGTCGATTCCTCGGTGACGGCTGCCTTGCTGAAGTCCGAAGGCTATGACGTGGTCGGGATCACGCTGCAGCTTTACGACCATGGCGCTGCCACCCATCGCAAGGGGGCCTGCTGCGCGGGACGGGACATCCACGACGCCCGCAACGTGGCGGAGCGAATCGGCATTCCGCATTACGTGCTCGACTACGAAAGCCGCTTCCGCGAATCCGTGATCGACAATTTCGCCGACAGCTACGCGCTCGGCGAAACGCCGGTGCCCTGCATCGAGTGCAACCGCTCGATCAAGTTTCGCGATCTCTTGGCGACCGCGCGTGAGCTCGGCGCGCAGGCGCTCGCGACCGGACACTATGTCGCCTCGCGCCGCCTTGCCGACGGATCGCGCGCACTGGTCTGCGCGGCGGATTCCGATCGCGACCAGAGCTATTTCCTGTTCGCGACCACGCGCGAGCAGCTCGATTACTTACGCTTTCCGCTCGGCGACATGACCAAGCCGCAGACGCGCGAGCTGGCGCGGCGCTTCGGCCTCGAAGTCGCCGAAAAGCAGGACAGCCAGGATATCTGCTTCGTGCCGACCGGGCGCTACACCGACATTATCGGCCGCCTCAAGCCCGGCGCGATCGAGCCCGGCGACATCGTCGATCTCGAGGGCCATACAATCGGCCGCCATCAAGGGATCGTTCATTTCACCGTCGGCCAGCGCAAGGGACTGGGCATTGCAGCCGGCGCGCCGCTCTATGTCGTCAAGCTCGATGCCACCAGCCGCCGCGTCGTGGTGGGGCCGCGCGAGGCGTTGCGGATGGATCGCATCCTGCTGCGTGACGTCAACTGGATCGGCGATGGCGCGCTCGACCGCGTCATCGGCGACGGCATCGAGATGTTCGTGCGCGTGCGATCGACGCGCGCGCCGCAGCCGGCCTGGTTGCGCGCGGTCGATGGCGGTTATGAGGTCGAACTCGTTGCCGGCGAAGAGGGCGTATCGCCCGGCCAGGCCTGCGTGTTCTACGATGCGCCTGCGGGACAGGCGCGCGTGCTCGGCGGCGGATTCATCAAGAGCGCGACCGCACGCCATCCGGTGACGAGGGGAGGGGCGCAGGAAAAGGCCGCGCCGCTCGCCGAGGTGATGCGCACTTAAGAAAAAATCGGGGCAGAGGGAATGGCTGGGGATATCGACCGCGAGGGGGTCGAAAAAGCTTATGGGCGCTGGGCGCCGGTCTACGATCTGGTTTTCGGCAAGGTGTTCGACGAAGGCCGTCGATCGACCATTGCGGAGGCCGACAAAATCGGTGGACGCGTTCTCGACGTCGGTGTCGGTACTGGGCTGTCGCTGTCGGAATATTCGCGCAACACGAAATTGTGCGGCGTCGACATTTCCGAGCCGATGCTGCGGCGGGCGCTCAAGCGCGTGCGCGAGTTCGGCCTGACCAATGTCGAAGCGCTTGCGGTGATGGACGCCAAGAACCTGGCGTTTCCGGATTCGTTCTTCGATGCGGTGGTGGCGCAATATGTCATCACGGCGGTGCCGGATCCGGAACGCACGCTGGATGATTTCATCCGCGTGCTGAAGCCCGGCGGCGAACTGATTCTGGTCAATCACATCGGCGCCGAAACCGGTCCGCGCCGCGCGTTCGAACTGGCGTTCGCGCCACTGGCGCGGCGGCTGGGCTGGCGGCCGGAATTTCCGTGGGAACGCCTGACCAACTGGGCCGCCAAACATGGCGGCGTCACCTTGACCGAGCGGCGGCCGATGCCGCCGATGGGACATTTTTCGCTGATCCGCTTTCGGAAATCGTGAAGCGCATAGCGTTTTCGCTCGAGAAAACGCGTCAAACAAAAAGCGGCTGAACTAACTGGGAACCTCCGCGCGAGCGGACCGTTTTCCCGACATGGCAATGCACCGGGCACTTCTTCTTTCATGTGTGTTGATGACGGCTACGAGTATGGCGGGCGCTCAGGCCCCGCCCAGCCCGGCGACGCCGCCCGCCCAGACCGCACCGCCATCGCCCGACCGCGCCGCCGCCAATTGCGCCCCGATGCAGCCGGCGCCGAATTCCGGCGCGACGGTTCCGGAAGGGAAGGCGCGGGAAGGAACGACCACCGGTCAGCGGGCCGAGCCGCTTGGCGACAAGCTGGCCCGCTCGGAGGGCGTCTTGTGTCCGCCGCCGGGCGTTGATCCCGAAATCCATGCGCCCACGCCGGAAGATGGCAAGACGCCGGTAATCCCGCCGCCCGGCACTCCCGGCGGCGACCCGTCAATCCGGCCGAAATAGCGCAATTTTGCAGATGCCTGGCCGGACGGCTCGCTTTGCTTGACAGGGCGTCGACCCGCTCCTTATATGCCGCGCGTTCGCGACCGCGGCATTGCCTGCCGCCACCGCGATGCCGTGGCGGGGTAGCTCAGCTGGTTAGAGCACGGGAATCATAATCCTGGGGTCGGGGGTTCGAGTCCCTCTCCCGCTACCAATTCTGCGATTTTCTACGCCAAACTACGATTTTCTACGATTTTGTACTGCTGCTGGTAGCGAAGCGGGGGCTTCGTGGCTCGGTTGCAGTCATGTTCGTTGTTCCGGTATCAACGCGATCTTCCCGATGACTTCGCGGGCCTCGACGCTACGGAGCGCATCCGCGAACTTCGACAGCGGCAGCGACCGATCGACGGGCGCGCGCAGCTTGCCGGCTTCACAGAGGCCGAACAACTCATCGAACAGTGTGCCGACGCGCTCGCGTATGGATGCGTCGGCCTTGCTCTTTCCCCACGCCATGTAGAACCCCCAGAAGACACCGATCACGGTCAGGTTCTTCACGAGCACGATGTTCGCTGGGATCTCAGGAACGCGGCCCGAAGCGAATCCGATCCGCAGAAGCCGGCCAACAGGCGCGACGCAGCACCCCGTAGCTGAGCTGCTTCTATTACTCTTTAAGCATGAGACGCGCAGCGTTGGCCCAGGCCGTGATCAATCGATCTCGCTTGGTTGCCGAATTTCTCAAGTTTTCCGAGATCGCAAGGCCGCGCATAAAGTGCTGCGTTAGGGCGATGACCTCTTGAAGGCCTTTAAAGCCGCTCCATTCGCTGAATAGCATCTCGTGAACGCGCTGGCTGTCCCGACGCGCCGACCGCTCGGCGGCCACGAGAACCTGCTTTAGATGAGGATCCGTTCGCGCAACGGCCCATAGCTCCAGTTCAGCCAGGTACGCCGGCTGTCGCACCGCATAGGCCAATGCGTGCATGGCGCGCTCAAGGGGATCTTCGATTGGATGGGAACGACGCGAAGCGATGACAGCTAGTTCGTTCCTTTCAACGAGTTCGGTTACCGTCGCCGCCAGCAGCTCCGCATGGCTGGGAAAATGGTGGAGCAGTGTGCCCCGGCTTACGCTTGCGCGATGTTGAACAGCAAGAGTAGTTGTTCCGGCCACCCCAAGCTCGATGAGACACTCCACGGCCGCGTCCAGCAACTTCTTGCGGGTATGCTGGCCCAACATTCCCTGAGTTTTCGCAGACATGCGAGGCTCCCATGCACAGTCAGTATTGACGGTATCAGAAGGCATGATACCGTCAACTCTGACGGTTACTGCGGACTGGAGTTACCATGCCAAGTTTTTCGACGCTATCGATCGAGCCCGACAAGAATTCGCCGCGCGTTGCCAGATTGCTCCTGAACCGTCCCGAGCGCCTCAATGCCATCAACGACGAAACACCCGGCGAGATACAGCAGGCTGTTAAGTGGGCTCAGAACAATGACGATATTCATGTCATTGTAGTCGAGGGTGCCGGCAAAGGATTTTGTGGTGGCTACGACCTCACACACTATGCCGAGCGCGTAAGACATCACCCGAACCAGCAGGAGAATCATCCTTGGGATCCGATGGTCGACTATGCCTCGATGAAGGAAAATACCGAGCAATTCATGAGTCTATGGCGCTGCTCCAAGCCCACGATCGCGAAGGTGCATGGCCATGCTGTCGCTGGCGGCAGCGACATCGCGTTGAGCTGTGACATGCTCGTAATGGCTGAAGATGCCAAGATCGGCTACATGCCGACGCGCGTTTGGGGATGTCCGACGACGGCGATGTGGACGTTCAGACTGGGTCCGACGCGCGCCAAACAATTGATGTTTACCGGCGACATGATCGATGGTCGGCGCGCGGCAGATTGGGGACTGGCGAATGAGGCAGTACCGCTCGCTGAGCTCGAGGAAGCGACGATGCGTCTTGCCGACCGTATTGCCGGCGTTCCAAAAAGCCACCTCGCCATGCACAAGCTGGTCGTGAACCAGGTGATGCTCAACATGGGCCTTGAGCAAACGCAATCCTTGGCCACGATCATGGATGGCATCGCTCGCCATAATCCTGAAGGGCTTTGGTTCCGCCGCTACGCCCAAGCCCATGGATTCAAGGCGGCGATTGAGTGGCGCGACAGCGGCCGACCGATCCCGGAGGGTGACGAAGCGCGCGAGTTGGTGCGCAAGATGAACAATAGCGGCTGACGCTCGGGCGGGACAATGACTTCCCAGGCTGAGGCGACGCGCAGCGACGCCGATTATTCCGGTACGAAAAGCGGCATCGCATTAGCGAGGCTGCGCCTCGCAGAGGAGCAGGTAGCGAGAGGCATGGTCGGTGAGGGTCAAACGGATATCAGTACCGCCTATTGCCGAGCTTGAAGTCGCCCTTGAAGTCAGCACACCACAAATCGTTGGGCATCGAGCCCTGCGACAGCGGTAGGTCGCGTGCGCGATGGCGCGGCCCGCCGCGATGGACGACGCCAGGCGCTTCGTTGAGTCGCTGCCTCACGTGGAAGAAGGGGTTGACGTACAGTATTGCGCGCAAGCCGTTTGTGGCGTTCGAGACTCTCTTCGCTAGTGCCGGAGCCCTCGGTGCTCCCATGTGAATCTCGCCGGTAGACCCGGAGCAAGTGTGCCGGGCCGAACGCAGCACGGCCGACGCGACGGACACGATTGTAGGATGTGCAAGGCGCTCGAACAATCGGAGAGCTGAAACGGACGCCGATTCGACAGCGACCGGCGCGTACGATCCATGCATGTGGTGTCAGTCAAGGAATCGTTCCTGCCGTTACGCGGCGGGTCCAAGTTGCCGATAGTGGTTAGGCAATATCGATCGGTGATCGGACGCATGTAAGAAACTTTCAGGCGATCGATCGGATAGAATATCGTAAGTTTGTGTGGTGTGGGAAAAGCGGTAGCGCTCCCCCGCTACCAATACCCTTTTGCCGAAGCTGTCAGGATCGCGAGAGGTAGCGTGGCAGTTCGCGCTCGAACTCGGGAAAGTAACGGGAGATCACGGTGATGTCGAAACGCCGCAGGATCGATTCCTGGGGCTCGCGATCAAGCAGGAATTGGAATGCTGTCTCGATGCAACGCTCGGGCGTATGCGTGCCCATCGTTAGCCGTTCGCAAGTCTCTCTTGCCATCGTGACGTGATGGCGAGTTTCGCCGTTTCCCACACCGACGGTGACCTCGAATTCAAGTGGATCGCCTTCGCCGGTTCGCTCGACCTTGATCACAGCTCGGTTCAACTCGGTTGTCTTGATAGATCCATCCTAACACGGATGGTTCAAAGAAAGTTGCGAAGGCTCGCCGCAAGTTTTGGGATGACTTGGGCTCGAGCGGAACTGCCGGCGCGGCAGATTGTTGGGCCCACAATTGCCGCGAGCAGCGCCTCTCACAGGAACTGACGGCGAGCTAAAGCGCCCCAGCATCTGACGTCAGAACCGCGGTGAGGCGATGACAAGCTATGGAAGCGAAATGGCTCATGGAAGTGTACCTTTGAGCTAGCATCGTTGCGGCGGCCTTGGTTGGATCGGCTGGGGCTGTCGCCGTCGGCCAATTGACGTCCGGTGCGGCGTTCATGTCGATACTCCTTCGGCACGCGCCGGAAGCGCGCACGGTTCGGCAACGCGCAGGCGATCGCTCGCTGTGGCGACTTTCGATTGTCAAAAGGATTTTGTGTGCCATCGCGACGAGGGGCGGCGTTACAGCAGGCCAATAGATAGTCTGCGCGATGATGGAGTAGTGCCGCTGATTTGCCCGACGCGTCAAGTGCTCGCGGGATCGCTCAAGGTATCATGCCTGCGGCTATTGCTACTTTGCATGGGGTTGTTTTCCATATTTCGTAGTTGGGAGCTCCGCCTCCTGCCGCATCGATCTCAATGGCAATCGAGCTGACCAGTGGCTGGCCGTCACATGACGTAGGGAGGATAGGCCAGGTCCAGGCCGGCGACGAGCTTGCCCAGCTCGCCCAAGTGATGGTGCGAGAACAGCAGGTGCTGGCGCGCGGCCTGCACGTCGCTGAGGGCCCGCAGCAGGCGGCTGCCACGGTAAGCGGCGGCGCCGCCGCCAAGGTGGTGCGCTGTGGATGTCACCTCTACGCTCGTGTCGCAGGCGTGCATGCCAGCCAGGCAGATGCGAGCCTGGAGCTGCCGGCTGATCGGCTCGCCTCGCTCGGCGTGCATGTGCGCCTCACCGACAGCGGCGCGCAATCCGGCCCGGGCCGCCCGCAGTCTTGTGTCTGCGACGGCCAGTTCGGCCATCGAGATCGGCGCGTCGGCCAATTGACCGCGCCGCGCGGTCCGGCCTTCGCGCGCCTGCCGCGAAATCTCGTCGATGGCGCCCCGGGCGATGCCGAGCGGGACGGCGACAAGGGTCGGCAGCAGCGTCGTGTAGATCGGCAGCCGCCATAACGTGCCGCCGGGCCACGGCCGGTCGGCGAAGCGAGTGCACCGATCCGGGTAGACCGGGACTTCGGCGGCGGCAACGTGGTGGCTGCCGGTCCCGCGGAGGCCCACGACATCCCAGGTGTCCTCGATCGTCAGGTCGGCCACGGGCACGAACACGATGCGCGGCACGGGACCGGCTCCATCGGCGTCATGGAATAGTGCGCCAAGGCCGACCCATGCGCTGTGGAGGCAATTGCTCGTGAATGGCCAGCGGCCGCTCAGCGTGACTCGGCCGTGGTCGTTGACCACCCGGCCGAGCGGAGCGAACATCGTGGCATTGCCTTGATCCGGGTCAGCGAACACCGTGCGTGCGCCCGTTGCGGGCACGTAGCCGGCGAACACGTTGCTCCCCCCGCCAATCGCCGCGCACCACCCGGCGCTGCCGTCGACCGCCGCGATGCGCTCCATGACGTCCATCGCGTCCGTGATCGGCGCCTCCATTCCACCGAGGGCTGCTGGGATCAGCAGGCGGTTGATCCCTGTGTCGCGCAGGGCGGCGACGACCGCGTCGGGCAGGCGGCGGTTGCGTTCGATTTCGTCGGCGGCCGCGTGGACTAGATGCAGGACCCCGTCCACAGCCCGCTTCGTTCGAAGCGTGTCACTCGCCATCGAGCCCACCATAAGGCGGCCGTTCTTCTGCATGCGATCAACAGATTTCATGTGCATCACCTAATCTTCGTTCGATGGCTCCAGTTCTTTTTCTGCTGTTGCCGTCAGACGATGCGGGCGCATAGCGAAGCTCCCAAGGCTATCAGGAGGACCCCGGTGAGTTTGTTGAACCAGTGCGCGATGAACGACGTCATTTCCAGAATGGCTTGGCTGCTTCGACCATGGCCTCTTGCCGCGTCTTGCCGATGTCCTTGAGAAAGTGGTCATCGAGCTCCGCCAGGGCTTGTCGCTGCCGCGACCGCTCCGAACACTGGACACACCAGAGTAGGAACCGCAATCCCCATCCAGGTCGATGATGGCTGGATGCAGCGGCTTCCTTCCAATTCGTGAGCGCATTGGCAATAACGGACATGAGAATCCTCCTGACGTAATCCTCCTGATGCGCGGATAGAACTATCGGCATGCGCGTCGCTGGCGTGTGAGTTCGTTCACGTCTCACGCCTTCGTGCGATGACGAGAGAGCGTGGGCGGTCAGGGTGTGCTTGCGGTTTCAACGCGCGCGGCCACAACTGCCTGACGTCGCGCGCGTCAGCGGCCCAACGTTAGAAAGCGAAGCGGTATGACGGAAGGTCCAATTTGCGGATGATCAATCAGTCCAATTCAGGCGGCGCCTCGGGACTGTTGTTGATCGGATTGCTGAGTCGCGTGCCGTCACCTCAAGCGACATCGCTCACGCTGCATTCGGGCGTCGAGACACGCATTCATCGAAGCAACTTCGCAGCCGCCTCAGCCCTTCGGCAATCCGAGCCGTCTCGATCGCCCCATATCCCAGGAGGATGCCGGCCTGAGGCTTTCCGTCCACCCGGCAGGCCGACAGTCTTTGGAAGGCGACGCCGAGATCAAAGGCTCTTGATGCAATCGCATCAATATGACCAACCGACGCTCTTCGCGCGTAGGCGGCGATGTGCAACCCGGTGCTCGACGGAATAAGGTCGAGATAATCGCCGAAGTTGCTCTTGATCGCCGCGGTCAGCACCTGATGCCGTTCGCTATAGGTGCGGCTCACCCTGCGAATGTGGCGCGCAAACGCGCCCTCGTCGATGAACCGCGCCAGCGCGCTCTGCGCCATTGTCGCTGTATGCCAATCGGTGACGAACTTCGCCTTCTGCGCCGCCTCTCGCAGCGACGGCGGCACGACCATAAAGCCCAGCCGGAGAGTCGGCAGCAACGTCTTTGAAAACGTGCCGACATACACAACGCGACCGGCTGAATCGAGGGTCTGAAGCGGCTCGAGCGGACGCCCACCGAAGCGAAACTCGCTATCATAGTCGTCCTCAACGACAACCGCGTTGTTGCGCTCGGCCCAGGCAAGCAGTGCGCGTCGGCGCGACAGGCTCATGGCCACGCCGAGGGGATATTGATGCGAGGGCGTCACGTAGACGGCCCTTGCCTCGGCCGGCAGCGCCTCCACGACGAGACCTTCGCTGTCGACCGGCACACCGATCACGCGCGTGCCCAACGCCTTGAACAAGTGCTTTGGCGGTTGATAGCCCGGATCTTCCATCGCAACGACATCGCCGGGCTCGAGGAGCACGCGAGCGATGATGTCGAGCGCCTGTTGGGTGCCATTAGTCACGATGACGTCGTCGGGCGATCCGGAAACGCTTCGTGAGATGCCAATGTGGCGAGCAATAGCCGCGCGCAGCTCCCGATTGCCAGCAGGATTCTCGTAGACGCCTGCCGCCATTTCGCGCGAGCGCACCGCACGGGAGACGACCCGCCGCCAGGCTCCGTGTGGGAACAACGAAGCGTCCGGAAGCCCGGTTCTAAAGTCGAAATCCGCCGCGCGGGCAAAGGCCGTCGGAGGCAATATGGTCTCCCAAACGCCACGCACCCGAACTGCGCGGACTGTCGACCGCCTTGTTTTCGATGCTGGACGTTTCGCCTCAAGCTGATGGCTGACGAACGTCCCGGCGCCCGCTTGCGATGTCGCGAATCCTTCCGCGACAAGGCTTTCATAAGCAATCGTCACCGTCGATCGCGCAACCGTCAGCGCGGCGGCTAGTTCTCGCGTGGGAGACAGCCGCTCTCCAGGCCGAAGGCGCCCGTCCAGAATTGCCTGCCGGATCTGACGGTAGATCTCGCCGCTGAGGTCACCTCGACCAACAAGGCTGACATGAAAAGCCACGGTACCGAGCCCTCTTTGCTCCGCATTGGACTGGCAACCTTACATAAGGGTGTACGTTCCATCATACCGCTCTGCAGGTTCCATCACGGACTGTCAGAGCTGCGCAGCGGGCGAGGCGCCGTGGCCCCGCACTATGGGAAACCGGCAACCTCACCAATTGGAACCCGTGTCCTCGCACGGCGTTCCCCACCGCAGGTACGCGACCGCTGGTGGCGCGGCGCGAACGTCTGAATGCATGCTTTGTCGATTAACTCGGTATAAGAGTCGCGATGACAAGACTTCCCATGACGGCCGCGGGCTACGCTGCCCTTGCTGATGAACTGAGGCACCGCATCCGTATCGAGCGGCCCCGATCTTATTCAGCGAATTCAGCAGGCGATCGCCGACGATCCAAATCTGGTTGAGAATTCGGAGTATCAGGTTGCGCTTGCAGAGCAAAGTGTCAACGACACCCGAATTGCCGAGTTGGAAGACAAGCTCGCGCGTGCCGATATCGTCGACGTATCCAAGCTTTCCGGCAATACCATCAAGTTTGGCGCCACCGTGACGCTGATTGATGAGGACACCGGCGAGAAGCGGGTCTGGCAGCTCGTCGGCGAACCGGAAGCCGACGCGAGCAAGGGGAAGATCTCGATAACTTCACCCATCGCCAAGGCGTTAATCGGAAAGAGCAGAGGGGAAACCGTGGCCGTCGAGACGCCAGGCGGCGGCAAGGCTTTCGGGGTCCGACAAGTGGAGTGGTTTGAGGCAAAGCGAAAAAGGCGCGAGCAGGTGTGAAACGGCGGCTCGATCTCCGAGGCGGGCGCAGTATCGCATCGGATATTGTATTTGCCTTACCAGGTGAGGGCGCTCTCGCGATCGTCACGTACGCGTCTGGTTCGGGCTGCTGGCCTTCGAACGATGCAACAGCTCGGTAACTTCCTGATCCGAAGTCTGGCCGAAATCCCTGTAGTGCATGCCGACCGCAAAGAACGGATCGGGGCTCCTGAGGCAAATGATCTCGTCTGCCTCCGCACTCAGTTCGTCAAGCGAATCGCGTGGCGCAACCGGCACCGCAAGGACGAGACGGCCCGGCTTCGCCCTTGCGAGCGCTCTCAGCACGGCTTTCACGCTTCCGCCGGTGGCGATGCCGTCGTCGACGACAATGGTCGTACGGCCTGCAATCTCCGGCGGTGGATCACCCTCGCGGTAAAGGCGTCGTCGACGTTCGATTTCGGCAAGCTGGCGGGCAATCTCGGCTTCCAGGTAGGCCGCACCCGGCTGGATCTCGCGAACGATGTCCTCATTGAGCACGACCTGCGGATGGGCGCCATCGACGACCGCGCCGAGCCCGAGCTCCTCATGACCCGGCGCGCCGATCTTGCGCACGAGCGCTACGTCGAGCTTGGCGTGCAGCGCTTGCGCAACCTCGAACGCGACGGGTACGCCCCCACGCGGCAGCGCGAGCACGACCGCGTCCTTGTCTTTGAACTTCATGAGCGCAGAGGCTAGCCGGCGTCCGGCGTCTTGCCGGTCGTTGAAAACCGTGTCGGCGTCGATCACCTCTTCGGAGAGGGGCGACGCCAGGAATAGGCGGAACCAGCGCGTGGCATATTGCGTCACCTGCTCGAGCGCGCCGGGTTCTTCGAACAAATGCGTCGCCTTCGGCACGATCACGAGGTCCTTCTCGCAAGAGAGCTCCGCAAAAGCCGAACGGTTGAGCGGAATAACCGGTAGGTCGGCCCCGCCAACGATCAACAGGGTCGGCGCCCTGACGGCGTGCAGCGCCTTGCCGGCCAAATCCGGCCGACCGCCGCGCGAAACCACCGCAGTAACGTTCTGCCGGTCGGCAGCCGCGACCAGCGCGGCCGCTGCACCGGTGCTTGCGCCGAAATAGCCAATCGGAAACTCCGCGAGCTCTGGCCTGTTGCGGGTCCAGTCCGCGGCGTCTGAGAGCCGTGATGCCAATAGCGGGATGTCGAATACGTTGCCGCGGTCACGCTCCTCCTCCGGGCTGAGGAGATCAAGCAGCAGCGTGGCAAATCCGGCCTCACGGAGAGCCGCTGCGACCTGGTTGTTGCGTGGGCTTAGACGGCCGCTACCGCTGCCATGCGCAAAGATCACGATGCCGGCCGCATCGTGAGGTACGCCCAGAATGCCCGCAAGGTGGTGCGGACCGACCAGGACTTCGCTGAGCTGTTCCCGTGCACTCGCCATGATCAGAACCCAAAGGGATAGGTCTCTGCCGCGCCCGCTACGGCTCGTGTCGCAAGCGGTGTCACCGCCTTGGTGTCTTCGAACCAGACGAACGCGTCGAACTGTTCGGGCAATACCGCCTCGAAGTAGTGGCTGAGGAGCTCCGTCTCGGGTCGATAGATGACGCCAATGGCTCGCTCGAGTCTGGGACCGGTCAACCTGTCGCGCAGCTCGCTTCGGCCGGGCGGCCGCAAATCGGTCAGTGATCGCGCCAGACCAGTGCGGCGGAGCAGGTATTCATAGCTGTCCTCGCGTGCCGGCCGAACCGACTTGATCTCCATCTCGCCGCCCCAATCGGAGGCCGCAGCCACTGTGCCGCGATCCGTGCCGAAGCCGATCAAGACGGCCTCGTCGCCATAGGCGTTGCGGACGAGCTCACCGATATTGAATTCGCCGCCCCAACCCATCGAAGTTGCCGCAGCGTTGCCGATGTGGGAGTTGTGGGCCCAGACCACCGCCTTCGCCTGCGGCCCGCGTTCCTGCACCACATATTGCAGCGTGTCGAACATGTGACGGTCGCGCAGGTTCCACGACTCGGTCGAGCCGCGATACATGATGCGGTAATACTGCTCGGCCGCGCGCACGATCCGCGCATTCTGCGCGGCATTGAAGAAGGCCTCGTCGCCGTCTTGATGCGAAAGCCGGTGCGACAGAAGCTCGCGCAATTGAGCCACCACCTCGTCTTCGCAACTGTCTCGGCCGGACAGTACGGCGCGTCCGTAACCGGCAGGGTCTGCCTGCCACGGCGTCAGGCAGGAATAGCGTTCACGCGCCACGCGGGCGCGTTCCGGGTCGATGCGTTCGAGATACGCGATGACTGCGGCAATGGAGCTGTTGAGGCTGTAGACGTCGAGCCCCCGCAACTCGACTCTCCGGTCCGCAGCGCACGCGTCGTTGTGGAAGCGCAGATAATCGATGAATTGCTTCACTTCGATATTGCGCCACATCCAGGTCGGGAAACGTTCGAACGGCCGCTCCTTGGGCGGCTCGGATGGCAGTTGCCGCACGAGGTGATCGAGCACTGCTGCGTCCGGCCAATCGGCCTCGACCGCGACGATGTTGAAGCCGTGGTGCTCGATCAACTGGCGGGTGATGGCGGTACGTGCCCGATAGAATTCTGACGTGCCATGTGTCGCTTCGCCGAGCATCACGATTTTCGCAGGGCCGAATCGATCGAAAAAGGACGTGAAATCGTCCTGCTCCGGCGCCGGGAGATGCTCGCCTGCCTCGTGCAGGAGATCGATCAGCTCGCGATTAGTCCTCTCGCGAACTTGTTCGGCTTCCGGTGAAAGGGCCATGCGCCGGGTTCCCTAGATGGTTGCTGCGCTTGTCCGGCATCGGCGTACCGACGCACGCCTTTACAAGGATCTTCTGAGCGCGCGCGGGAAACGCCGATCAACGGGCCTTGTTGAAGCAACTCAAGGGCCGGTCCGACGTTCCTTCGTATCGGCGGAATCGACCGGCAAGGCGTGTGGTTGCACCCCGGAGGACCGAGCGAGCCCGCCGCTGCGACCCTTACATTCCATGAGCACGGGAGTCTGCATATGGTGTTCAAGTTGACGAGTCCTGCATTCGACGACGACCAGCCGATTCCGGTCAAATACACTTGCGACGGCCAGAATGTGTCTCCGCCGCTTCAATGGTCGGATCCGCCACCGGGTACGAAGAGCTTCGCCCTTATCGTTGAGGACCCGGATGCACCGTCCGGCACGTTTCGGCATTGGGGCATCTACAACGTCATGGGCGAGCGGTCGATGCTGCCGGAAGCCATCGGTCACGGGCCAAAGACGGAGCGTCTCGGCAAGGGCATGAACGATTTCGGCGAACTAGGCTATGGCGGGCCCGCGCCGCCCAAGGGTCATGGTACGCATCACTATCACTTCAAGCTAGCGGCTTTGGATGTCGACGAGCTATCGCGGTCGCCCAGCATGCCGGTAGTCGACATCTGGAAAGCAGCCGAGAAGCACATGATCGGCCAGGCTGAACTCGTCGGGACGTACCGCAGGTAGTGGCGACGCGTTGCATGGAACGAGCGGGTGTCGGGGTGCGCCTGTGGCATGCCCGCTCCCGCTCGGCACTCTGTTCCTTCTGTTTGCATCGATGGAAGGTCGTGCGATTACGTACCTTGCTGCCCTGTAGCTTGGGACTGTGTGGCTTGAGCTGTCGGTCCACGGGTTCAGTGACGCGGACGCTCCTGTAGTTTTCCGACTGAAAGCGTCAGCCCCTGACTGCGCCCGCATGTTGCGAAGGAACGGAGTTCATTCGGCGCTCGCGGCAGAAACTGCGTCAGTCGTTCCACGCGCGGCGGGAAGAACGCCGATGACGCGCGCCGCGGAACATCGCGGGTACGAGTGTGTTCAACGCTTTGGACCAGAGCAAAGCGGAGCGGATGACGATGGCGGGACGGCTGAACGGCAAATCATCAATCGTAACAGGTGCGGCGACGGGAATCGGCGAAGCTATCGCCCATAAATTTGCGCGAGAAGGTGCGAAAGTCATTGTTGCCGGACTGCCCGCCGATCCGGTGGAGGACGTCGTCCATGCCATCCGGGCGCGCGGCGGCGTGGCCGAACCCTTTCTTGGCGATGTTGCGGACGAGGTGGATGCGCAAGCATGCATCGCCCTGGCGATCGACGCATTCGGCAGGCTCGACGTCCTGATCAACAATGCTGGCGTCTTTCCTGAAATTGCCGAATGCCAGGATCATTCGGTCGAGATGTTCGACTACATCGTGCGTAACAATGTCCGTTCTGCATTCCTGATGACGAAGTTTGCGCTGCCGCATCTGAAGCGCTCGCGGGGTGTCGTGATTTCAACGGGATCGGAGGCCGGCGAAATGGGTGAGCCGACGGCGGCGCCCTATGGCGGCTCGAAGGGTTTCCTTCACGCTTTCATGCGCGGCGTGGCCTACGAACAGGGCAAACACGGCGTGCGCGCTCTCTGTGTGTGCCCTGGCCCCATCGATACGGCCTGGACGCACAAGGAGACCGGGCCGATGAACGAGCAGATGGAGAAGCAGACTCTTGCCGGTACCGTGCTCGGTCGGCGCGGCACCCCGGAGGAGATGGCCAATGTCTTTGCGTTCGCCGCGTCGGATGAGGCGAGCTTCGTAACGGGGGCGCTGATATTTGCTGACGGCGGCACCACGATTGCGAAGGGCGGTCCGGGGGAGACGGTGCAGAGCTTTGTGAGGGAGCAACCCAAGCCGACGCTCGATCTCAGGCACTCGCACGACGGCCTCAAGGGCAAGCCTGTCGAGAATCGCATGCACTAGATGAAGCTGGCAGAATGCCGGTCGCGATCGAGTCGCTGCTGGTCAGAGCCCCGGTACCGCCCGGCCTTTTCTGCCCGATTGCATCTCTTGGTTGAGGTGATCATCTGCGTGCTGGCTGACCGCATCCGTCGGCGGAAATATGCTGTCGTATATCGCGCGGGCCTCTCGAATTAAACGAGCCCGCTCAAGCTCTGGCTTCGGAACAAGTCGAACGATTTCGCCCATGCAAGGGGTCCCCGTCGGAAAGGCATCTTTGGTTTGCAAGTACGTTATGTTATAACGTAACATACGGTGGATTAGCGTTCTGTCAAGTCGCGTTTGGTCCGGTCGGCAGCATCGGAACGCAACACGCCGGACGACGCCGAAAACGACTGACGCTTCGCCGTCGCATCTATGCGTTGGTAGGTTGGATGTGCTGATTGCGTCGAGCTGATCGAAGAGGCTAGCGCCGCAATGCCGTCTCGGGGATGGCCCTGCGCACCACCTCGCGCATCGCAAAGCTCGAGTGGATGCGCGCCACCCCGGGCATCCGTGAAAGATGTTGCTTGTGGATGCGCTCGAAGTCCGCGATGTCGCGTGCGATGACCTGCAAGTGATAATCGTCGCTGCCCGACATCAAATGACAGGACACGACATCCGGACAGCGGGCGATCGCCGCTTCGAACGCGGCCAGGTAATCCTCGCTCTGTTTTTCCAGCGTGATGGTGACGACGACGGTCGTGACGAGCCCGAGCGCAGTCGGCTCGAGATCGGCGCGATAGCCCCTGATAATCCCACCTTCCTCGAGTTGGCGGATGCGGCGCGCGCAGGCTGTCGGCGATAGTCCGACCTTTTCAGCGAGCTCGATCTGGCTCGCCCGGGCGTCAGCGAGGAGCTCGGTCAGAATCCGATAATCAATGCGATCCAGTTCATTCACGCTACAAGTCACCAATTTACAAGGCTAATGTGCAGAATATGTGCGCAGATCGCGTCCAGCAAGCCGTAATTCGCCGAAAAGCGTTGCCGAGTCAGAAGTACTCTGTCTGCAGTCAGACAACCTCGAATGCAGGAGCAGCCCATGCGGATCGGTGTGCCCAGGGAAATCAAGGTCGAGGAATATCGCGTCGGTCTGACGCCGGCGTCGGTGCGGGAATATGTGACGCGGGGGCACGAGGTGATCGTCGAGCAGGGTGCGGGGATCGGCATTGGCGCAAGTGATGATGTCTACCGTTCGGCCGGCGCTGCAATCGTGGATACGGCTGCGGAAATTTTCGCGACCGCTGATATGGTGGTCAAGGTCAAGGAGCCGCAGCCGACCGAATGGCGCCAGCTTCGCGACAATCAGATCCTCTTTACCTATTTGCACCTTGCGCCGGACGCGGCGCAGACCAAGGGGCTTCTGGCATCCGGCTGCACGGCGATTGCTTACGAGACGGTGACCGACGCCTATGGAGGGCTTCCTTTGCTTGCGCCGATGAGTGAAGTGGCGGGACGGTTGGCGATCGAGGCGGCGGGCGCTGCCTTGCGGAAATCGGCGGACGGAATGGGCAAGCTGATCGGCGGGGTGCCCGGTGTGGCGCCAAGCAGGATCGCGGTGATCGGCGGCGGCGTGGTCGGCACGCATGCCGCGCGGATGGCCGCAGGGCTCGGCGCCGATATCGCGATCCTGGACCGCTCGCTGCCGCGCCTTCGCGTTCTCGACGAGATGTTCCAGGGACGCGTGCGCACGCGCTATGCAACGCTGGAAGCGATCGAAGAGGAAGTCATTGCGGCCGACGTCGTCATCGGCGCCGTGCTGGTGCCGGGGGCCAGCGCGCCGAAGCTCGTCTCGCGCGCGCATCTCGCCCGTATGAAACGCCGTGCCGTGCTGGTCGATGTCGCAATCGACCAGGGCGGCTGCTTCGAGACGTCGCGGCCGACGACCCATCAGGCGCCGACATATCTAGTCGACGAAATCGTGCACTATTGCGTCGCCAACATGCCGGGCGCGGTGCCGGTGACGTCGAGCCATGCGCTCAACAATGCCACGCTGCCGTTCGGCCTTGCGCTGGCTGAAAAGGGCATCCGCGCGCTGATCGAGGATCCGCATCTGCGCGCCGGACTCAACGTGCACCGCGGACAGATCACCAATCGCGCGGTCGCCGACAGCCAGAATTTGCCTGCAGCGGCGCCCGAAATGATTTTGGCGGCGTGACGCTGGCCGCCCGCTGGAGCGGCCTCCCGGTCGCTAGCCGGCAAGGCAGTTTTCCTGCTGGTCGGTGACGGTGGCGCGACGCAATAGCCTGATTTTGCGGCGCTCACCCAGCAGCCGAGGTTCGAAGCGATCGGAGTCCCGAAATGGCGCGGGCCGTGGTGGCGCTATGCGTCGGCTGCGCGGCCACACCCTTGAATCGGCTTTGCAATTCGATCGGGCTTCCATCATATAGGCGCCTGATTTCCGCCGCGCGCGCCATTTGGCGACTAATAAGCTCAGGGAGAAAGTCTCGTGGCATATTCGAATACCCAACTCTTCATCAACGGCAAATGGCGTCCGAGCCAGTCGGGCAGGACTATCGCCGTGCTCAACCCGGCGACCGAAGAGACGATCGGCACCGTTGCGCACGCCGACCGTGCCGATCTTGACGACGCGCTGGAAGCCGCCGCCAGGGGCTTTAAGGTCTGGCGCACGGTGGCGCCGTTCGACCGCTGCAAGATCATGCGCAAGGCGGCCGCAATCATGCGCGAGCGCAATGACGAGATCGCGCCGCTGTTGACGATGGAGCAGGGCAAGACGCTGGCCGAGGCGAAGATCGAAGCGATGGCGGCGGCCGACATCATCGAGTGGTTCGCCGAGGAAGCCAAGCGCGCTTATGGAAGGGTGATCCCGGCCCGTGGTCCCGGCATTTACCAGATCGCAGTCAAGGAGCCGGTTGGCCCGGTTGCGGCCTTTTCGCCCTGGAATTTCCCAATCAACCAGGTCGTTCGCAAGCTCTCCGCGGCTCTCGCAGCCGGCTGCTCCATTATCGTCAAAGCGCCCGAGGAAACCCCGGCATCTCCGGCGCAACTGATCAAGGCGTTCGCTGACGCGGGCGTGCCCGATGGCGTCATCAACCTGGTCTTCGGCGTGCCGTCAGAGATTTCGGAATATCTCATTCCGCATCCGGTGATCCGCAAGATTTCCTTCACCGGCTCGACCACCGTGGGCAAGCAGCTCTCGGCCTTGGCGGGCCTGCACATGAAGCGCGCCACCATGGAGCTGGGCGGCCACGCGCCGGCCATCGTATTCAAGGACGCGGACGTCACGTCGGCGGCGAAGATTCTGGCGGCAGCAAAGTACCGCAATGCCGGCCAGGTCTGCATCTCGCCGACGCGCATGCTGGTGCAGGACGACGTGTTCCGTGAATTCGTCGACAAGTTCGTCGAAGGTGCCAAGTCGATGAAGGTCGGCAATGGTCTCGATCCCGACTCGAAGATGGGGTCGCTCGCCAATCCGCGCCGCGTCACCGCCATCGAGGGCATGGTGCAGGATGCGGTCGGCAAGGGCGCCAAGCTCGAGACCGGGGGGCACCGCGTCGGCAACAAGGGCTACTTCTTCGAGCCGACGGTCGTCAGCGACGTGCCGAAGGACGCGCGTGCCATGAACGAGGAGCCGTTCGGGCCGCTGGCGCTGATCTCGCGGTTCTCGACCTTCGACGAGGTGGCCGAGGAGGCCAACCGCTTGCCGTTCGGTCTCGCGTCCTACGCCTTCACCAGCTCGACCAAGACGGCGACCGCGATCGGCGCGGCGATCGAAGCCGGCATGGTCTCGATCAACAGTTTTGGTCTGGCCCTGCCCGAAGTGCCGTTCGGCGGCGTCAAGGATTCCGGCTACGGCTCGGAAGGCGGCACCGAGGCCATGGAGGCTTATTTCAATACCAAGTTCATCACCCAGACCGGGGTGTGAACCCGACTGGCGAAGCCAGCCCGGTCTGCTTCGCTCACGTGCCGTAGCCCGACGCCCCACCCGGAGCGTCGGGCTAATTTTTTACTATCCACGCAAGCAGCAGGATGACGAGCACGATCAGGCCCGCCGACAGGCTCTTCCAGAACACCAGCGGATCGCGCTCGTAGAGCGAGCGCCGTGATGTGACGGCGGGCTTTGCCCACATCGCGCCGTTCTCGAGCTCGTGCGAGAATTCGATGACGTCGCCATAGCGTTGTGCACGATCGACGCTGAGCGCCTTGCCGACCACCGCGTCCAGCCAGGCCGGCAGGTCGGGGCGATAGCGCGAGAGGTAGGTTGGCTTGCCGAAGCGAGGCCGCGAGAACGGTTCGATTTCGCCGTAGGGATAGGCGGCAGTGAACATCCGGTACACAGTGACGCCGAGTGCATAGAGATCGGAAAACTCGTCGCCGGGCCGCCCGCCGAACAACTCCGGCGCCATATAGCTCGGCGTGCCCGGAATATCCTCGGCCGGGAAGTCCTCGAGCAACGGCACCCGCGCGACGCCAAGGTCGACCAGCCGCAATCCGCCGGCCTTCAACAGGATCACGTTGTCGGGCTTGATGTCGCGATGGATGATGCCGGCGCGGTGCAGGGTGGCAACCGCGCGCGCCAGCTTGGTCGCGATGCCGATGCCTTCGGCCAGCGAAAGCTGCGGCGAACGATTGAGGCGCTGTTCCAGCGTCTCGCCCTCGTAGAGCGGCATCACCGAATAGAGACGGGACTGCCGTTCGGCGGGCAGTTCGATGATCTCGCCGATCCACAGGCTTCGCACGCGCGCCGCGACCCACGCTTCGCGGACGAAGGCGAGGCGATAGGAGCCCTCACTGGCCACGCGCGGATGCGGAAACTTCAGCACGACTTCGCGGCCCTGCCGCTTGTCGATGGCCTTGAACAGCCGGCTGTAGCGGCCGTCCGACAATATTTCGCCGAGCGTGAAATCGTCGACCAGGTCGCCCGTCTCGGGCAAATCCAGGATCGGAAGCGTCGCGATCGAGTGGGTGAGCTCGTCCCGGTCGGCGGGCGGCAGGTCGACGACATCGAGCACCAGTGCGGTCATATTGTCGGTGGAGCCGGCATCCAGCGCCGCGTCGACGAGCGCGCGGGCGGATTCTTCCGGCGAAGCGCGCTCGCTTAACAATAGCTGCAGCCGGTGATCGGCGAGTACGCCATGAACGCCGTCGCTGCAGATCAGCAGCCTGTCGTGCTGCCGCAATCCGACGGTCGCGTAGTCGAAGCGGGCAAAATCCTCGAAGCCGATGGCGCGGTTGAGCAGGTGAGCGAGATCGCCGCGTCCGGCGATGTGGTCGGTGGTCAACCGCTCCAGGCGTCCCTCGCTCAGGCGATAGGCGCGGGTGTCCCCGATGTGAATGATGTGGCAAAGCCGCCGCGACAGGATGATCGACGAGAAGGCGCAACTCATGCCGCTGAGCCGAGGATCGGTGCGGCCTTGCGTATAGATCCAGCTATTGGCGGCTTCCAGCGAGCGCGACGCCCGGCGGCGCACGCCGAGCGTCTCGGGGAGAGAATAATAAGCGTCGATGAAGCAACGAACCGCAAGCTCGGCGGCTTCGCGTCCGCCCTTGTGTCCGCCGACACCGTCGGCGACGGCGGCGACGATGTCGCGATTGCTTACGCCGGACCGGCCGAGGCAGGTCCCGACATAATCCTCGTTAGCGGAGCGCTTGCCGGTCTCGCTGACGAAGCCGACGCGAACCCCGAGATCTCGTTGCGAACCGATCGTCACCCAGCGCGGCCTGTCAAGTTAGCAGCGCGCGTCGTCAGACCCGCGCTCCCGATGCGGCGCCCCATGTGGTGCGCCAGCGCACCTTGACCATGGCAAGTCCGAGGAAACCAAGCAACGCCAGCAGGCCGAAAAACAGGAAGCCTGCGCCAAATCCGCCGGTCATTCCCTTGGCGATGCCGAGGGCCTTGGCAAGGAAGAAACCGCCGATGCCGCCGGCGCAACCCACCATGCCGGTCATCAGGCCGATCTCCTGCCGGAAGCGAAGTGGAATGAGCTGGAACACGGCGCCGTTGCCCATGCCGAGCGCGAGCACTCCGATGGAGAACAGCAGCACCGACATCCAGGCGATCCGCGGCATTTCGGTGAGCGCCCAACCCGCAGCCGCTGGCGCGGCCGGCCCCTCCGGCATGAAGGCGATGACGAGATACGCCGCCACGACGACGCCAAAGAACATCGACAGCGAGCGGATGCCGCCGATGCGGTCGGCGATCATGCCACCGACCGGGCGGAAACCCGAACCGAAAGCGACGATCAAGGAAACCAGCAGACCTGCCGCGACGCCTGATACGTGATATTGCACGGTGAAATACAGCGGCAACGCGTTGGCCAGTCCGACGAAGCCGCCGAAGGTGATGAAGTAGAAGAACATGAACCAGCGGCTGTCGGGATCGCGCAGCAACGTGCCATAAGCCTTCAGCGAGATCGGTTTCCGCTCTCCGGGCGCGTCCTTGGCGGCATAGGCGTAGTAGGCGAGGATCAGCACCATCGGAACGAGCAGCACGCCGAACACGGCCTGCCAGCCCCACAGCTCAGCAATCGTCGGCGCGAACATCGTGTCGAGCACGACACCCATATTGCCGGCACCCGCGATCCCCATCACCACGCCCTGATATTGCGGCGGATACCAGCGGCTCGCCTGCGGCAGTGCCACCGCGAACGAGGCGCCGCCGATGCCGAGCGCGAGACCGAAGATTTCGACCGACAGCTTGCTCGGGAGTCCGAAATAGCAAACCCAGGACGTCGCGGCGATGACGACGAGTTGCGCGACAATTCCGGTCCGCTTGGCGCCGAACAGATCGGCGAGTATGCCCATCGGCACCCGCAGCAGCGCGCCGGCCAGAACCGGGATGGCGACGAGTGTGAACTTCTCGTCGACGGCCAGGTTCATGTCATGCACGATGTAGACGATCAACGGACCAAGCGCGACCCAAGCCATGAAGCTTATGTCGAAATAGAGAAAGGCGGCGAGCAGCGTGGGCCAATGGCCGGCCTTCTTGAATTCAGCAAACTTCATCGAGCAGCCTCGAACAGCGGCGTGTGATACCGTGCGGGCCGCGCGGTATCTCGGCACAAAGAGACGGAATTTGGGAAGCGAGTCGGCTCGTCGTTGAGACGCACTCTAGGTCTCAACGTCAGCAATTCACGTGCCAGACAAACAAGCGCGCCACTTAGCGTGTATTTGCAGTACCTTGCCAGGTGCGCCTAAACCGCCGCGAATGCGGCCGCTGCTCCGTTTGTTGGCAAAACCAGCCGCTCGAACGTGCAGTGTGGTGTTTTATTATGCTGTGCGAAGTATTAACGGAAAAGCTCTCCTCAAAGCCGCCCTGTAGGTGCCGTGCTATTTCCACGGGCACATTGCCATCGAGTCACCGTGAAGTATTCGGGTTGTGCACAATGGATAGCCCTTACGGGTGATTTTTTGGGCATCCATGCACGCGCAAGTGCAGCCAATTAGCGATTTACCGGCTGAAGCCGTGTGTTGCGCCCGAAGAACTACGGGCGCGGCGTTGGCACGTCTCTTGAATACATGAGATATCGATCGTCATAGTCGACGATACTCTGCCCGCCGATGGGCGCTCCTCAATCATCAATAGTTCTCGCCAATCGACGATGCAGAGTTGCGTCGCCGAGCGGGGCCATCGGAACCTGAATTAGAAGGCAGAGCATGCTCGACAAAGTGAACAAGCCGAAGTTGGTGGTGATCGGCAACGGCATGGCCGGCATCCGCACGGTGGAATTGCTGCTGGACCGTGCGCCCCATCTCTATGACATCACCGTGTTCGGCTCCGAGCCATACGGCAACTACAACCGAATTCTGCTGTCGCCCGTGCTTGCCGGCGAGAAGACCGTCGACGACATCATGCTCAACACGGAGCAGTGGTACGAGGACAACGGAATTACGCTGCGCAAGGGCGAAATGATCGAGATGATCGATCGGCGTACCTGCGAAGTCGTGACGAGAGAGGGCGCGCGGGTACCCTACGATCGCCTGCTGATCGCCACCGGCTCGAACCCGATCATGTTGCCGCTTCCGGGCAAGGATCTCCGGGGCGTCATCGGCTTTCGCGATATCCAGGACGTCGAGCACATGGTCCAAGCCTCGACGAGCTTCAAGAATGCCGTCGTGATCGGCGGCGGTCTGCTCGGTCTCGAGGCGGCCAACGGCCTGATGAAGCGCGGCATGAACGTCACCGTCGTGCACCTGCTCGACACGCTGATGGAGCGCCAGCTCGATCAGGTCGCGGGGGGATTGCTGCGCAAGTCGCTGGAAGAGCGCGGCATGGTGTTCAAGATGCCGGCGCAAACGGAGGCGATTCTCGGCGAGGATCGCGTAACCGGTGTGCGCTTCGCCGACGGCGAGGAGATCCCTGCGGATCTGGTCGTGATGGCGGTCGGCATCCGCCCGAATGTCGAGCTGGCGCGCAAGGCAGGCCTCTATTGCGAACGCGGCATCGTGGTCTCCGACACCATGCAGACCTACGACGGGCGAATCTACGCCGTCGGCGAATGCGTGCAGCACCGGCGCCAGACCTACGGGCTCGTGGCTCCCTTGTTCGACCAGGCCAAGGTCTGCGCCAACCACCTCGCTATGAAGGGTTTCGCCACCTATGACGGGTCGGTGGTTTCGACCAAGCTGAAAGTGACCGGGATCGACCTGTTCTCCGCCGGCGACTTCGCGCCGGGTGCGGACAAGGAAGAGATCGTCATGCAGGACGCCTCCCGCGGCGTCTACAAGCGCATCATCCTGCGCGACAAGAAGATCGTCGGCGCCGTGCTCTATGGCGATACCATCGACGGCCCGTGGTACTTCCAGCATCTGCGCGACGGCACTGACGTTTCGCAGATGCGCGAGCGACTGGTGTTCGGCGCCGCCAATCTCGGCGACGGCGGCCATAGCGGCAAGAACTCGGTCGCCGCCATGAGCGATGATACGGAAATCTGTGGATGCAACGGCGTCTGCAAGGGGACGATCGTCAAGGCAATCAGCGAAAAGAAACTCTTCACGATCGACGACGTGCGCGCCCACACCAAGGCATCGTCGTCGTGCGGCTCCTGTACCGGCCTGGTCGAGCAGGTTCTCGCTTTCACGCTCGGCGGCGACTATTCGGCGGCGCCGAAGGTCAAGCCGATGTGCGCGTGCACCGATCACAGCCACGATGACGCGCGCCGCGTGATCGTCGAGAATGGATTGAAGACGATCCCCGATGTCATGAAGTTCATGGACTGGAAGACGCCGAACGGGTGCCACTCCTGCCGTCCTGCCCTGAACTATTATCTGCTCGCCACCTGGCCCGGCGAGTATCGTGACGATCAGCAGTCGCGCTATATCAACGAGCGCGTTCACGCCAATATCCAGAAGGACGGAACGTACTCTGTCGTGCCGCGGATGTGGGGCGGCGTAACGACGCCGGATGAATTGCGCGCTATCGCCGACGTCGCGGACAAGTTCAAGATTCCGACCGTCAAGGTGACCGGCGGACAGCGCATCGATCTTCTCGGCGTGAAGAAGGAGGACCTGCCCGCGGTCTGGGCCGATCTCAATGATGCAGGCATGGTATCGGGCCATGCCTATGCCAAGGGATTGCGCACGGTGAAGACCTGTGTCGGATCGGAATGGTGCCGTTTCGGCACGCAGGATTCGACCGGTCTCGGCATCAAGCTCGAAAAGTTCATGTGGGGCTCGTGGACGCCGGCCAAGGTGAAACTCGCGGTTTCCGGCTGTCCGCGCAACTGCGCGGAAGCGACCTGCAAGGACGTCGGCGTGGTCTGCGTCGATTCCGGATTCGAGATCCATTTCGCCGGCGCTGCCGGTCTTCACATCAAGGGAACCGAGTTCCTGGCCAAGGCCGCGACGGAGGAGGAGACGCTCGAAATCATCGCCGCGCTGACGCAGCTCTATCGCGAACAGGGCTGGTATCTGGAGCGCATGTACAAGTGGTGCGATCGGGTCGGCCTCGATGCGATCCGCAAGCAGGTGGTCGACGACGTCGCCAACCGCAAGGCGCTGTTCAGCCGCTTCGCCTATTCGCAGCAATTCTCGCAGAGCGATCCCTGGGCGGCGCGCGCCCAGCGCGGCGTCGACCGTAACGAATTCACCCCGCTGGCGGAGCTCGAACTCGCATGACCAAATGGATCGAAATCGGGGCGCTGAACGATATTCCCGTTCTCGGCTCGCGCGTGGTGAGGACGGCCTCCGGAGACATTGCGGTGTTCCGGACCAGCGAGGACGAGGTGTTCGCACTCGACGACCGCTGTCCGCACAAGGGCGGACCGTTGTCGCAAGGCATCGTCCACAACAAGCGGGTCACGTGTCCGCTGCACAATTTCGTCATCGAACTCAAGAGCGGCATGGCGGTCGCGCCCGACGAGGGGTGCACGCGCGCGCATCCGACCAAGGTGGAGAACGGCATGGTCTGGCTTAGCGTCCAAACGGCAGCGGTTGTGCCCGCCGAGTGAGGTTGATCGCCCGTGGCAGTGAAGACAACCTGTCCGTATTGCGGGGTCGGCTGCGGCGTTGTCGCTGACAGGGGTCCTGCCGGCGCCGTGACCGTCCGGGGCGATCCGCTTCATCCCGCCAATTTCGGGCGGCTGTGCGCGAAAGGCTCGGCGCTCGCCGAGACCATTGGCCTCGAGGGGCGGCTGCTCGCCCCTGTGGTCAACGGGCAGGAAACGAGCTGGGATACGGCGCTCGACCATGTCGCGGAGGGATTTGGCAGAATCATCCGCGAGCATGGACCGGATTCGATCGCGTTCTATGTCTCCGGCCAGATTCTCACCGAGGACTATTACGTCATCAACAAGCTCGCCAAGGGCTTCATCGGCACTGCGAACATCGACACCAACTCGCGGCTGTGCATGGCCTCGAGCGTGGCAGGCCACAAGCGTGCGTTCGGCAGCGACACCGTTCCGGGCTGCTATGAGGATCTCGAAACCGCCGATCTCCTGGTCCTCGTCGGCTCCAATGCCGCCTGGTGCCATCCGATCCTCTACCAGCGCATGGTGGCCGCCAAGGCCAGCAATCCCGCGTGCCGCATCGTCGTGATCGACCCGCGGCGGACCGCGACATGCGACGGCGCCGATCTGCACCTGCCGCTTCGCTCGGGCAGCGACTCCGTGCTGTTCAACGGGTTGCTCGCGCATCTTGCATCGCGCAACGCCATCGATCGCGCATTCGTGGATGGCTTCACCACCGGCGCCGAAGCCGCGCTGCGGCAGGTCGCCGGCCAGACGGTCGCACAGACGGCCGACATCTGCGGGCTGGGCGAGGGCGCAGTGGCGTTGTTCTTCGACTGGTTTGCCAAAACCGAGCGGGTCGTCACGCTCTATTCGCAAGGCATCAACCAGTCGAGCAGCGGCGTCGACAAGGTCAACTCGATCATCAACTGTCATTTGTTGACCGGCCGGATCGGGCGGCCCGGTATGGGGCCGTTCTCGCTGACCGGACAACCCAACGCCATGGGCGGCCGGGAAGTCGGCGGGCTGGCCAACCAGCTTGCCGCCCATATGGAGATCGAGAACCCGCAGCACCGCGATATCGTCCAGCGGTTCTGGCAATCGCCTGTGATCGCAGACAAGCAGGGCCTCAAGGCCATCGATATGTTCGATGCGATCGCCGATCGGCGCATCAAGGCGGTCTGGATCATGTCCACCAATCCGCTGGTCAGCCTGCCGGATGCCGATCGCGTGCGCCGCGCGCTCGAGGCATGCGAGCTCGTTGTCGTGTCCGATTGCATGCGGCATACCGACACCACGCGTCATGCTCACGTGTTGCTGCCGGCGCTCACCTGGGGCGAAAAGGACGGCACCGTCACCAACTCCGAACGCCGCATTTCCCGGCAGCGACCGTTCCTGCCGGCGCCCGGCGCCGCAAGGGCCGATTGGCGGACCGTCTGCGATGTCGCCCGGCGCATGGGCTTTTCGGGGTTCGACTATCCGGGCGCTGCGGCGATCTTCCGCGAGCACGCCGGGCTTTCGAGTTTCGAGAATAACGGGACGCGCGATTTCGATCTGTCCGCCCTGAATACGCTCGACGACCGCGCTTACGATGCGCTTACTCCGATCCAATGGCCTGTGACGCGGGAATATCCGACCGGCACGCCGCGGATGTTCGAAACGAGCGAATTCTTCACTACCGACCGCAAAGCCCGTTTCGTGCCGGTGACGCCGCGCGCAGCCGTCAACGCGACCAGCCGCGACTATCCGCTGGTGCTCAATACCGGACGGGTCCGCGATCAATGGCACACCATGACGCGGACCGGGAAATCGCCGCGGCTACTGGCACACATCTTCGAGCCCTGTGCGGAATTCCACCCCGACGATGCACGCGCAGCCGGCGTCGAGAATGGCGGGCTCGCGCGGCTGAGCAGCCCGTGGGGCGAGATGGTGGCGCGCGTCGTCGTCACCGCCGAGCAGCGGCGCGGCTGCGTGTTCGTGCCGATGCACTGGAACGGCGAGTATGCCGGCGACGGTCGGGTCAACGCGCTGGTCAATCCGGCGACCGATCCGATCTCCGGACAGCCAGAGTCCAAGCACACGCCGGTCAAGGCAGCCGCTTACTTGCCGAAATGGCATGCCTTCATCCTCAGCCGCCGGGAGATCGAGCGTCCTGCCGCGGGTTACTGGGTCGGCGGGCTTTCAGGGACCTGCTGGCGGATGGAGTTGGCCTTCGACGAGCGGCCGTCGAGCTGGCGCGATTGGGCGCGGGCGCAACTCCGCGTCGGGCACGACATCGAGTGGATCGCCTATCGCGATCCGAAGGTTGGCCGCTTCCGCTACGCCGCTGTTCGCGACGGCCGGCTGGAGGGTTGCGTGTTCATCGCACCCGATCACAGGCTGGTTTCGCGGTCGTGGCTCTCCGGCCTGTTCGCGGAACAGGAATTGTCGCCGAGTGCGCGGATGTCGCTGCTGACGGGCCAGCCGCTCGATACAGGCGACGACATCGGGCCCATCGTCTGCTCATGCTTCGGTGTCGGGCAGCATCAGATATCCGCCGAAATCCATAAAGGTGCGGCCAGCGTCGATGACGTCGGCCGGCGCCTGAAGGCCGGCACCAATTGCGGCGCCTGCAAGCCAGAGATCGGGAAGCTATTGCGCGGCGCGGCCGTGCGCGACCCGCATCCGGCATGAAACCGGCCGCACCCGTCGCTAATTCTTGATCGCGTAGAGCGGCGTTCGCAGCGTTAGCTGGTACGATGGCTTCGGTGTCCAGGCGATCTGCGCGGTGATGCCGAACAGCCGATTGTCGTTGTCGTCCATGCGGTCGAGGTCGAACCGCACGATCGGCTGCGTGAATGCGGGAAATGGCGTCAGGTTCAGAAGCTGCGCACCGCCAAAGGATTGCACGCCGAAGCGGCCGGTGAGCTTCCAGTTGTTGTCCCACTGATAGTAGCCGCCGACATAGCCCATGATATCGGGGCTGACGCGGGCGAGGGGAGTATCGACCAGGGCTCTGGTGTACTGCGCGCCGGCGAGCAGCCCGCGCGTCTCATCCGCGTTCAGCGCGTAGTCCGCCTCGAGGATGGTGTTGTAGGTCGTCGTGGCCAGTGGCGCGTCCGAGATCGACCGCGTCGCGTTGGACTGGATGGTGATGGTCGGGAACATTCCGCCGTTCTGCTGATAGATGTCGGCCTGGAATCCGACGGTAAAGGCATAGACCGAGAACGTCGACCAGGGATCGGTGCCTGCCTGCGAAGTGGCTCCGCTGACGCCGCCATAGACCGAGAGCTGATCATTGACATCGACGGTCAAGGGCAGGTCGACCGAAAGGCTTTGGCTGGACGGCGAAGTCCGGGTTCGGAGCGAGGAAAGGTTCGCCAGCCTTGATAACAAGGGAGGCGTGCTGAATCCGATCGAGAGCGAACCGGCGGGCAGCGTCGAGTAGATGGTTCTCATGTCGAGATAGAAGTTCGGCAGGGCCGGCTTGGTTGTTGCCGCATCTTCTTCATCGTCGTCTTGGTCTTTTCCGAGGGCCAGACCTGAAAGGCAGAACGACACCAGCACGCCGAGAGCCACGCTTCTGACAGATCGCGCCGAGGCGAACCTCAGAGGCCGAGGTGCAGCGGGTTTGGTAAAATTCGTGCTCAATCGACGCCGCCTTTCGCCGGCCAAGATGACCATTTGGCCGCGGCGAATACAAGCAGTGGCCAGTGCGCGAGCGTCGATCTCGCAGCAGGTGTGGCGCGTTTGCGCCGTGTGGACAAGTTGACCTGGGTCAAGGGATTCCGGCGGCCGTGGCTCAGAAAAAGACAGCAGATCAGGAATTGTGACGGGTTCGTTGGATGTTTCCGTCATCACTTTCCGTTGGACTTCCCGATGGCGAAGAACATCAGCGCGGCCGCGATGCCGGACAGCACAGACGCCAGGAGAACGCCGAGGCGGACCTGCGCGAGGACGATTTCGTCGTCGAACGCGAGCGTTCCGATGAAGAGGCTCATGGTGAAACCGATGCCGGTCAGGATGGCGGTGGCATAGAATTTCGTCGTCGTGGCCCCGTCCGGCATGGCAGCAAGGCCCAGCCTGACGGCAAGCAGCGAAGCGCCGAAGACACCGATCTGCTTGCCGATGAACAGCCCTGCAATGATCCCAAGTGGTATCGGCCCTGTCAGCTTTTCCAAAGTCAGCCCGTGAAACGATACGCCTGCATTGGCGAAGGCAAAGAGCGGCACGATGACGAAACTGACCCACGGCTTGAGTGCATGTTCGGTGTCCTCGAGCAGGCTGTGGCCATTGTGCCGGGTGAGCGGCATCGCTAAGCCGACGGCGACACCGGCAAGGGTCGCATGCACGCCGGATTTGAGCACGCAGACCCAGGTGAAAAGGCCGGCGATCAGATAGAATGCGGGCCTTCGCACATCGAGCAGGTTGAGAACCACGAGCGCAGCGATGCCGAGTGCGCCGAGCCCCAGCGCCAGAACCGAAAGGTCGGCAGCATAGAACATCGCGATGACGACTATAGCCATGAGGTCGTCGATGATCGCAAGCGCCAACAGGAAAGTCTTCAGCGAAGCCGGCACCCTGCGTCCCAGCATGGCGCAGACGCCGAGCGCAAAGGCAATGTCGGTGGCTGCCGGTATGGCCCAGCCGCGTAACGCCTCGGCATCGCCCCAGTTGACCGCGGCAAAAATGGCGGCCGGCGTGACAAATCCGCCGAACGCGGCGATCACGGGCAATGCCGCTTTCTTCGGGCTCGCCAGCGCACCCTCGATCGCCTCGCGTTTGATCTCGAGGCCGACCAGCAGAAAGAACACCGCCATCAAGCCGTCGTTGATCCAGTGTTCGAGCGTCTTGCTCAGTCCGATCGATCCGATTCGTACCTCGCCGGTCGTGTGCAACAGCGCCTGATACTGCGGCCCGAGCGGCGAGTTAGCGACGATGAGCGCTGCGGCTGCGGCGATGCCAAGCGCGATGCCGCCATAAAGGTCGGTATTGTCGGCAGTGTGAGGCGTGGCCGTCGGAGCTTTGGCCGTCATGAACCAGCCTTGCCGGCCTTCTCGATGGCAACGGACAGCGCGAGCTTGGTTTCCGCCACGATGTCCTCGACCAATTCTTCCCGGCTGACATGGGCAGCCTGACCGGTGAGTAATCCCTGCTCAGCGAGCATGACCACGCCATGTAGCGAGGCCCAGACCTTCAGAGCGCTCCGCTCGCGCAACAGTTCTACAGCGGGCGCCTCCAGCGCCTCCACCAGGAGCTCGAAGGTCTCCATTGCTGCACTATGCAGCTCGCTGCCTTTCGGCGCGCAAGCCATGGTTCGAGACGCGAACATCAGGCGATAGATGCCGTTGCGCCGCAGGCCGAAATCAAGCGTGAGCTGCGCGAAGCGCGACAGCTTGGACTGCTTCGACGGCTTTTCAAGCGCCGCACGCATCATGGCGCTGAACTGGCGGAACGCTTCGGCCGTCACAGCCGTCAGCAGCGTCTCGCGATCGGCAAAATGCTTGTAGGGCGCCGGCTGCGAGACGCCGAGTTTCTTGGCCAGTGCGCTGATGCTGATCGCCTCGGGACCGCCCAGTTCCACTTCATGCAACGCGGCTTGAACCAGGGCATCACGAAGATCCCCATGGTGGTAGGCATTCAGCGCTTTACGTGCGGGTCGAGGCGACATTCAGTTCCATGATCTATAACTTTTGCCTTGACAGCACAACGGCAACGCGAATGTAATATGATATAACTTCGCGGTAGACCGGCGAGTTTGAGCCGCCGTGCCGATAGAAAAATACGCGCGGAAAATAAGCGCGCTGCAAAAGGGGAAACGCTGCGATGGCCGGAAAGCTGAATATCCGCGTCGACCAGGACAAATGTCAGGGCCACGCGCGCTGCAAATCACTGGCACCGGAACTGTTCGAGCTCGACGAATTCGGCAACGCGCACGAAGTCGGCGACGGCTCCGTGCCTGCGGGCCTGGAAGACAAGGCCTGGCTTGCTCAGAGCAACTGTCCCGAGATCGCGATCGAGGTGACCGAGGAATAGCCCGGTCCCAAAACCGATTTAGCCCCATCTGGATCTGAACGAACCAAACAGAGGATTTGCTCCGATGTCCGATTCCGCCAGCATCATGCCCGAGCATCCGCCAGTCACCGACTGGATCAACGATTTCGACCATACCGACCCGGTGTGGACGGAAGATCCGTTTCCGATCTGGGAAGAGCTGCGTGCCGCTTCGCCGATCGTTCACACCGAGCGCTTTCTCGGCTGCTACATGCCGACCACCTACCAGGCGGTGAAAGAAATCGCCTACGACACCGAGCACTTTTCTTCCCGACGCGTGATCGTGCGCGACGTTCGCCCGGAGATCACGGCCCGCGCGCCGCCGATCACCTCAGACCCGCCCGAGCACAAGCCGGCCAAGCAAATTCTGCTGCCGCCCTTCACCCCGGATGCGATGAAGAAGCTGGAGCCGCGGGTCCGCGCGATCTGCAACGAACTGATCGACGAGTTCATTGCCGACGGCAAATGCGACGCCGCCGCCCGCTACACCAAGCACATTCCGGTCCGCGCCATCGCGCACATGCTCGGGATTCCCGAGAAGGACGGCGACCTCTTCATCAAATGGATTCACGGCATCCTTGAACTCGGCATCAAGGACGACAACGCGCTGATGGAGGCGGTGAAGGAGATGACCGGCTATTTCGCCGGCCATATCGAGCAGCGCAGGAAGAATCCGGCCGACGATCTGATCTCGACCTTGATGAAGGCAAGGGACAAGGACGGAAACCCGCTCACGGACGAACATGTGCTGGGTTCGCTGCGGCTGCTGTTGATCGCCGGCATCGACACCACCTGGAGCGCGATCGGGTCCTCGCTGTGGCATTTGGCGAAAACACCCGCGGACCGCGAGCGCTTGGTCAATGAGCCGGAGCTGATGCCGCTCGCAGTTGAGGAATTGCTGCGCGCCTACTCACCGGTGACGATGGCACGTGAGGTGATGAAGGAGACGACGGTCAGTGGCTGCCCCGTCAAGCCCGGCAACATGGTGCTGCTGTCGTTCCCGGCCGCCAACCGCGATCCCGCCATGTTCCCCGATGCCGACAAGGTGGTCATCGACCGCAAGGAGAACCGCCACGCCGCGTTCGGCCTCGGCATTCATCGCTGCGTCGGCTCCAACCTCGCCCGCATGGAAATGACGGTTGCGATCGAGGAATGGCTGAAACGGATTCCTGATTTCAGGCTCGATCCGGCCGGCAAGGTCACATGGTCGGAAGGCACCGTCCGAGGCCCGCGTCAGTTGCCCCTGCTGTTCGGGAAGGCGAGCTGAGTGCTCGAGGACGGGCATCGTGTCCCGGACGCAGCGCGGCACGAAGTGCTGCGCTGCTGAGCCGGGACCCGTTCCTGCGCATTGAGATGGGTCCCGGCTCTGCGGCGCCGAACAGGCGCTGCACCCGCGTCCGGGACATCGTTCCGCTACTTGGCCTCGATCTTCGCATCGCTGGCGACCTTCTTCCAGGCTTCGATGTCGCGGACGTTGATGTCGCGCTGCTGGTCTCCTGCGATGAACTCCGCCGTGATGCCGAGCGCCAGCAGCTTTTCGGTGATGTCAGCTTCGGCCAGCGATTCCTTCAACGCGACGGAAATCTTCTGCGTGATCGGAGCGGGCAGACCCGCGGGCGCGTACATCACCCAGGACAGGCTCCGTTCGAAATCGACGCCTTGCTCCTTATAGCTCGCAACCTCCGGCAGGCTCGGCGACCGGCCCCCGCATACCGCAAGCGCCTTCAGCTTTCCGTCCTTCACCAGCGGCGTTCCGGTCGCCATATCGACCAGCCCCACCGAGATGTGACCGCCCATCAGGTCGTTTGCAAGCTTCGCTGCACCGCTGAACGGGACATGTTGCAGGCGGACGCTGGCTTTCTGAGAAAGGATTTCACCGCAGAAATGTCCGGTCGAGCCGACGCCCCAGCTTCCATACTGGATCGGCTCGCTCTTCTTCGATAGCTCGGCCAGCCCGCGCAGGTCGCTGGCGGGAAAATCCTTCGTCGCAATGAGCAGGATGGATGACGTTCCGATACGGCCGATGGTTGTGAAATCCTTGATCGGATCATAGGGCAGGTTCGGATAGACTGCCGGCGCGAGCACGTGGGTGGTCATGCCGCCGATCGTGATGGTGTAACCGTCGGGTGGAGAGCTTGCCGCCTGTTGCGCGCCGATCGTTCCGGCTGCGCCGATTCGGTTTTCGACGTAGATGGTTTGGCCGAGCCGTTTGCCCATCCGGTCGGCAAGCAGCCGGCCAAGCACGTCGCCGCCACCACCGGCCCCGAACGGCAACAGCATCTTGATCTTCTTGGTGGGATAGTCGGCCGCGTCCTCGGCATGGACCGAAACTGCCGCTGACGCAAGCGCAAGCAGCGAAAGCATGACCGCGCGTAACTTCATTTACTCACTCCCTGGGTTTCCCGTTTGCTTTTTTGTTTTGGTCGTTCGTCGCCGGGCATCGTTTGCCGGGCGTGGAAATGGGCGGGGTTCGCAATCAGGGCGCGCAAGGCTTGGCGCCGGAATGTCGAAGGATGAATCGTGTCGGTAGATAGACCGGCCGGGCCTTCCGCGCTTCGCCGCCGCCGCGAATCCGATCGAGCAGGATGTTGGCGGCGACCCGGCCCATCTGGTCCAGATCCCAGGTCAGCGCCGAGATCCCCGGCGTTGCATGCCGCGCGAGATCAGTGTCGCCGATGCACACCAGCGACACATCGTCGGGATAGCGCAGGCCGCTACTGGAGAGCGCATCCATCACGCCGGCCAGCATGTGCGTGCCAAGCGTAATGATCGCGGTCGGCCGGTTCGGGTCCCGCAGCAATTGACAGACGTCGCTGAACGCAATGCTGGACCCTTGCGTCTGCGGCCGGATCAGGTCGGGGTCGACCTTGAGCTTGGCTTCGGCATGGGCCTGACGATAGCCGGCAAGGCGCTCCGAACTCGGCAGCAACGCGGCGCGTCCGGTGAGAAGTGCGATGCGGCGGTGGCCGAGCCCGATGAGATACCGCGTGATCTCGAGGCCGCCGCCGCGATGGTCCGCGCGCACCGAGGGGACGCCGGGTACCTCGCGGTCGATCGCCACGCAGGGCAGGTCCAGATTTGCCAGCGCGCCGGTGAACTCCGTATGGGCGTTGTCGCCGGCGAACAACAGCAACCCGTCCATCCGTCGCCTTCGTACCGCTGATACGAACGCCGTCTCGCGGTCCTCCTCGTGCCGGGTCGCGGCCAGCATCAGCACGTAGCCAGCACGCTGCAATTCCTCCTCCGCGCCATTAATCATCTCGCTGTAGAGCGGGTTGGAGAGGTCGGAGACCATGCAGCCGATCGTCTTGCTCTCGCGCGACCGCAAGGCCTGCGCCGCCGAATGCGGCTCGAAGCGCAGGCGGTTCACCGCCCGCATGATCCGGGCATGCAGTTCCGGGCTGGTATGCGGCTCGCCGTTCAAGACGCGGCTGACACTGCTGACCGACACGCCGGCCTGGGCCGCAACGTCACGAATTGTGGGCCGTGCAGGCTGGGCCTGGCGCAACGACATTGCAGGACTCCCTTGAGCGTCACCGTTCGGACGAAGGCCGCGGAAATCTAACGTGTTCTGGAAACGATATATAAGGTATTTTACCTGAAAACATCCTTATTGCGATTCAGTATCGTCTAGGATATGGGAACGTTTCCAAAGCGAACCACTGTGCTCCGGGCGATAACAAAGCGGCTGAACAGCCGATCACAACGAGGAAGCGAACCCAGCGATGACGCGGCGTGTCGAAGGAAAAGTCGTTCTGGTGACCGGCGCCGCCAACGGCATTGGGCGAAGCGCAGTCCTGTTGCTGGCGCGCGAGGGCGCCAGGATCGTCGCAACCGATCTGCAAGACGAGAAGGGCGAGAGCCTGCAGCGCGAATTGCGCGCCGGTGGATGCGAGTGCGCGTATTACCATCACGATGTGACGCGTGAGGAAGACTGGCAGTCGGTCGTGACCGAGACCCGGGCCAAATTCGGCAGGCTTGATGTTCTCGTCAACAATGCCGGGATCGGCCTGTCGGGTTCGGTCGTCGACATGGCGTTTGCCGACTGGAAGCGACAGGTGGCCGTCAACCTCGACGGCGTCTTCCTCGGCGTAAAATATTCGCTCCCGCTGATGCGGGCAGGCGGGGGCGGCAGCATCATCAACGTTTCCTCGATTGCGGGAATCAAGGCGTCAGCGAACGTCTCCGGTTATTGCGCGACCAAGGGCGGCGTGCGGCTGTTCACGAAATCGGTCGCGCTGGAGTGCGCAGCCGCCAAGGACGGCGTACGCGTCAACTCGCTGCACCCCGGCATCACCGAAACCGCGATCTGGGACACGCTGATCGGCACGGTCGAAGACGGCTCGGATGGCGGACGGGAGCGCGGGCCGACGCTGGACAAGCTCACCGAACGTGCCGTGCCGCTCGGCTACAAGGCCGCGCCGGAAGATATCGCCAACGGCATTCTGTGGCTTGCCAGCGACGAGAGCCGCTACGTTACCGGCACGGAACTTGTGATCGATGGCGGCCGGTCGATCGGCTGAACGGCGGGACAAATAGAAACTAGGGGCGGAGAGAGGCAGCAGACGGAGGTCGTGATGAGCCGTATCTTTGGTGCAGTCTGCCAGAACGGATATGTGGTGCGAGATATCCGCGCCGCCATGGATCATTGGGTCAATGTGATGGGCGTCGGGCCCTGGTACTACATCGACAGGGTCAAGACCGATTACTTCCGCCACCGCGGCCAGGACTCCGCCATGGAGATGAGCGTGGCGCTCGCCAATTCCGGCGATCTCCAGATCGAGCTGATCCAGCAGCGCAACGACGCGCCCTCGATGTACAAGGAGTTTCTCGATTCCGGCTGCGAGGGCTTGCAGCACATCTCGTACTGGACCCGCGAATATCAGGCCCTCTACGACCGCGCACTGTCACTTGGCCATAAAGTGGGACACGAGGGCCAGATCGGCGGCGAAAAAGGCCGCTTCGCCTATTTCGATACCCAAGCCCATCCCGGCACCGTGGTGGAGATTTCAGACATCAGCGGAAGCAAGGGAAGTTTCTTCGAGCACATCCGCCGGGTTGCCGCCGATTGGGACGGCTCCGATCCGATCCGCGAAGTCGGTGGCCGCTGAGCGATGCGCGATTCGGCAACTATGAAGTAAGTTACGACCAAAGCGCGGAAGCGGCCGCAACGGCAATAAGAACAGCAAGCGCAAGGAGAGGCGAATGGCCAGACTTCCCCTGATCGATCCGGCGGCAACCAGCGGCGACGTGCGCGCGTCCTTCGATCGGATGCCGGTCGTATTGAACATCTTTCGGATGATGGCGCATGCCGAGGCCAATTTCATTCCGGCGATGCGATTCGCCAATTCGATCCTGCACCGCCAGAAGCTCAGCCACGTCAATCGTGAGTTGCTGATTCTTCAAGTCGCGCAATGGGAGCACGGCGAATATGAGTGGCGGCAGCATGTTCCGATCGCGCTCGGCGTCGGCGTGACCCAGCGGCAGATCGACTGCATCGAACAGGGCAAATACGAGGACGCCGCCTTCAATGCCGCCGAAAAGGCGCTGCTGGCGTTCGGCCGCGAAGTGATCGAGAACGTGCGCGTCGCTGAACCGGTCTTTGCCACCATGCGCAAGCATTTCAGCGAGCAGGAGATCGTCGAATCGATCCTCGCGATCGGCTTCTACATGACGATGGCGCGGCTGACGGAAGCGACCGAGGTTGATCTCGACCCCGCCGCTGGTATGGCGGTCTTTGAGGGTGGCCAGAAGCGAACGGGCTGACATTGACCCCGCCCCCGGTTGCAGCGATCATCAGCCGGTCCAACGATAGCGTGGAGCACAGGGATGACGAGTGAGCCCGGTTCGAGCGGTCCGCGACCACTAGGCGAAATCGCCAGCTATCACGCCCACATCTACTACGATCCGGCGACCACGCGGGCCGAGGCCGAGCAACTGCGTACGTGGATCGGCGAGCGCTTCTCGGTCACGCTCGGACGGTGGCACGACGTCAAGGTCGGCCCGCACGATCAGGCCATGTACCAGGTCGCCTTTGCCCGCGAGGTATTTTCTGAGCTGGTCCCTTGGCTGATGCTCAACCATGGCAAATTGAGCGTCCTGGTCCATCCGAATACGACCAATCCGCGGCGGGACCATCTGGTCGATCCGATCTGGATCGGACCGGCGCTGGCCGTACATGGCGACAAGCTGCCAGAGCACGCCGAGATGGAAGAGGCGCCGGCACCGAATACCAATCCAATTCTCCGGCCTTGAGCCGCGGCTCCGCCGGTCGAAAACCCCGGCCCGTTTACCAATACAAGGCTTGAACCTGTGAATTCGGCCGGTCATGATAGCCGTGAGCGCCTGTCTCGATTATGCCTTACTTTGGTTTGCATTATGGTGGGACTTATTCGGTGAATCCCTTAGGAATCATTCGATTCCGAAGCGCCGATCCGGGGACGAATGGATAGAGCCAAGACCAGCGCAGCCGGGCTTGCGTCAAGCCGCGGTAGCCGATTGCTCCGTGAGATGGCATTCGGCACGGCGGCGCTCGCCATGGCATTGGGGTTGGCCGCCTGGGTGACCGATTTCGACGTGGTCGGCTTGGTCAAGCCCGCATCCGCGAATGTCGCCAGCACATCCTCATTCGACGAGCGCTTCGGCCCCGCCTCGGTGCGGCGTTCGCTGACCATCAACTATCCCTGGCGTGCCGCCGCCCGCCCGCAGCGCGCGGACTTCGATGCGGAGTTCGCCTACATCGAAATCCTGTTGGGCGGGCAATCGCGCGAGGAGCAGCCGCGTGAGGAGAACGTGCAGCCTCCGCCGCCGGCTCCGACAGTCGAAGCGGCCATCCCGCTCCCGAGGTCCCGGCCGGTCCTGGCCAACCTTCAGTCGGCGAGAAGCGATCCGCAGCCGGTCTCGTCCGACAACCGCACCATGTTCGAGAAGCTTGCCGATCTGGTGCCGATGCGCTTCTCGCTAGCCTCGTTGACGCCGGGGGATGGGCTGCTCAGCGAGCGCAAGGATCTGGCGGCGCTAGGCTATGACAGTCAGACCGCCGTCTATGACATTTCGGCCCGCGCCGTTTACCTGCCGGGCGGCACCAAGCTCGAGGCACACTCAGGCCTGGGCAGCCTGATGGACAATCCGGCACATGTCGACCAGCGCATGGTCGGCGCGACCCCGCCGAACGTTTACGATTTGAAGCCGCGCGAGAAACTGTTTCACGGTGTCGCGGCGCTGCGCATGACCCCGATTGGCGAAAACGAAATGCACGGGCGAACGGGCCTGCTCGTGCACAGCTACCTGCTCGGGCCCAACGGTGATTCTAACGGCTGCGTCTCGATCAAGGACTACGACAGGTTCCTGCAGGCCTACCGGAACGGCGAGGTCAAGCGGCTCGTTGTCGTGCCGAGTCTGCGCGAAGGCCTCACCGCGTCGCGGCGTTCGCCATCTCCGTCATGACCGCAGTTGCGGGCGATGCCGCCGATTCCGACACCCCGCTGCGGGCGGTCTTCAAGATCAACTTGAACGGCAAGACGGTGTCGATCGCCACCGTCGGCCAGGCCTATCGCTTCATCACCAATCTCTCATCGATCGAATGGATCGAATTCCGCGCGCTGCATGCCGAGGCCGTGCAAGCACTGCAGGGCGCCGCTGATAATGCGATGCTGACCGTACAGGCGACCAACGCTTTGCGTGCGCTGTTCGTCCGCGCGAAGCTGTTGTGAAGGCGCCGAGCCGCCAGCCAACGCCTTTGTTTACCCGGCTTGTCAGTGGATGCCCACGGCGGGTATGTCTCATGGACGCTCGAGAAGATATGTCCCAAGGGAAACGCCCGCATGCCCGCAAGTGACGCCGAGATTGAAGACAATCGCCTGATCCGGGAATTGCTGCAGAACTGGGCGATCTGGCGCGATGCCGGCGACTGGGAGCGTTTCCGCACGGTCTGGCATCCGGACGGCCGCATGATGGCGACCTGGACGCAGGGCACCGGCGACGAGTTCATCGAAATCAGCAAGCAGGCCTGGGCCAAGGGCGTCAGCATCCTGCATTTCCTCGGCGGCATCTCGGTCGATTTAGCGGGAAATCGCGCGGTCGCGCAGACCAAGATGACGATCTCGCAGCGCGACGAGGTCGAAGGCGTGCTGTGCGATGTGCTCTGCACCGGGAGATTCTACGATTTTCTCGAAAAGCGGGATGGACGCTGGGGCATCGTGCTGCGCCAGCCGATCTATGAGAAGGATCGCATGGACCCCGTCACGCCGGGTACGGCGCCGGTGCTGGACAAGGCTCTCCTCGAGCAATTCCCGCCGGGCTACCGCCATCTCGCCTATCTGCAGACCCGCATCGGCTACACGGTGAAGCGCGACATGCCGGGCCTGAAAGGGCCCGAAGTCGAGGCTTTATATGCGCGCGGCGCGGCGTGGCTGAAAGGTAGTTCGATATAGGTTGACGATCTCGCCGCTCGGGGACCCAGCGCACCGCAGGCCCATACACAAATCTCGAAAACAACCCCATGCAAAGTAGATAGGCAACCGTTCCGAGCAATTTTGTCGGCCTGATCGATCGGGTGCCCGAACCTAGCTGATCTCCTTGCGCACCGTCGCTGCCGCCTCGCACATCGCCTTCAGTTTCCCAAACGCGACATGGCGCGGCATGTACTTCATGCCGCAGTCGGGCGCGATGACCAGCCGGTCGGCGTCGACGTGCTTGAGGCCGTTGCGGATGCGGCCGGCCACCACATCGGCAGATTCGATCTCGGGATTGCCGAGGTCGAGCACGCCAAGCATGATCTTCTTCGACGATAAATCCTTGAGCACGCCGAGATCGAGCTTCGGCTGCGCCGCCTCGATCGAAATCTGCTCGGCACTGGTGTCGGCAAGTTCAGCAAGGAAGGAGTAGCCGGCCGGCTTGGTCGAGCCGGGGACGACCGCGGCATAGCCGAAGCACAGATGCACCACGGTCGGCACGGTGATGCCTTGCAGGGCGCGGTTGATCGCCTTGACGGCGTAGCGGCGGGCAAGGTCCGGGTTGTTGCGCACCCAGGGCTCGTCGAGCTGGATCACGTCAGCGCCGGCGTTCTGCAAATCGAGCGCTTCGCCGTTGACGGCTTCGGCAAATGCCATCGCGAGCTCTTCATCGTCCTTGTAGTACTCGTTCTTCGCCTGCTGGCTCATCGTGAACGGTCCGGGCAGGGTGATCTTGGCCGCGCGATCGGTATTCTGGCGCAGAAATTCCATGTCGTGCAGCTCGACCGGGCCGCGGCGTTTTACCGGACCGACCACACGCGGCACCGGCGTTTCGTGTCCGCTGCGCGAGGTGATCATCGCCGGATTTTCGTCATCGATGCCGTCAAGCGCGGTGGCGAAGCGATTGGAATAGCTCTCGCGGCGGATTTCGCCGTCGGTCACAATGTCGATGCCGGCGCGCTCCATGTCCCTGATCGCAACGATGGTGGCGTCGTCCTGCGCTTCTTCCAGGTGCTCCGCAGGCAGCCGCCACATCGCGTGCAGGCGGGTGCGCGGCACCACCTTTGACAACATCGCGCGATCGACCAGCCATTCCGGCTGCGGGTAGCTGCCGACGACGGTGGTCGGCAGCAGATGTTTCGGCAGGTTCATTATTGTCTCCGTGCTCTTGTTATTATGTCTCTCGTTTCAAGCCGCGCGCGTCGCCGCAGCCGCGACCTCATCCTTGACCGGATTGCGCAAGATGCCGATGCCGGACACCTCGACCTCGACCACGTCGCCATCCTTCATCCACAGCGGCGGCGTGCGATAGGCGCCGACGCCGCCGGTCGTGCCGGTAACGATGACGTCGCCCGGAACCAGTTCGGTGAAAGTCGAGCAGTAGGCGATCAGGGCAGGGACATCGAACACGAGGTCCGAGATCGGCGCGGCCTGCACTTCGGCGCCGTTGAGGCGGGTCGCAATGGTCTGCTTGCTGATATCGGGGATTTCGTCCGTCGTGACCATCCACGGTCCGAATGCGCCGGTGCCGACAAAATTCTTGCCCGGTGCGAATTGCGAGGTGTGGCGCTGCCAGTCGCGGATGCTGCCGTCATTGTAGCACGCATAGCCCGCAACATGCGCGAGCGCCTCTTCCCGCGAAATCCGGCGGCCGGCCTTGCCGATGATCACGGCCATCTCGCCCTCAAAGTCGAAACGCTCGGACTCCAGCGGCCGGATCATTGGCTGGCCGCCACCGACCTGGCTGTTGGCGAAACGCGTGAAGATCATCGGATGCGGCGGCGTGGGATGGCCGCTTTCGGCAAGGTGTGTGGCGTAGTTGACGCCGATGCAGAAGATCTTGTCCGGGTCGGGCACGGTCGGCAGCAGCTCGATTTCGGCCAATGCGTAATCGGGACGCTCACCCTGCAGCGCTTTCAATTCGTCGAGCAATCCGTTGGCGAGCAGCGACTTCAGGGTCGGATAAGCCTTGAGCCGTTTTCCGGCGTCGATAATGCCTGCGTTCGTGACCAGGCCGTAGGTTGCCGTTTGACCGGCCTTGAAACTCGCGATCCTCATGTTGTGACACTCTCTTCGATGTTGGAAACGTAGGGCTGGATGGGCAGCACGATCTTGCCCGATCGGATCGGGACGCAGTCGGGCGGAAAGTCCTGGCGGAAGCGCGCGCCGGCTTCCTCTGCTCGGTCGAGAAAGCGCTCAAGGTGATCCATGGCGCCGCCAGGCAGATCGTGCAGCACCATCAGGCTCCACGGCTGCGAGCGGCACAGGTCGAGGGCTCGGTCGACCCAGCCATCGGGATCGTCCCAGTCGCGCGGGATCGCATTCCAGAGTACGCAGCTATGCCTGTTGCGAACGAGGTAGTCGACGATGGAGGGCTTCAAGAGCCGCTGATCGAGATTGCCGCCGCCGCCGAACGGCCTGAACCAGCGCTCTGCATGGGCGAGGTTGCCGATCGCGTCCTGCGTCCGGCCGATCTCGTTTTGTGCCGCTTCCGGATCGCGTTGCTGCCCGAGCGGCACGGAGTGCGTAAAGGTGTGATTGCCGATCCAGTGGCCTTCATCATGCGCGCGTGCGGCCAGCCGGCGACGCTCGCCATCGCCGAGCTTTTCGCCGATCACAAAGAACGTCGTCTTGATGCCGCGTTCGCGTAAGGTATCGAGTACGCGCGGCGTGACGCCGGGCTCGGGGCCGTTGTCGAATGTCAGCGTCAGGTCGAACACGCTCACACTCCGTCAGGTCGCAGGCTGCAGGGCAGTCGGCGCGACTTCGCCCGCGGAGTCTTGCCCGGCGCGTGTACCGGTCTGCCAGATCGCGGCCTTGCGCTCGATCCATTTGATGGCGGCGTTGAAGGCGATCGCCATCGCCAGTACCAGCAGTACGCCGGCGAAAACGTGGGGGCTATCGAGAATGGTGCGGTAGCGCGAGATCAGATAACCGATGCCCGCGGACGAGATCAGCATTTCCGACACCACCACACCGACGATCACGAGCGCGCCACCGACGCGCAATCCCGACAGCACGGTCGGGATCGCTGCCGGAATGATGACGCGAACCAGCCGCTGGCTCAGCGTGGCGCCCATGCTGCGGGCGGCCAGCAGCAACTGCGGATCGATGGTCTGGATGCCTGCGGCAGTCGCCAGCATCGTCGGCAGAAAACCATAGATCGAAGCGAATGCGATCTTGGATTCCGAGCCAATGCCGAGCCAGACCGTGAAGACGGGATAGAGGATGACCAGCGGCACCGCATAGAGGCTCGAGACCATCGGCATGATCAGGATGCGGGGCCGCGGCAGGCTGCCGACAATGGCGCCGAGCAGGATGCCGCCGCCGCAGGCGAACGCCATCGAGATCGCGACCTCGTAGAGCGTGACGGCAAGGGCGTGGCCGTATTCGCCCGCCTCGTTCCATCCGGCGGCGAGCGTGGAGGACAGCGACGGCAGAAACAGTTCCGGAATGAAGCCGGCACGCGGCAGGATTTCCCACAGCGCAATGAGCCCGATCACGATCAGTCTGCGAAGTGTTGCCGCGCTCATGCCTACCTCACGCCGATTTGCGGATGTGCCGCCAGATGCGGTCGCGCAGGCTGCCGAACGCGTCGCCGCTCAGCATCTCATAGGTGCGCGGGCGGGGCAGCGAGACCTGCAGATGATCGACGATGCGGCCGGGGCGCGGCGACATCACGATCACCTCGTCGGCGAGATAGACCGCCTCCGTCAGGCTATGGGTAACGAATACCACCGTCTTGCCGGTCGCCGCCCAGATGCGCAGCAACTCGTCGCCCATGGTCATGCGGGTCTGTTCGTCGAGCGCCGCGAACGGTTCGTCCATCAGCAGCACTGGCGGATCCTGCACCAGGCCGCGCGCGATCGAGACGCGCTGTTTCATGCCGCCCGACAGCTCATGCGGATGGCGCTTGCCGAAGCCTTCGAGGCCCACAAGTTTCAAGGCGTCCTGCGCTCTGGCGCGTCGATCGCTCTTGGTGACGCCGCGCAGCGCCAGCGGAAACTCGACATTTTCTTCTGCCGTCAGCCAGGGAAACAGGCTGGCTTCCTGAAACACCACGCCGACCCGGTTCGGATCGGGCTCGGGGATCGGCGCGCCGCTGATGGTGATGGTGCCGGAGGTCTGCTGGAGCAGGCCGGCCATCATCATCAGAAGCGTCGACTTGCCGCAACCGCTCGGGCCGACCAGCACCACGAAGCGGCCAGGCTTGACGTCGAGCGAAACGTCTTCCAGCGCGACAACGTCTTGCGTCGTGGTCTTGAAGATCTGCCCGACATTGCGGACTTCGATCGCGCCGGCCGGCTTCAGCGGGGTTATGTTCGCCAATGGCTGCATCGTGTTTCCACCCATCTGACCAGTTCATTGAAGGCAATCGCGATGGCGGCGATCATCACCACGCCGGCCAGCAATTGCTTCATCTGGAAGTTCTCGCCCCAGGTCGCAATCTGGTGCCCGATCCCGTCGCGTGAGGCGTACATTTCGGCGAGAATGACGCCGGTGAGGTTGAAGATCATCGAGATCCGCAGCGCTTCCAGCAGGACGGGAAGCATGCTCGGCAGGTAGACGCGGAACGCGGTCTGAACAGGTGTCGCGCCATAGGAGCGGGCGACCGTCAAATGCTCGACCTTGACCGACTCCACCGCCGTCGTGGTCGACATGATCACGATGAAGATCGTCGAGAAGAAGCCGAAGCCCACCTTCTGCGAAAAGCCGACGCCGAACACCAGGATGAACATCGGCAGGAAGATCGACTTCGGAATGCTGAAGGCGAAGAACAGCAGCGGCTTTGCCACCTCGGCAAAATAGCGGTTCTCCGCGATCAGGAAACCGATCAGCGCGCCGACGGGAACGGCGAGGGCGAAGGCGGTCACCACCTCGGTTGCGGTGACCGCGAGATCCTTGCGCACGCTCGCGCGCTGCAAGAGCTCGCCGAGCGTTGACAGCGTATCGGAGGCGGAGGGAAGCAGGCGCGGATTGACGATGCCGGTTCGCGACAGGATTTCCCATATCGCAAACAGCGCCACCACAATGGCAACCCGCGCCGCCTTTACCGCTAACCCGCCTTGCATCGCGCGTGTCTCAGAACTTGGTCGGAACCGGCTTGAACTGCGTCGAGATAATTTCTGACGCGGGCCCGAGATCCTTCATGCCGCCCGCCTTGGCCATGTCGAGCGCGAGCTGGAGCTGTTCCGGAATTTTCGGCCCGTCCATGCTGCCGTCGGTTTCCAGCTTCATGATGGTGTTCTCATATTCCAGCGCCGCGATCTCGGCGGGAATTTCATAGAGTTCGGTAATCAGCTTGACGGAAGCGTCCTTGTTGGCGCGCATGTACATCAGTGCGCCATAGAGCGCGTTCAGCGTCTTCTGTACGAGCTGCGGTTTGTCCTGCACGTATTTGTCGAGCGCGATCCACCCGGCGGCGAGGTTCGGCGGCACTTCCTTGGAGAAGTCAAGGATGGTGCGCGCTTCCCCTGATTTTGAGATCTGGAAGCTCAGCGGCGAATAGACGACGGCCGCATCGACATTACCGGCGAGCAGGTTCGGCACCAGGCCGCCGCCGCCGACGGGTACGCGGGTGAATTCGATCTTCTTGTCCTGCTGGGTCCACAACGCCAGCAGGTCGGAGCCGGAGCCGGCGGAGGTGATGGCGACCTTCTTGCCGCTCAGATCCTTCACCCCAAGCGTCGATTTCGAAAGCGTCATCAACTGCCAGCCGTAGTAGCCCGTTGCGGCGCTCGCGAGCACTTTGGAGTTCACGCCCTTCTTGCGTCCGGCCGATACCAGCGAAGTGGCGTCGAGAATGACGTCGGCGGCGCCCGCCGCCATCGCCTCGAAGGTCTCGGCGCCGCCGCGATAGATCGTGAGTTCGGCCGCGATGCCTTCCTTCTCGAACAGTTTTTGGCGTACCGCGGTTTCCGCGATCGTCGTCGGCCAGTAGGTTTTCGTCGGAAGTCCGATGCGGACGGTATCGGCAGCTTGCGCCATGTCTGATGCGCCAAGCACGGTGGCGGCCGCAATCGTTCCCAATATATGGCGTCGCGTTATTCTCATGGTGACGTTTCCCTTTGCTTTTTCTTGATTTGATTTGTTCTTCGAACGGTCGATCAGGCGGTGTCGCCACCTCCGAACGTTTTCGGCGTAGCGAGCTCGACGAGGTGCATGGTCGTCATGAAATGCTTCGAGAGCGCCGCGACCGCGGCATCGGCATCGCGCTTGAGCACGGCATGCACGATTGCCGCGTGTTCGGCCTCGACATTGCGGGATTCTTCGCTGTTGCGCCGGATCGCAAGCCTTCGATAGCGTTCGCTCTGCTCGTGCAGGACGTCGCGGAAGCCCAACAACCATTGCGAGCCGCAGGCGTTCACCAGCGTGCGGTGGAAGACTCTGTGCCGCACCACCCATTCCTCATAGTGATGGGTCGGATCGTCGGGGTAGGTGTAGGGCACGGCGCAGAGTGCCGCGAAAGATTTCTCCACCGAGGCAAGCCATGCCGCATCGCCACGCTCGATCGAACGGCGCAACGCCAGCCCTTCGATATCGACGCGGGTCTGCGTCACGTCCCTGAGGTCGGCGGGCGATACCGGGCTGACACGAAAGCCGCGCTGGTCGGAGGCCTGCACCAACCCGTCCGCGACCAGCCGCGACAGTGCTTCGCGCACGGCGGCGAGGCTGACCGAAAACTGTTTGGCGAGACCGGCGATATGCAGCTTCTGGCCGGGTAGCAGCCGGGTCGAGAGAATATCCGCGCGCAGCCGTTCCTGAACGGCGGAGGTCAGGCTTCGCGGCCGTTCGTCGGCAGGGCGCTCGCCAAAACTCAATCCGATACTGTTCATGGCGGGCAGCTTGGCGAGAGTAGGTGGGATCGTCAATCGAAAATCGATTTTTCGGCTAAGCCGCTGTCTATGCTTGATTTTCATCCTCGCCAGTTCGCTTCAAGCCGACGAGCCCCGAATATCTCGCGATGAGCCGGATCAAAATCATCGTGACAGCCTCCTGCACTTGCCTTAGATAGTTCGCATGCGAAATAAATTGACCTCATCGATATGAGTGGGCGTCGCGAGCACCGGCTCGTGTTCCTGCTCAACGTCGCGCAACGCCGGCTGCAGCGCTGGATGGCGGCGCGGACGCAGAACAGCGGCGTCACCGCCGCGCAGTCTGGGTTGCTGTTCATCCTGGGCCAACGCGACGGCGTGCTGATGGGCGAAGCGGGGGCGGCACTCGATCTCGGTCCGCCCGGTATCAGTGGATTGGTCGACCGGATGACGACGGCGAACCTGATCGAACGACGGGCCGATCCGGATGACGGTCGCGCGTGGCGTCTTTGGCTAACGCCGGGCGGCCGCGCGGCGATGGCGCAGTCGAAAGCCGGGCTCGCCGACGTCAACGCGCGGCTCACGGAAGGGTTCACCGACGCCGAGATCGATATCGTTGCGCGCTGGCTCTCCACGATGCAAAGCAGATTTCCCAGAGGAGAAGACGAATGACCGAGCACATCAAGATCGAGAAGAGCGACGGGATTTTGAGCCTGACGATGGCTCGCCCCGACAAGAAAAACGCATTGACCAACGCGATGTACGGCGCGCTTGCGGACGCGATCGAAGCCGCCGAGACGGATTCATCCGTCCGCGTGCTGCTGATCCGCGGGGAGGGCGACATGTTCACCGCCGGCAACGACGTCGGCGAGTTTGCAGCCATTGCGACCGGCGCACTTCAGGGCGAGCGCCATGTCGGCCGCTTCCTGCAGGCGCTTGCACATTCAAGCCGCCCGCTGGTCGCAGCCGTTCAGGGCCGCGCCGTCGGCATCGGCACCACCATGCTGTTGCATTGCGATCTGGTCGTGTTAGCCGAGAATGCACTGCTGTCGACGCCGTTCGTCAACCTTGCGCTGGTGCCGGAAGCCGCCTCCAGCCTGCTCATGCCGCTTCGCATCGGCTATGCCCGCGCCTTCGAGATGTTCGCGCTCGGTGAGGCGGTCGATGCCAAATCCGCATTCGCCTGGGGACTTGCCAACCGCGTGGTGCCGCTCGACAAGCTCGATGCGGAAGCGAAGGCTTTCGCGTCCCGGTTGGCGAAACAGCCGGCAGGCGCCGTCAGCACGACCAAACGGCTGATGCGCAATCCGGAACTCCTGATGGCGCAGATCAAGTCCGAGAGCGAGCAGTTCGCTGCTCGCTTAAAGACGATGGAGGCGCGAGAAGCCTTTGTCGCGTTCGCCGAGCGCCGGCCGCCGGACTTTTTGAAACTGGCAAGCTAGCCGGCGCCGGCCGCATTGAAGATCGTTTTTCCTTGCTTGCGACGGCGAGGCAATTGACCGCCCGTGGCGGCCCAGCTACCTCTTTGGGCCGCCCGCGGGGGAAACAAATGAACAAGAACAATGACACTTCCGAATTCGATTACGTCATCGTCGGCGCTGGCTCGGCCGGATGCGTGCTCGCCAATCGATTGACGGCCGACGGCAAGTACTCCGTCCTGTTGCTGGAGGCCGGGCCGAAGGACACCAATCTCTGGATCCACGTGCCGCTCGGCTACGGCAAACTGTTCAAGGAAAAATCCGTCAACTGGATGTACCAGACCGAGCCGGAACCGGGCTTGAACGGGAGGCAGGTGTTCCAGCCGCGCGGCAAGGTGCTCGGCGGCTCCAGTTCCATCAACGGCCTGCTCTATGTGCGCGGCCAGCATGAGGACTACGATCGCTGGCGGCAGCGCGGCAATGCCGGGTGGGGCTATGACGACGTGCTGCCCTATTTCAAGAAGGCCGAGAACCAGCAGCGCGGCGCCGACAAATATCACGGCGCCGACGGTCCGCTGCCGGTATCCGACTGGCGGCATCATGATCCCCTGTCGGAAGCCTTTGTGATCGCTGCGGCCGAGACCGGCATTCCGACCAACCCCGATTTCAATGGCGCGACCCAGGAGGGCGCAGGCTTCTTCCAGACCACGACAAGGCGTGGGCGCCGGGCCAGCACGGCGTTCTCGTATCTTCGTCCCGCCAGGAAGCGGCCCAACCTGCACATCGAGACTTCCGCGCTGGCACAGCGCATCCTGTTCGAAGGCCGCCGCGCCAAAGCGGTCGAGTACAAGCAGGAAGGCCGCGTGCGCACTGCACGGGCGCGCAAGGAAATTCTGGTCTCCAGCGGCGCATACAACTCGCCGCAACTACTGCAGCTCTCCGGCGTCGGACCGGCGGATCTGTTGAAGCAGCATGGCATCGAAATCGTGCTCGACGCGCCCGGCGTCGGCAACGATCTGCAGGACCACATGCAGGTCCGCCTGATCACCCGCTGTTCGCAAAAGTGCACGCTCAACGATGTCGTTAACAATCCGATCCGCAAGATGATGGCGGGCATTCAGTACGCAGCCTTGCGCAAGGGACCGTTGACGATCGCCGCCGGCACGTCAGGCGCTTTCTTCAAGACCAGCCCACGGCTGGCGTCGCCCGACATTCAGATCCACTTCCTGCCGTTCTCGACCGACAAGATGGGCGAGAAGCTGCATGCGCTTTCCGGCTTCACCGCATCAGTCTGCCAATTGCGCCCCGAAAGCCGCGGCTCGCTGCGCATCAGGAGCGCCGATCCTTCCCAACCGCCGGAAATCCGCATCAACTACCTCGCCACCGAAACCGATCGCCGCGCTTTCATCGACGGCATCCGCATCCTGCGCAAGATCCTCGCAGCCCCTGCGCTGAAGGCTTACGCGGTCTCAGAAGTCGATCCGGGTTCGAAGGTGCAGAGCGACGACGAATTGCTCGACTTCTGCCGCCGCACCGGCAGCACGGTCTATCACCCGACCTCGACTTGCCGCATGGGCAGCGATGCGCTCGCGGTCGTCGACCAGCGCTTGCGCGTGCGCGGCATCGAGGGCCTTCGCGTGGTCGACGCCTCGATCATGCCGGACCTGATGTCGGGCAATACCAACGCGCCGACGATTATGATCGCGGAGAAGGCCTCCGATATGATTTTGGAGGATGCAAGGTAGGGGACAACACGAGCGGCAAACATAGCTGTCATCATCCGCGAAGGCGGATGATCCAGTACTCCGTGAACTCTCGATTCTAACGCAAGGCGGCGGTTACTGGATGCCCCGCCTTCGCGGGGCATGACGGCCGACTTTCGCTATCCCCTATACCCCCGCACCCGCTTGAGCATCTGCTCGACATGGGCGATCGGGGTTTCCGGCTGGATGCCGTGGCCGAGGTTGAAGATCAGCCGTCCTTGCGCGTAGTTCGCCAGCACGTCGTCGACGGCGCGGTCGAGTGCGGCGCCGCCTGCGATCAACGCCAGCGGATCGAGATTGCCCTGCACGGCGACACGGTTCTGCACGCGCTCGCGGATCATGGAAGGTTCGGCTGCCCAGTCGATACTCACCGCGTTCACGCCCGTTGCCTCCACATAGGCCGGCAGCAGCGCACCGGCGCCGCGGGGAAAGCCGATGATCTTGGCGTCCGGCACTTGCGCGCGTACGCCGGCAATGATGCGCTTCGCGGGCTCGATCGACCAGCGCTGAAATTCCCGCGGCGGCAGCACGCCGGCCCAGGTGTCGAAGATCTGCAAGCAATCGGCGCCGGCCCTGAGCTGGCCGAGCAGATACTGGATCGAATTCTCCACCAGCACGTCGATGATTTCAGCGAACGCCTCGGGATGACGATAGGCCATCATCCGCGCCGGCGCCTGGTCCGGCGTGCCCTGTCCTGCAACCATGTAGGTTGCGACCGTCCAGGGCGCGCCGCAGAAACCGATCAGCGCGATCTCAGGTGCGAGCTCGCGCTTCACGCGGCGTAGCGCTTCGTAGACCGGTTCGAGCTTGCCGAAATCGGCATGACGCGCGAGCGCCGCCACTTGCTCCGGAGTATCGAGCGGATCGAGCCGCGGACCTTCGCCGGCCTCGAAGCGCACGGAGCGGCCGAGCGCGTAGGGAATTACGAGAATGTCGGAAAAGATGATCGCAGCATCGAAGTTGAAACGGCGGATCGGCTGCAGCGTTACCTCGGCAGCATATTCCGGCGTAAAGCACAGGTCGAGAAAGCTTCCCGCCTTGGCGCGCAGCTCGCGATACTCCGGCAGATAGCGGCCGGCCTGTCGCATCATCCAGACGGGCGGCACTTTCTGCCTGCGACCGGAGAGCACTTCGACAAAAGGTTTCACGACGGATTTCTGAGACAAAACGTGGATTCCTGCGGGCGCGGCTGATGCGCTTCTGATACACGCAGGTTCCCTCGAGGCCAAGGACGGATAGCGAAGGCAAACGTGGAACCGGCGCAAAACGGGACCGTTATCTCATTCATGGAGGTTCCTATGGCCCAGAAGTTCAATCCTGCTGCGCATGACAAGCACGCCGACGATCCCCGCGAAGCGCTGAAGGCCGACCGGGAAATCCATGAAGAACTCGAGGCCGGGCTGGTCGACACGTTTCCTGCATCGGACCCCGTGAGCGCTGCGCAACCGGCGCCGTCGAAAGCCGATCACGAACATCAGAAGCCATCGCGCTAATGCAAGGATGGCGCGAATGTCTCACGTGGCGAAGGGCCTCCCCAAGGGAGGCCCGCTTCTGTTTGTACTTCAATAATGCGGCGGCGGCTCGTTCGCCGGACCGGGCAAGTTGCTTTCGGCCTCCCGCAGACGCTCCTTCAGTTCAGCCAATTGGCGCGTCAACGCGTCGATCTGGTGCCACTGTGCGGTAATCGTGTGGTTCAGCACCTCGATCGTCTCATCCTGGAACGTCGCCCGTATTTCCAGTGCGTCGAGGCGCTCGCTCAGTGCGGTGACGTCATTCGTGCGCGCCATCGTTCCCTCGCCGCTGCCGCAGGCCGTGGCCCAGCGCCACGCGTTCGTCGAACACGAAGCATTCACCGCGCCAGCGGCTCTCATTCTCCGATACGCCCTCGAGGTAACGGAGGATGCCGCCCTTGAGATGATAGACCTCGTCAAATCCGTGCGCCAGCAGATAGGCGCTGGCCTTCTCGCATCGGATACCGCCGGTGCAGAACATGGCTATCTTCTTGTGCTTCGCCGGATCGAGCTTCTGTGCGGCGAATTCCTTGAACTGCCCAAAGCTCTTGATGCCGGGGTCGACGGCGCCCTCAAACGTCCCCATCGCCACTTCGAAGGCGTTGCGGGTATCGATCACCAGCGTGTCGGGCGCTGCGATCAATTCGTTCCAGTCGGACGGCTCGACATAGATGCCGACCTGTTGCGTCGGATCGACCGCTATATCTCCGAGCGTGACGATTTCCTTCTTCAGCCGGATCTTCAGCCGCCGAAACGGCATCTCGGAAGCGGTCGAAAATTTGAGTTCGAGATTACCGAGCCGCCCCCCGAATAGGGCGCCGTGCTGCAATTCGCCGACGAACGCGTCGATGCTCGCATCGCCGCCCGCAACCGTGCCGTTGATGCCCTCATGCGCCAGCAGCACGCTGCCCTTCAGCCCAAGGCCTGCAGCAAACGAGCGCAGCGGCTCGCGCAACTCCCGGAAGTCCGGTAGCGCGGCGAATTGATAGAAGGCGGCGACCTTGAGCGGCATGGCGATCGTTTATCAGGCGGGCCGCGCAGGGGAAACCCCGTAAAGCCTTGCATATTCCGCGCATTGCCCCTGACGTCCTATTGGCATGCCAACCATTGCCCTGCCGGGGATGAATATGCCAAAGAACCGTCTGTAAACCCGCCCGATGCTCCCGCGGGATGCTCAAGAAACGCTGAAAAGAAAGCACTCGCGATGAGGAATTTCCATTTCGCCGGCCGCTCGACGGTCCATGCCCAGAACGCGATGGTAGCAACGTCGCATCCGGAGGCCGCATTGGCCGCAATCGACGTGATGCGGGCGGGCGGCACGGCGGCGGACGCCGCGGTCGCGGCTTGCGCGCTGCTCGGCGTCATCGAGCCGCAATCGACTGGCATCGGGGGCGATTGCTTCGCGCTGATCCAGCCCAAGGGCGAGGGCAAGATAGTTGCCTATAACGGCTCCGGCCGCGCGCCAATGGCGGCCAAGGCCGAATGGTATCTCGAACGCAAGATCCATTCGGTGCCGCTGACCTCGGCGCATGCGGTGAGCATTCCCGGCGCGATCGACGCCTGGGAGACCATCCTGCGCGACCACGGCAAGATGGGACTCGACACGCTTCTGCAGCCCGCGATCAAGGCTGCCGAGGAAGGTTATGTCGTCGCGCCCCGTATTGCTTTCGACTGGAAGAACCAGTTCGAGAAGCTGAAAAACGGCACCAACACCGAGCGCTATCTGCTGCCGCACGGCAAGCCCGCGGTTGCCGGCGACGTGATCCACCAGCCCGAACTGGGAAAGACCCTGCGTGCGATCGCCAAGAACGGACGCGACGCGTTTTATACCGGCGAGATCGCCGCGGATATGGTGGAGACGCTGCGCGGCATCGGCGGCCTGCACACGCTGGAAGATTTCGCCGCACATTCGACCGAGACGACATCGCCGATCGGCACGATGTACAAGGGTCACGATGTCTGGCAGTGCCCGCCGAACGGTCCTGGCATCACCATGCTGGTGATGCTGAACATCCTCTCCCGCTTCGATTTGACGAAATTCGCGCCGCTCAGCGTGGAGCGCTTCCATCTGGAGGCGGAAGCCGCGCGCATCGCCTACATGATGCGCGAGCAGCACGTCGCCGATCCGCAGCATGTTCATGTCGATGTAGCCGGAATTCTCGCCAAGGAGTTCGCCGAGGAGCACATCAAGAATATCAAGATGGACCGGCTGCTCGACCTGCCGAACGTCGCGCCGCCAATGAATCCATCTACCGTCTACATCACCGTAGTCGACAAGGACCGCAACGTCTGCTCGTTCATCAACTCGATCGCACATTCGTTCGGTTCGGCGATCGCTTCGAACAAGACCGGCATCCTCCTGCAGAATCGCGCCGGCGGTTTCCGGATCCAGCCCGGCCATCCCAACTGCATCGCGCCGGGCAAGCGGCCGCTGCACACCATCATCCCGTCGCTCGCGACCAAGAACGGCCGCGCGGTGATGCCGTTCGGGGTGATGGGCGGACAGTATCAGCCGGTGGGGCAGACCCATGTGCTGACCAACATTCTGGACTATGGCTGCGATGTGCAGGAAGCCATCGATATGCCGCGCGGCCTGCATTACGAAGGCGTCTACCAGCTCGAGGACAGCGTGCCGGCCGAGATCGTCGAGGGCTTGAAGAAGATCGGCCACAAGACCACGAGCGTGGTCGGTCCGCTCGGCGGCGGCCAGGCTATCTGGATCGACTGGGACAAGGGTACGCTGACCGGCGGTTCCGATCCCCGCAAGGACGGTTGCGCGCTGGGTTACTGAGCGTCTAGAAGCTCCGTCTCTCCAGAAAGAGGTTCAATAGATGCGCTTCTCGCGACGCACGATCTTCCGGACCGCATTTGCCGCCATGGCAGCCGCGGTTTCCACGCCCGCTGCCATCAGAATGGCATCGGCCCAGACTGCAGGAAAACCCATGACCACAGCTTCAGGCTTGCAGATCATCGACAGCAAGGTCGGCACCGGCGCCTCGCCCAAGACCGGCCAGACCTGCGTCATGCATTACACCGGCTGGCTCTACGAGAACGGCCAGAAGGGCAAGAAGTTCGATTCCTCCGTCGACCGTAACGAGCCGTTCGAGTTCAAGATCGGCCAGCGCCAGGTGATCGCCGGCTGGGACGAAGGCGTCGCGTCGATGAACGTCGGCGGCAAGCGCACGCTTATCATTCCGCCCGCGCTCGGTTACGGCGCGCGTGGCGCCGGCGGTGTCATTCCGCCGAACGCGACGCTGATGTTCGACGTCGAATTGCTGGCGGTGAAGTAGCCGCACACTGAACGAGGGAGCGCATCGTGAAGGTCTCGATCCTCGACGACTATTTCGACACGCTGCGCACCCTCGATTGTTTCGGCAAGCTGGCCGGACACGACGTCACGATCTGGAACGATCATGTCCAGGATGTCGACGTGCTGGGGGAGCGCCTGCGCGATACCGAAGCGCTGGTTTTGATCCGCGAGCGGACACAGATCCGCACGCCGCTGCTGGAACGCTTGCCAAAGCTAAAACTGATCAGCCAGCGCAGCGTCTATCCCCATATCGACATCGATACCTGCACCCGGCTCGGCATCATCGTGTCGTCGAGCCAGCATGCCGATACGCCGTCCTATGCGACCGCCGAATTCACCTGGGGCCTGATCCTGGCGGCGATGCGCGCCATTCCGCAGCAGATGGCGGCGCTCAAGGCCGGCAAATGGCAGATCGGCGTCGGCCACACCGTGCGTGGCAAGACGCTCGGCATTTATGGCTATGGGCGGATCGGTGCCGTTGTCGCCGGCTACGGCAAGGCGTTCGGCATGAACGTGCTGGTATGGGCGCGAGAACCGGCCATGGCGAAGGCCCGCGCCGACGGATACGAGACTGCCGCAAGCAAGGCTGATTTCTTCGAACGATGCGACGTGCTTTCGCTGCACATGCGGCTCGTCGATGCCACGCGCGGCATCGTGAAAGCAGAAGATCTGGCGCGCATGAAACCGTCGGCGCTTCTGGTCAACACCAGCCGTGCGCCGCTGATCGAGCCGAACGCGCTGGTCAACGCACTGCGCGCCGGAAGACCTGGCATGGCGGCCGTGGACGTCTATGAAAAAGAGCCGCTCCGCGACGTCAACGATCCGCTCCTGAACATGGACAACGTGGTCTGCACGCCGCATCTCGGCTACGTCTCGCGCGACGAATACGAAATCCAGTTCACCGATATCTTCGATCAGATCGTTGCGTATGCCGCCGGAACACCGACGAATGTCGTCAATCCGGATGTGATGTCCGGACGGCGTTGAATAGGCGGGGTGAGCCCCGGCCATGACGAAAACCGGGACGCCTATGCGCCGCCGGCTCCCTTAATCTTCTGGTTTGCAGCCCCGGTTTTCGATACCGTCCGGGACAAACGATATTTCGAGAAGGCGCCCAATGACCGGCACGCATGACCACACCCATTCACATCACTCCCACGATCACGACGAGCGCTGGAAGCATGACGGCGTCCGCGTGATTCCCGGTAATCAGCTCGATCCCAACGTGCCCTCGACCGCGGGCATGGACCGCAAGGCCGCGATCAATTTCGCCCGCGTCGGCGCGCAGAAATTGTGGGCAGGCACGGTGACGATCCGGCCTGATGCCAAGACAGGCGCGCATCACCACGGCCATCTCGAAAGCATCATCTATGTCGTGAAGGGCAAGGCACGGATGCGCTGGGGCGAACATCTGCAGTTCACCGCAGAGGCCGGCCCCGGCGATTTCATCTTCGTGCCGCCCTACGTTCCGCACCAGGAGATCAATGCCAGCCGCGACGAGGTGCTGGAATGCGTGCTGGTGCGCTCTGACGGCGAGGCGGTGGCGATCAATCTCGACATCGAGCCGGTGGAAAAGCCGGAGACCGTGCTGTGGGTCGATCCCGTGCACCGCGATCCCGCCGAGAAGAAGTGACGATTGCAACGTTACCTGGAATCGCCGCTGCTTGAGAGAATCCCATGACGCTTGTTCGCTACGAGAGCACGGGCCACGTCGCCACCATCACGATGGATCGCAGATCTTCACACAACGCGCTCAACAACGCCTTGTGCGACGAACTGCGGCAGGCCTGGCAGCGTTTTCACGACAGCGACGACCGCGTGGCGGTCCTTGCATCATCGGAAGAGAAATATTTCTCGGTCGGCGCCGACGTGAACGATCTCCCTGTCAACATGTGGCACGCGGTGCCCGGCTTGGGCGTCGAGCTGGACAAGCCGGTCATTGCCGCCACATCCGGATGGGTCGTCGGCGGCGCCTTCGTGCTGGTGCAGATGGCCGACATGTGCGTGGCCTCGGAGACGACGCGCTTCATCTACCCCGAGGGCAAGATCGGCACCACCGCCGGCGGCGTCTCCTCGGTGATGGCGCGCATGCCGCACAAGATCGCCATGGAATTCCTGCTGGTCGGTGAGGAAATGTCGGCGGAGCGGGCCTATCAGATTGGCTTCGTCAACAAGGTCGCGCCGAAGGGGCAGCATGTCGTGCTCGCCCAGGAGATGGCCGCAAAAATCGCCGCCAACGCGCCGCTGGTGGTTCGGGCCCTGAAGAAGCTCGCCCGCGATGCGATGCCGAAGGGACCCCTGGAGACGGTCGCCGAGGTGCGCCGGCTGCTTGACGTCGTGCGCGACAGCGACGACCTCCGGGAAGGCGTCAAGGCGTTTGCCGAAAAGCGCAAGCCTGACTTCAAGGGCAAGTAGCGGCCATTCGCCGCCGGACGCTGGCGAACCACGCGCCCTTTCCCAGCGCGAAAAATAATTCGAGAAGGGATGTCGGGTCCGCTCTCGCCCGCTCGTCCTCGGCACGAACCCCACGAAAAAAGGAGCCCCTTATGGCCAAAATGATCTTTGTCAACCTGCCGGTCAGCGATCTCGCCCGCTCGACAGCCTTTTATCAGGCGATCGGCGCTGAAAAGAGCCCGCAATTCTCCGACGACACCGCATCCTGCATGGTGGTGTCCGAAAGCATCTACGTGATGCTGTTGACCCACGACAAGTATCGCCAGTTCACCTCGAAGAAGATCGCCGACGCCAAGGCCACCAGCCAGGTCCTGCTCTGCCTTACCGCCGACGGCCGTGAGGCGGTGGACGACATGGTCGGCAAGGCACAAGGCGCAGGCGGCGGAGCCGATCCGGGTCCGAAGCAGGATTACGGCTTCATGTATGGCCGCAGTTTTGAAGATCCCGACGGCCACCATTGGGAAGTGATGTGGATGGATGTCGCCGCCGCAACCGCCGCGCAATCCGCCACTGCGTGACAAGTAGAACCCCTCAGCAATCAGGCTGCAAATCTCTCCGTCTCGTAGCTCGCCCCAGTGTGTCATCGCCCGGCCTTGACCGGGCGATCCAGTAGGCCGTGCCGCCGATTGTTGCGAAGGAACTGACGCCGCGAAATACTGGATGCCCCGCTTGAAGCGGGGCATGACGACGGAAGGCGCACGCGGCTCCTCGGCCGCCGGTTGGTGGTCGCGATCGAAATGCGTTCAACGCGATGGACATAAAAGTCTGGAGCGGCCACACTAAATTGTGCCGCAATGTCGTTCCGTGATTCCGTGCCAGATTGTCCGTGAAGCCATTGGCCCCATCGCATTCTGTTCTGTCCGATTCGATGATGCGCACGGGCATCACCGCGGGACTTCTTTTTGTTCTCGCGCACTTTGCGATGCTGATCGGCGTCACCGCACCGGAAAAATTCTACTTCGACGAGGTGCATTACGTTCCGGCGGCGCGGCAGATGCTTGAGCCGGTGATGCGAGAGCCGATGCTCAATCCGATGCATCCACCGCTCGCCAAGCAGTTCATCGCTCTGTCGATCCATTCATTCGGCGACGGACCGCTGGGCTGGCGGTATCCCGCCGTACTGTTCGGATCCCTCGCTGTTGTAGGGGTGTATCTGTGCGGCCTGGCGCTGTTCGCCGCTCAGGGCCCGGCGATTGCGGCGAGCCTGCTCGCCTTTTTCAATCAGATGCTGTTCGTGCAATCGCGGATCGCGATGCTGGATATTTTCGCGCTCGCTTTCGGCCTGTTCGCCATCGCGGCATTCATGCATGGCTTTCGAAGAGAGCGGCCGCATCTGTGGTTCGCGCTTGCCGGGATCGGCTTTGGTCTGTCGACAGGCTGCAAATGGAGCGGGATGTTCGCGCTCGCGGTCTGTATCGTCATCGTCGCCGTGATCCGACTGCTGCAAAGCTGGCGCACTCACTTCGCGGATGCCCGGCCGGAGGATTGGTACCGGCCCGATCTCTGGTCCGGCTTCAACGCCTGGCATTTCGCCGTGTGCTTCGTTTTGGTTCCGACGGTGGTTTATGTCGCGACCTTCATTCCGCTTTATGGACTATCGATCGCGGATATTCTGGAAGCCCAGAGACGCATCCTCAGCGACAACACGACGACCGCGATCGCGGGGCACACTTACATGAGTTCATGGCCGTCGTGGCCGTTCCTGGTGCGTCCGGTCTGGTATCTGTTCGACAAGATCGACGAAGACCGTATCGCCGCCGTGGTCTTCCTCGGCAACCCGCTGATCCTGTGGCCGGCGCTGATTGCGGTCGCGATCTGCCTGCGCGACTGGATCGTGACGCGACGGGTCGATGCCTTCCTGATATTGGCGTTCTATTTCGGCCCATACCTCGCATGGGCATTGCTGCCGCGAACGCTCGGCTTCATCTACTACTATATGCCGGCGGCGACCACGGCGAGCTTTGCGCTGGTGTATGCCTTGAAACGCGGCAGCATGCCCGGTTGGGTGCTATGGGCCTATGTCGCAATCGGCTTTGCCGGCTTTGTCGCAATGTTGCCGATATCGGCCGCGTTCATAGGTACTTCGATGGCGACGTTCAGCCGCCTGATGATCTTCCAGAACTGGATTTGAGGCGGCCATTCGCGCTGTTTAGCCAATGGAAAATCCGCCTGCCGCTGGCGGCAGGCGGATCGGCTTTCAAGACCTCACCTTTCAAAACCTCACTTGGAGGCGGTCTTGCTATCCATGTTGACAACCTGAACGCGGCGGTTGGTAGGGTCCATCGGCGCGTTCGCATCCTTCGGCTTGGTCTCGCCGTAACCGACCGTCACGAGATTGGAACCGGCGATGCCGTACTTCTCGGTCAGGTACTTCTTGATCGTATCGGCACGGCGCTCGGAAAGATCCTGGTTGTAGGCCTCGCTGCCGATCGCGTCGGTATGACCGGCGACCACAAAGGTCGAACCCTTCAGGCTCGAATCGGAGAGCGCCTTGCCGAGTTCCTGCACCGCGGAAACCGAGTTCTTGCTGATGTCGGCCGAGTTGTAGTCGAACTGAATTTCGAGATCGATCTTCGGCTTGCTCGCGGCAAGTTCCGCGATTTCCTGGCGCTCGCCGAGCGACAGCGACCGGGTCTTGCGGTTGCGTAGGGTATCGACGAAGCCGATCTCCTTGGCCTTTGCGGCAGCATCCACCGGCTGCTGCGAGCCGCTCGAAAGGCCGCGGGTCGCGCCCGGCTTCGGCTTCAGAGCGTCCAGGATCTTGTCGGCCGAGACGGTCTCGCCGGCGACGGCTAGCCCCGCCGTCATCGAGAGCGCGGCGCCGATAGTCATGATCGAGAGAAAGCGGGTCATTGTCGTAATCCTCACTGTTAACGCCTGCAAACTGGCGTGCATGACGTTTTGATGCTGCGACGATAGGACGGGTTCAAAGCAGGCAATGTGATTCAAATCACATTGGTAAAGGCTGCCTGATGTCGAAGTCGAGGCCGGTGACGGCGGAGGTCGCGGCGCGCTAGCTGCGCTGTCGGGACTGAACGGTCCAAGCAGGTGGCAACGACGCTCCGCCGGATAACGGACCGCTCCGTCACTTCCCACCGCTGACTTCGGAAAAGAAAAAGCGGCTCGTCGCGCCGGCGCCGATCTGTGGACAACAAATCGGCCAGATGCGCGTCTAGCAAAACTACTCGCAAAAAATCTGAAGAAGAATTCGTTCGGGGCAACCAAACGGGCGGGCCGGGTGTTACAGTCAGTCAAACGTCAGCGTGAGTATCTGAGTCATCGCACCAGCGCATCGGAGCCAGCCGGTTCCGGAAGTTCAATGCCAACACTGATCGGCGCGGCGATGATCGCCGCTGCAATCTTGCTGTCGACGCTGCTCAACGCGCTCGGCAGCCGCTATGTCGGGTTCGAAAGCCCGACGGAGGAGAGCGCGTGGCTGGTCGATCGTCTGACCGGCCATGTCTACAAATGCCACGCGCCGCAGCCCGGTCGCGCCTCCTGCGAGGCCGAGATCGCAACCGGCAGCGTCGGAGACCAGCAGAAGCGGTGAGGTGAGTCCGCGCCGCGAGGCGGCGGTCAGGGAACCCGGGACTCCCCACGCGCGCGAATCCCGCTACATTGCCGTGCGATGCCCCGCGCGACTAAACCCCATCCCCTGACCAAGCTGGAAGCCCGGCGAATCTGGCTGCACGCTCAACGGCTCGATACCAGCGAACCGTTCGGCGCCGGACCGCAGGCGGTCGCGGCCGCGGTAGACCATCTGGGCTATGTGCAGATCGACACCATCCACGTCATCGAGCGCTGTCATCACCACATTCTCTATAGCCGCATCCCGGCCTACGCCCGCGCCGACCTGCGCCAGGCGCAGAGCGTCGACAAGAGCGTGTTCGAATACTGGACCCACGCGCTTTCCTATGTGCCGGCGAAGGATTTTCGCTTCTTCGTTCCGGCGATGCGAGAGCACCGGCGCGAAGGCCACCGGTGGTTTGCTTCCGTCAAGCCGGAGGACACCCGCAAAGTGATGCGGCTGTTGCGGCGCGACGGCGCACTCACGATCCGCGACATCGAGGACGACATTCTGACCGAGAAAGAGCATCTGTGGCAGAGCCGAAAACCCTCGAAGCGGGCGCTGCAGCTTGCGTTCTACACCGGCGAGGTGACGATCTCCGAACGCACCGGCATGCTCAAGACCTACGAGCTGATGACGCGGCATTTCGGTTGGGACAAGCCGCCAAAGCCGGCTCCCTCCGCTGACATCACCGCCTATCTGCTCGACCGCGCGCTTCGCTCCCAAGGCGTCGTCAGCCTGGATTCCGTCTGCCATCTCGACGCGCCGAGCAAGCCCGCGGTGCGGCGCCTGATCGAGGCGCGGGTGCGGCGCAAGGAACTGGTACCGGTCGCGCTCGAAGGCGCAGGCAAGCAGGAGCATTGGGCCCGGCCGGAAGTGCTGGAGGCGAATGGGACGGCGGATGTAAGCGATGGCCCGGTGCACATCCTCTCGCCGTTCGATCCCCTGATCATCCAGCGCAAGCGCACCGAACTGTTCTTTGACTACGGCCACCGCTTCGAGGCCTATGTGCCGAAGGAGAAGCGCCTGTTCGGCTATTTTGCGCTGCCGGTGCTGGTCGACGAAGACATCGTCGCCGCCATCGATCTCAAAACCGACCGCCAGAACAAGAAACTCCTGATGCAGAAATGGAGCTGGGTCGGCAAGGGCGCGGTGAGGGCGGCGCGCAAGGACTACAAGCGGCGTATCGAGGAAGAGCTGGATCGCTTCGAGCGCTTTCAGTTGGGGGAGTAGCGTTTGCGTTCGGGAACCCGACTTTGTCTCATCGGTTAGTTCCATGTGCCACAGCCCGGGAGGGCGACATGGGCAAGAAATCGGTTCTGGAGAAATTCACCGACACGGTGAAGGAGATTGCGAACACCGCAACGGAAGCTGCCAGCCAGGCACTGAAAGCCGACGAGCCGGGCGTGAAGGTCGACGAACGCGCGGCGGCCTACGTGCCGCTTGCCGCCGACGGTCTTGTGTCCGATCCGCTGATGGTGCCGCCGACCGCAGCCGCGCCTGCACGGCGGAAGCGCGCAACGAAACAACGGCGCAGCGCGCCGGTGGCCAGGGCCGCGAAAGCCAGAGCTGCCAAGTCTCGAACGGCCAAGTCTCGAGCAGCCAAGACTCGGACTGCGAAGACTCGAGCTGCGAAGGCCGGAGCCGCCAAGACTCGAATCGCACAGGCGCGGAGCGCCACGAAGACGGCGAAAAGGTCGGCCGCAAGGAAATCGAGCAGCCAGAAATCAAGGCTGGCGAGCAAGGCCGCGAGAAGCGCGAAGAAGGCCACCGCAAAGAAGTCTCGCAGTAAAGCTCGACGCGCTTAATGCGGGCGGGGCGAAAGCCGCATGGCCGGGTCGGGGACTGCTCCAGTGCGGCGTTCGGCGCGAGGACTGCCTGAGGAGCAGGCCGGTCCGGAGCCAATTCCCCTTAGGACGCCATTAACTCTTAACCTCACGTTCCCTCACGAATTCATGATCGCTGACGAATATTGACATTCGTCATTCGCCATTCGATACTCCTCATCAGTTTCCGCGATGGAGAGTTCAATGTTCGCCCGGTCCATTTTCTCTAGCTATTACAGGCTCTTGACGGGAGCCTTTCTGGCGCTTGCGGTGTTCGTGCTGGCTGGCTGCAATGAAAAGGCGACCGAGGCGGCCGCTCCCGGGCGCCCGGTTCTGGTTGCCACCGTGCACTATGCGGCCGAGACGCCGGAACGCAGTTTCGTCGGCACCATCCGTCCCCGGATTGAGACCGACATGGGTTTTCGCGTCCCCGGCAAGGTTGCCCGGCGTCTGGTCGAGGTCGGCCAGACCGTAGATGTCGGCCAGCCGCTCGCCACCCTCGATGAGGTCGATCTGAAGCTGCAGGCCGAGCAGGCGGAGGCCGAATTCCGCGCCGCCACCGGCGTGCTGGCGCAGGCTGGCGCCGCCGAGCAGCGCGCCAAGGATCTGCGCGCCAAGGGCTGGACCACCGACGCCCAGATGGATCAGAGCCGCGCCGCCGCCGACGAAGCGCGCGCACGCCTCAATCGGGCCGAGCGGCAGGTCGAACTCACCAAGAACTCGCTGTCTTATGCAACGCTGGTCGCCGATACCCGCGGCGTGGTCACCGCGACCTTGATCGACCCCGGCCAGGTCGTCGCCGCCGGCCAGACCGCAGTCCGCGTCGCCCGCTTTGCCGAGAAGGAGGCCGTGGTCGCGATTCCCGAGACGCTGGTCGGCCGCGCCAAGTCCGGCACCGCCACCGTGACGCTGTGGACGGATTCGGAAAAGAAATATGCCGCGAAGTTGCGCGAGATCGCGCCTTCCGCAGACCCCGCGACGCGGACCTATCTTGCCAAATTCTCGCTGCCGGAAGCCGACGACAAGGTCTCGCTTGGCATGACCGCCACCCTGACGCTTGCCGATGCCGCCAGCGAGCGTGTGGCAAAACTGCCGCTGTCGGCGCTGTTCAGCCAGGGCAGCAATCCCGCGCTCTATATCGTCGACGATTCCGGCGCGATCGCACTGAAGCCGGTCGTCGTGAAATCCTACGAGAGCAATGCCGTCGTGATTTCAGGCGGCGTCAACGAAGGCGCCAAGGTGGTTGCGCTCGGCGTGCAGAAGCTCGATCCAGCCCAGAAGGTTCGGGTGGTCTCGTCGCTGTCGTTCTAGCCCCGTCAATTAACCCGCGCCGTCATTGCGAGGAGCGAACGCTCGCAATGACGGTGGAAGTGCAAACGTATTTCGAAGTTGGAGAGTGACATGAAGCGCTTCAATCTTTCGGGCTGGGCGGTAAGCCATCCGACCCTGATTCTGTTCCTGATGATCGTGCTCGGCGTCGCCGGCTTCTTCTCCTATCAGCGGCTCGGCCGCGCCGAGGACCCGTTCTTCACCGTGAAGGTGGTGAACGTTTCTGCGATCTGGCCGGGCGCGACCGCGCACGAAATGCAGACCCAGGTCGCCGACCCCATCGAAAAGAAGCTGCAGGAATTGCCGTTCTTCGAGAAGGTGCAGACCTATTCCAAGCCGTCGTTCACGGCGCTGCAGGTCACCTTCAAGGATTCGACGCCGCCGAAGGACGTGCCCTATCTGTTTTATCTGTTGCGCAAGAAGCTCGCTGACGTGCAGGGCCAGTTGCCCGCAGGGCTGCTCGGGCCGAACGTCAACGACGAATTCTCCGACGTCGATTCCATTCTCTACATGATGACCGGCGACGGCGCCGACTACGCGCAATTGAAGAAGGCTGCCGAAGGCATGCGCCAGCGCCTGTTGAAGGTTCCCGGCGTCACCAAGGTCAATCTCTACGGCACCCAGGACGAGCGCATCTTCGTCGAATTCTCCCACGCCAAGCTCGCAACGCTCGGCATCACGCCGCAGGCGCTGTTCGATTCGCTCGCCAAGCAGAACAACGTCACGCCCGCGGGCACCGTGGAGACTTCCTCGCAGCGCGTGCCATTGCGCGTCACCGGCGCGCTCGATGGCGTCAAGGCAGTTGCGGAAACCCCGGTTGAAAGCAACGGCCGCGTGTTTCGGCTCGGCGATATCGCGACCGTCACCCACGGCTTCGTCGATCCCCCGACCTTCGTCGCCCGCCAGGAAGGCAAGCCCGCGATCGGCATCGGCATCG